>NZ_JBPCCV010000001.1:0-23522 GCF_053471565.1 Furfurilactobacillus sp. WILCCON 0119
ATTCCGGCATAGCTCAGTTGGTAGAGCACCTGACTGTTAATCAGGTTGTCGACGGTTCGAGCCCGCCTGCCGGAGTTGACAAGTGAAAATGGAGAGTTGTCCGAGTTGGCCGAAGGAGCATCACTGGAAATGATGTAAGCGGGTAACAACCTGCTTCAAGGGTTCGAATCCCTTACTCTCCGTTTTATGACCCCTTGGTCAAGTGGTTTAAGACACCGCCCTTTCACGGCGGTAACATGGGTTCGAATCCCGTAGGGGTCAATTTAACATTATGGAAGATTAGCTCAGTTGGGAGAGCGTCTGCCTTACAAGCAGAGGGTCACAGGTTCGAGCCCTGTATCTTCCATTTCATGATGGTCCCATGGTCCAGTTGGTTAGGACGCCTGCCTGTCACGCAGGAGATCACGAGTTCGAGTCTCGTTGGGACCGTTATCCATCTTAATAGTAGTAATAGCAGGTATGGCTCGGTAGCTCAGTCGGTAGAGCAATGGATTGAAGCTCCATGTGTCGGCGGTTCGATTCCGTCCCGCGCCATTTGTTATGGCGGAATAGCGAAGTGGCTAAACGCAGCGGTCTGTAAAACCGCCCCGAAAGGTTCGTTGGTTCGAATCCAACTTCCGCCATTTATAGGGATATAGTTTAACGGTAGAACGTCGGTCTCCAAAACCGCCGGTGCGGGTTCGATTCCTGCTATCCCTGCTTATTAAATATTATGGCGGTATTGGTGAAGTGGTTAACACACTGGTTTGTGGATCCAGCACGCGTGAGT
Source organism: Furfurilactobacillus sp. WILCCON 0119 (assembly GCF_053471565.1). NCBI lineage: Bacteria > Bacillati > Bacillota > Bacilli > Lactobacillales > Lactobacillaceae > Furfurilactobacillus > Furfurilactobacillus sp. WILCCON 0119. The sequence goes on from NZ_JBPCCV010000001.1 coordinate 770, forward strand.
TCGATTCTCACATACCGCCCTTTTATTGGGATATAGCCAAGTGGTAAGGCAACGGACTTTGACTCCGTCATGCGCTGGTTCGAATCCAGCTATCCCAGTTAGGATTTGGTCATCATGGTGGTATAGCCAAGTGGTAAGGCAGAGGTCTGCAAAACCTTCATCACCGGTTCAAATCCGGTTACCACCTTTCACGTCGAAAGGGCGTGTAACAGTTTGATAATTATGCCGCTGTGGCGGAATTGGCAGACGCGCTGGACTCAAAATCCAGTTTCCTTTACCGGAAGTGTGGGTTCGACCCCCACCGGCGGCATCTTGGACTCCTTGATGGAGTCTTTTTTTGTGCCTTTGAAAATAATGCCTATTACCGGGGGAAGGTCAGAGTTAACAGTGCTTATAATTGCTTGATGATCCAGTAACGGCATAAGCAAGATTACCATTGTTGGTTTGTTGCGCCAATCATGCTTAATGAAAAGTTTCTTGAAAATCTATCTTTAAACTGATCTTAACGAAGCTGATACTAAATTATTATTAATGACGTTAATGATTCTTAATCCATTAAATTGCGTAACTCAAACGTAAATGGGATTTAAATTAAATATCTCAAGAAAATTCCATTTTTAAAGACTTATTTTAAAATTCTTTTAATGAAATGCTCCGTAATCATTGGATAAAAATCTAACGATTATTGGGCACTTTTTAATGGAGAAAATGTTGTTCTACAACAGACACATAGCAAATAGTATATGTGTAAATATTGATGAGACTTGACTTAGGTAAGTACATATATACTAAATAATGTTTCATTAATGTTATACTCCTTTTGAAATTTAATTGGGGGACAAGAAAATGACTATTTTTGAACGTAAAAACTCGAAAGAAACTATTCCATTTATTGATGACCATCAAACTTCACTGATTAACGCGCTGTTAATGATTCTTATTCCTACATTAAGTATCCTAGGATATATATATATTTCTGGTTCACCGGAAATATTATTCGCTCTATTTGGGAAGTCAAAACCTGCTTTGATTTTTGACATACTGATAACTAATTTAGTTCCTTTTGGAATTACATTTTATTCGTTATATTACTTTGCAGGTGACAGATTTAAGGCCTTATTTCAAAGGAGCTTTTGGAAACAATGGAAGGTTTTCTTATTTTTCTACGCTGCAAACTGGGCCTACTCGCTTACAGCACAACAATTGGTTCACAGTATTCAAAATAAAGGCATCGCCACACATATGACCCTTGATGATCTTAGCTTTTCATTGGGGACAAGTATTTTTGGAATGGCAATCGAAGAACTGTTTGCTATTCCAATTTTCTTGGCATTTGGATCTATCTTACGGAACCAATTTCGGCTATCACGCAGCGCCAGCATTTATTTGGCGCTGTTTATTTCAATGATATTGTTTGGCTTAATGCATTTTGAGACATATAGCTGGAACTTACCTCAAATGATTTTTGTTATCGGAGCAAGCCGTTTCTTTGTGACAGGGTCATTTATCCGATCAAGAAACATTTTGGTTCCATACGCCATCCATTATTTTACTGACGCACTCATTTATGTAATTGCGTTTATAAAATTTTAATCTAATGGTTAAAACAGTTTTAGATCATTGGAAATGTGTATTTTAATACTTATTCCAATTTTTGGAGTTTAGTCCATTCAATGGTAGAGGGAGAATAGCCCATAATGTCAGCATGATTGACTAGGGTACCTCTGGATTGAGACATTCATAAATTGTCATTAATAATACATGAATACACCGGGGCTGCCTTAATTTGGGCATACATTTTGTTGGCAATCTTTTTAGTGTAGCAAACTAACTTATTAGCCGTGAAGTAAGCATAGAAGTTTTTGAATGATTCAGTAATTCACCCTAAAAGAAAGAGTTAGGGCATGACAAAATGTTCTTACTTTTTCGCTCATTTGTATAATCGACTGATGTGAGAATCGACTTTGCTTTCGGACAATATATTAAAATTATAAGATGATGGCTTTTTTACAGAAGAGACTAATGATTTGAGAACGAAATCCCTAACTTAATGAAATCCTTTAACTTGCATAGAAAATTAAATCGTAGATATAATGCGTCAAGATTAGGCTTTTGCCAACCATAGTGTACGAGTAATCTTGACACTATGAAATGTGAGCGGTGTGTAGCCAAAATTTTAGAAAGAAGGAAATGTCTTGGAAAAATATGACAACATCTTTATTGGCTTCGGCCAAGGACCGAAAGTACTTGCAAACACATTTAGGAAACATGGAGAATCAGTCCTTAGTATCGAAGCGGACCGAGCTAGATATGGAGGAACTTGTTTCACAGAGGGATGTATTCCTTCAAAAGAACTGCTCTTTTTATCAAAACAGGATCAAAATTTGTTGTCTCGTGAAAGCTATCGAAGAGCTATCCTTGAGAAGGAACGCACTGTAGAATCTTTACAAGACTACGGTTATCATATGATTGCAGATGGGGGCACAAAGATCATCAATGGGACAGGTTCATTCGTTGATAACCATCATGTTAAGGTTGTCTTCCCTGATGGCAACAATGCAATTTACGAAGGTAAACGAATCATCATAAATACCGGCTCTGTGCCAGTGATGGCTGATATTAAAGGACTCTCTGATAGCCGCCATGTTTATGACAGCAAACGAATGATGGACGAAGGAGAATTACCAGAGCGACTGGTGATCATTGGTGCTGGAGCAATTGGCCTTGAATTTGCGGAAATTTACAGCAATTTTGGATCTAAAGTGACATTAATTGAGTCTGCCAGCGAATTCATGAGCAAGAGTCCACGTTTCACCGCGAATGCTGTTCGAAAAGATCTGGAATCTCATGGGGTAAGAATCGTAACTGGTGCCGTCGTTGAAGATATCCACGATACGGAGTCTGGAACAAAGGTCTCTGCAACGTTGCGAGGTGACGAACCAATCTTGATCACTGCAGATGCCGTCTTGGTTGCGACGGGACGTAAACCCAACATTTCAGGACTTAATTTGGAGAAGACCGATATCAACGTTGAAAATGGTCAGATTGTACACAATGACCATCTTGAGACTGACGTGGCCAACATTTTCGTGGAAGGCGACGTCAAAGGTGGTCCGCAACTGACCTCCATCTCCTTATCGGACAATCGGATTATCACTGACTACGTTTATGGTGGTGGCGAGATTACTGTCAATGGTGAACAAGCGGTCTTTCCGAGAACTATCTTTTTGAACACGCCATTATCAACTATTGGAATGTCAGTAGATGAAGCAAGAAAGAGCAATCAAAATATTGGTATTACACGAATGCTAGCCAGTGATACTTTGCGTGCACGAATCACCGGTAATAATGATGGATTTATGGAAATACTTGTCGATTTAGAGACCAAGAAAATTGTTGGGTCGACATTGTACATCGAACATTCAGAAGAAATGATTAACTTAGTTGCACTGGTGATTAGAGAACAGTTACCTTACACGGCGTTGGTCAACTTAACGTACTCACACCCAGTGTCCGGCGAAATGTTTGCCTTCATGCTAAGTGACATCAAACCACTAGATTAAGTTTTCCGATAATTGAAAGCGGTGGAGCACTGTGGACTTGTTTTCGGGAGGCATTACATGATGACGAACAATCATCGATTGGCGGGTTAAGGCACACGTGCTTGATTGAAGAGTATTGAAATGAAAATGGTGAGATGAGATGAATAGAAGGATTTTGTTAGGTGCGCACGTCTCAATTGGCGGTAAGGGTAAACTGTTTGGCGCAGCCCAGGAGGCTATTAAATACAACGCCAATGCAATGTTAGTGTACACTGGGGCCCCCCATAACTCAGTCCGCGTGCCGATTAGTCAGTTCCACGTTCAAGATGCGCATGAATTGATGTCCCAGAACGAAATTAAAACAATTTCTGTACATGCTCCATTCCTCATTAACATGGCTTCGATGGACCGACACAAGTGGGAGTACAGCGTCGCAACATTCATTAGCGAGGTTAATCGAGCGCGTGAGCTAGGGGCGGAAACGTTTGTTTTCCACCCAGGATCGCATGTAGGGATAAGTGCAGAGTCCGGATTATCAAACGTAATCAGAGGACTGAATGCCGTTTCCGATACGCTATTGGCGAAAGGGCCAGATAGAGCATTACCTAAAATCCTGATAGAAACCATGGCCGGAAAAGGGAATGAGCTGGGCAGTAGTTTTGGCGAGGTGGCCTCCATACTGGCTGGCGTTAGTCATCCTGATATGTTTGGAGTATGTATCGATACATGTCATATTTTCGATGCGGGTTATGATATAAAGAATCATTACGAAGAAGTTTTAATAAAACTGGATCAAATGATTGGCCTTGATAAAATTCAGGCAATTCACTTAAACGACTCGAAATTTGGCTTAGGGTCGCATAAGGATCGGCATGCCAACATAGGTTTAGGAGAAATTGGTTTTGAAACGTTAAATAGACTAGCTCATGATGAACGATTTTTCAATGTCCCCAAATTGCTGGAAACGCCTGGACATGGGCGTAATAAGTACTTGGAACCACCATATGAGGAAGAAATAGCCCTGTTACGTGGTAATTTATCTCTTGAAAAGTTTGTATTGTCGGATAAACTTCATTAACAACAGTTAAATAATAAGTTGAGTTGATGTGCACCAAATGATTCATCTTGTGCAGTCATCACTGACAGTTGGAGGAAGAAATGTTTTTTGTTGATCAGGATACAGAAGCTCAAGTTTTTTATAAGAGACATGGTAGTGGACCCAAAAAGGTTGTCGTTTTGCACGGATATGGAATGGATCATCGTAGCATGACTCATGTGATTGATCGCGGACTGGCGGACCGTGAAGACATTGAAGCGACTTTCATTGATCTTCCTGGCATGGGACAAACTAAAGCAGATACTATTGTCAATGCCGATCAAGTTGTGGATTTATTAGCGCGTATGATCAGCTCCATCTATGATGGAAAAGCAGTTAACATAATTGGCTTTTCCTATGGAGGCTATCTTGCGCAAGGGCTGCTGTATAAACATGCAGATCTCATTAATAGATTTTTATTATTGGCACCTGCCTTTTATGCGGGTTCGAAGCAGAGAAAATTACCCGCACAAGCGAAAATCTCTCAGAATGTCATGGAACAGATGAAAGAATTGGATCATGGTGATCATTATCTTCAATTGACCGGTAAGCCCGAAATGGCTCAATATGAACGTTTCATTACAGACATTCAGTCAGGATTTAATTGTCGCGACGTCTCATTTTTGGAGCGGTATTCTGAAAATGGTTATCAGCTGTCATTTGAAAAGGCGATGCATGAAGCTTACTTAAGTAATAGCGGAATTATTGTTTTGTCCACAAGTGACCATATTGTTGGCTACGAGGATATTATGGGGGCTCGAGATCATTTTCCGAATACTGATTTCTTTGTGCTTCGCGGTCTCGGACATATAATTCAGGTAGATGCAGAAAATAAAATTATTGGTATTATCCGATACTTTTTTGAACTTCAAGAATGAGCATTCAGAGTTGCTCGAATCTCAAATAATCAGCAAGAGAGTTTCCAGATGCGGTCCATTGATGCATCTGGAAGCTTTTTTCAGTCTCAAGTTAAACACGAGAGAAAGCTAGCCTTTAAAAAAGATAAAATTATTAAAAGACAATAAATCTCGCATGAATGGCAGTCCGTCTTGATGGTTTCGGTAACGACGTTCAAAGGCTTTAATCGGTGAATAGAATAGAAGGAAAATAGTTGTTTCTAACATTACAGTTCAAGTTCTCAAAAACAACCATTTACATAAAGTAAGTATAAAAAATAGCGGTCAATGCCACCATGATATTAGAATAAAAGAACAAATTAAAGAGATTCCTGGGGGAATGATTGGATGACTTATGATTACGAAGTCCTATATCTTGGTACTGGGCATGCAACTTATAATGGAGCCATACCCTTAAGTTCTAGAGGAGTTAAGGTAGGCGTAATAGAAGAAGACACAATTGGAGGCACATGCCCAAATTGGGGGTGTGACGCAAAGATTATTCTTGATAAACCTGTTGTTGTGAAAGATCAAGTTGACAGAATGGGCAATCTGTTTTCAGGTGACATTAAAGTGAACTGGCCTGAAAGCGAAAAACACAAAGAGTCCATTATTGGACATAACCCTGAACTAATCACCAATATGATGTCGGAAGCAGGCATTACCGTTCTCAAAGGACATGCCTCTTTTAAAGATCGTCATACGGTGATGGTAAATGGGCGCGAAGTGACTGGAGAAAAGATAGTGATTGCGACCGGTCAACGTCCGCATAAGTTGGAAGTTAGTGGGAGTGAATTCACGCATGACAGCAAAGACTTTTTATCTTTAAAAGAGATGCCTAAGCGGATTGCTGTACTCGGTGGTGGTTATGTTGCTTTGGAGCTAGCAACTATTGCAGCGACAGCGGGTGCGGAGACAACGATTATTATTCGCGGGAGTAAAATTCTTAAGCAATTCCATCAGCCATTTGTTGAAGAAGTAGTGAATAAACTGAAAAAAATGGGCGTTTCTATTGTAAAAGAAGCTAATGTTGATGAAATTCAAAAAGAAAACCATGGGTATAGAATCATCACCCAAAACGTTGATATTGAAGCAGATTGGATTCTTGATGCGACCGGCCGTATTCCAAATACTGAAGATCTAAATTTGAATGTAGTTGGTGTAGAGTATAATTCTCGGGGAATCGTAGTAGATGATCATTTGCGTACAACTGTAGACAACATTTATGCCGCAGGGGACGTCGTTGAAAAGAATCAGCCGAAACTTACCCCAACCGCCATTTTAGAAACGCTTTATTTAACGAAGTTATTTACAGGTGATGAATCGGGGGCATTAAAATATCCCGTTATTCCGACCGTAGTGTTTACTTCTCCAAGAATTGCTCAACTAGGTGTTAGTGTGGAAGAAGCACAACAAAGCCCAGATCTATACGAGGTGAAGACATTTGATTTGAGTAATAATTGGTATCGACGGATCGGAAAAGATGATTCGGCGAAGTCCGTCATTGTAAAAGATAAGTCTGGTCACATTGTGGGTGCAACGGAAGTTAGCGCAGAAGCAGATAACGTCATAAATTCATTATTACCAGCAGTTGAACTTCAGCTTGATTCAGAACAATTATCTAGGCTCATTTATTTATTTCCGTCCATCGCTTCGAGCGCACAGGGATTGCTTGGATAAAGAGTGCAGTCACCGTTGACTGGCTTTTATTGGCTGGATACAACTAATCTAACTGATTCAGACGGTGTAAGTTGGTTCATTATGATTTGTATCTTTATTAACTGAAATTAGACATGGAGGAACTTCTTATGTTACACAATATTAATTGGTCATCTGTTTTTGAGCCTGGAAATACTAATGCATTTATCAGCAATGAAATCGTAGTTAAAAATATTGACATGAGAGCATTATGGGATAACTTAATTGACACTAGAAAGTGGCAAGATTATTATTCTGAAGCGAAAAATATTGTTGTTGAAGACGGAGAGACCTCCTTACTTAATTTTGGGTCCCGTTTTACATTTGAAACTTTAGGCAATGCCGTTCGAGCTGAGGTTATGGATTTTGTAGCCCCTTCAGAGGAATCTCCCGTTGCAAGGATTGGTTGGCGTGGAATGCCAAGTGATCAACAGGGTGATAATAATGTTTTGTATGCTTATCAATCTTTTCTAGTCGAACCACTCTCCAACGGAAGCACGCGGATCCTATTACAAGAATCACAATCTGGTGAGGTGGCGCGGAAACAAGCTTCTATGAAGCCCAATCCAGTCATAACAGCGCACCAAACATGGATTGAAAATCTTGCTGAAGTTTCTAAAAAGTAATTCTGGAAGTAAGCAGACAGGATTATGAGTGGGGTACCTGATGATTGATAGACATGATTTTTCCTTCTTATTATATTAGCCAAGTAGGCACGATTGCGGGAACCCCCTCATAGCCATCAGCTTAGCGCTTTCCTATGAGAAGTGTAGAATTATTTTTGGACGAAAAAATAACCATCACTAATTGATGGTTTAATCAAGAGTCAGCTGACACAAGCAGCTGACTCTTTTTAATTGCTGTCATTATATCCGCACAATTTCTATTAATTTTACACGTTAGCTCTGTGCTTTAGTTCAATTGGCGAAGATCACTTTTAATGTAGCGGACAACCGATCTATTAATGCCAAACTTTCGTGCGATGGCTGCATCAGATAGTTGGCTGTACTGTAAGTCATCATAAACCTTCTGATAAATGCAGCGCTTTTGTGGGTCCTTTGCGTCCTCGGAGTACAGTCGGCACTGGTACAGCTATACGCGTTGCCAACTAACACTAAACGGCATGACCCTGATGCGTTATCGAGATCATGCCGTCGCATGAAAACTATTTTAATTATTTGACTGTCTACTTGACGCGGACCCGAGCCCCCGATGTGCTGTTTACTAAATGGTAAGCGCATTCTTTGAATGCTTTCTAATGAATCGTATAAAATGTGTCTAAACAAAAGGAAGGAGGCGCATTGGAATGAAACTTTTTAGCAAATGGATGGTTGGTCTAGCTGGACTGATCACATTGCTAGACGGTGGTGTGTTGGTTATCACCAGCGTGAACATAAAACCGCTCTCGAAGTGGTTAACAAATGTCATGATGATTAATCCACGGGTGAGTCAAATGATTTTCGTTATTTTTGGCATCATCGCGATGATCACAGGCTTACTACTTTTGCTGATTGGTCTGTTTAAGGCCCGAACCGTTAACGCAGTTCGATTACAAGGTGAACGCGGTAAGGTCACACTACCCGTTTCGGCGATGGAAAAAGATTTGCAACGTAGAATTGCTGATGTAGTTGGCGTTAGCCGCCCTGAAGTACAATTGCGTCTGCATAATCGAAAACACCGTGCTGACGTCCACGTTAATGCCATTGCCGCGGGAGACGCTCAGTTTGAAACACTGGGCAGTGAGATTCTTCAAGTTGTGCAAACATATTTAGCTGACAGCTTGAACTTCACGCTTGGGCGGCAAAAAATCAATGTGGTTCCAATTACAGCGACAAAAATGAAAGCACGCGTGGTTTAGGCGAAGGGAGTGAGCTGATGAATCGAATGATGTTTGGCACAATTGTTGGCTTAGCACTGGGACTAGCATGGATTATTGACGGATTTTGGAGCATGGTTCTTGTTTTAGCAATGGCGCTTATTGGTGGTTTGGTCGGAAAATATTTGCGACTGGATCGTACCGAAATTAAACAGCGTATCAATCGTTTCTTGTCGAACTAAAGTCACTTAATTATGGAGGAAATCAATAATGGAAAATACGCAACAAACGAACATGAAGAACACATTGAGCTATGACGACGGCGTGATCGAAAAAATCGCTGGTTTAGCAGCACGTAACGTCGATGGGGTTCTATCATTGGATGGTGGTATGTTGAGTGGCCTTACTGATCGTTTTCGTAATCAAGCTGATCCAACGCAGGGCATTGACGCCGAAGTTGGACAAAAACAAGTTGCCTTAGATATGCATGCTACGGTTGAATATGGTAAGGATATTCGGCAGCTGTTTAATCAGGTGACAAGTCGCGTGGTACGTGACATTAAAAGCTTTACTGGCTTAGAGGTCGTTGAAATGAACCTTCATATTAACGATGTTATGAGTAAACGGGAATGGCAAGAACAGACGAAAGGCAAACCAAATTCACAACATTCACCGGAAGCAAAGCAAGTTGAATAATTAGACTTGCTAACTGACACTCACTTTTAAGGAGGATAATGCGATGGCTGAAGCAGTAACGAAAAAAGAATTGGTTTTTGACAACGATGTTTTAGAAAAAATTGCCGGTAAGACGGCTCAAGAAGTTGACGGTGTTTTAGAACTGAAAGGTGGCTTACTTGACAGCATTTCGACGCAAATAAACGGTAGTAAGCCAGAACAAGGGGTTTCGGCTGACGTAGACGAAGATAAGCAAACCGTCGAGTTGGAACTTGAAGGCACGCTAGAATATGGCAAGGATGCCAATGATATCTTTGACAAGATCACGCGCAAAATTACAGCGGCAGTTCGTTCCATGACCGGATACACGGTAACTTCCATTAAATTGCATGTAAAGGACATGTTAACTGCAAATGAATGGCGTGAGCAAAACAAACAAACTAACAAGAAGAAAGAAAAATAGGTCACTGACAATTAAAAAATAATTATTAGGTTTTAGTATGGCAGACAAATTGACGACATTAAGCTCAAACTAAAAAATCTCGATGATCAAACTGAGGGAAAATCAAAATAAGTGAAGGGCGCCATCACCGGCGATACTGGCGATAAGGTGGCGGAAAACGTTGAAGAAGGCGAGGAAAAGGTGAAAGATGCCTTTTCTGATGTCTAAGATCAATTAAGGTAACTTAGACAAGTGTGCACATGAAATCTGAGATTTGCTGGGTCATGTTTGCGTACTCTAAATTAGAGTTTGGAACATAATTCTTAATTAAAGAGGGAATTGCATGAAATCGCTTTGCATTCGATCACTTCGTTTGAGTGGACTGCCCCCCGAGTTGAATTTATCCAACTCGGGAGGCAGTTCAGGATTGGAACAAGATTCTTTTTTACATTAAATTATCAAAGCAGAAAATTTGAATGTCACGACTAACTTTTGTACTGTAAACCCTCATTTTGGACCTTGCTTTTTATAAGGAGAATGTAGAATGAATCAACGGTTACACATCGCAGCTACAACTAATACCAAGTTTCTAGAGCCGTTACAGGTATGTTTACTATCAGTTTTGCAAAATAATTCGGCGTCTGCCATTAAGTTTTCAATTATTGATGATCATCTTTCGCCAGCTAATCGTCGCTCCTTTGATATCTTATTGGAGAATTTTGATAACTGTGATGAGATTACTTTTTTGACGCCTAATGAAAAGGCTTATATGCCGGCAATCACCGATAACCGAATTCCATCAGCCGCTTATTATCGATTGGATTTGCCACAAATGTTACCGCATAGCGACCGCCTGTTATATCTTGATTGTGACATGATTTGTGAGAAATCCTTGGTACCATTGTGGAAAACCAATTTAGCTGGGAAAGTCGTTGGGGCGGTGGAAGATGCTGGTTATGTATCAAGGCTTGCCGAAATGGGGGTTACGTGTCGTGATCACACCTATTTCAATTCCGGTTTGCTGTTAATTGATATGCAGGCCTGGCGAGCACAGCATATTACCGAGCAAGCGCGGCGATTCATTCATGATCATGGTGAGCAGTTGGTATATCACGATCAAGATGTTCTTAACGCGGTCTTGGCAGATAACTGGTGCTATTTACACCCACGTTTTAACGTACAATCGCGATTAGTAAGAAAAGAGCAAATTAATCCCCAACCAGCGCGCGAACGGTTAGCAGAAGCGGCCCGTCAGCTTCCAACAATGATTCATTATTCGGGTCGTAGCAAGCCTTGGCTGGGGGAAGATGATGGTGTTCGATTACACCCGTGGCGCAGGGTGTATCAGGAATACGCCGCCGAATTACAAAGATTGCGCCGAAATGATGCTTCACACCGATGGTTGGCTTATGCCAAGGAGGAATAAACGATGAGTGATGTGATTTTATTCAGCGAACAGCAGACACCGGTTTTATGGCTGAAACGCGGCGATACCGTTAATCTTGGCGCAGACAGCGACTTTGAATTACGGTATGACGAACAGGCCAATACGTATGATTTATTAAAAACACCTTTCGGTAAGGGTGAAGGCACGCCAAGCGAGCAATTTTTCTTCTTTCAAGATTTATTCGAACTGGCGCGTAAGCGTGGCTACACACTTGGTAGTTCCCAAGACGATACTCGTCGCATTGAAAGCGTTGAATTAACGCCTGGCGTTGGACAAGACAACTCAAAGCAGATATTGCACGTATACGTAAAGTGAGGAGAAAGAGATAATGCCGTGGACTTATAAAGAATATCCGGATTCATTTAAAAATATGAATGTAAAGACACGTCATAAGGCAATTGAAATCGCCAATGCGCTCAAACGCGAAAAATATCCTGATGATCGCGCGATTCCAATTGCAATTTCGCAAGCCAAAGAATGGTATGAAGATCATGTTTCGACTGACGAAAAGTGAAGAAAGGTGCTTGCCATGACATCAATGACTAATGATCCACGAAAAAAATATCAAACTAAGGATTTCCCTGAGCAATCCCAACCCTATCCAGGCATGCAAAGGGATATGTTGCCAATCCCAGATTGCGGTGAAAATAGCTATGTAGGTCACGAACGCTTAAGTGGGAAAAAGGCATTAATTACCGGTGGTGATTCGGGGATTGGACGAGCCGTAGCGATTGCTTATGCGCGTGAAGGGGCTGATGTCGCGATTGCTTATCTACCCGCCGAACAGGCTGATGCTGAAGAAGTTGAAAAACAAATCACCGCTGCCGGTCGTAAATCTGTACAGATACCCGTAGATTTGACCAAAGAAGATGAGACGAAGCTGATGGTTCAAACAGCTACTGATGCGCTAGGCGGTTTAGATATCGTGGTGATGGTTGCAGGAATGCAGCAGGCAGTGACTGATATCACTGATATTTCTACGAAGCAACTGACAGATACGTTTACAACCAACGTCTTCTCAATGTTTTGGACAGTTCAAACAGCCTTGCCGAACCTTCATCCAGGTGCGTCAATTATCACGACAACATCGATTCAAGCATATAGTCCATCACCCAATTTGTTGGATTACGCGTCTACAAAGGCGGCAATTCACAACTTTTCTCAGGGCCTCTCGCGACAGTTAGGCGACAAGGGAATTCGGGTTAACACAGTGGCGCCAGGCCCCATCTGGACAGCCCTGCAAGTTAGTGGCGGACAACCGACCTCGGCGTTACCTTCATTTGGTCAACAGACGTCGTTAGGTCGTGCAGGGCAGCCAGCTGAACTAGCTGGGACATATGTTTATCTAGCAAGTGATGACGCTAGTTACGTTACAGGACAGTGTTATGGCGTAACTGGTGGTGGGTTGACGAACTAGTTCACTAAAGGCTTTTAGGACTGTTATAACCGGTAAATATGAGTCTGGCCATCAAATAGACAGGCAAGTTCTCTTCCTATGATAGCTAGGTGATCATGATTGTAGGGGCGCCCTCACGGTCAATTTCAGATTGACCCAGCGTGGGAGGAGGTGCCCATGCAATTAAACAGATTGAGGTTAGCTTGCAGAAGACCTGGTAATTCAGGCGCTCACGGCCGTTAGCTTACTGCTTGCCATTTATGGTAAGTGTAAAGCTATTTTTGGCCATAAAAAAAGCCGTCACTAAGTGATGGCCTAACCAATTTTTGCAATGTGATTACAAGGAGTCAGCTGTCGCAAGCAGCTGGCTCTTTTTAATTGCTGTCATTATATTAGCACAATCTATATGGATTTCAAATGTTAGCCTTGTGCTTTAGTTCAGTTGGCGAAGATCATTTTTAATGTAACGGACAACTGATCTATTAATGCCAAACTTTCGTGCGATGGCCGCATCAGATAGTTGGCTGTACTGTAAGTCATCATAAACTTGCTGATAAATATACCGCTTTTGCGGGTCCTTTGCGTCTACAGAGTACAGTCGTGGGCGGCCCTTGTAAATCCCACGTTCTTTGGCCAACTTGATTCCTTGAGCTTGGCGCTCCCGAATTCGTAAACGCTCTGACTCGGCCTGAAACTTAAAAACGGATTGAATGACATCTGTCAGCATGTTTCTTAGACCACGATCAGGAATCTTGCTGAAGTCTGGCAAATCGAGCGATTGGAAAGAAGCACCAGCGTCACGAATTTGCTGAATTAATTTTGTGATGTCGCTTGATCGGCCTTACGACTTAGCCGATCAAGCGACATCACAAACACAATATCATCGTCACGAATATAATGAAGCATTTTTTGAAGTTCTGGACGTTCAGTGTCTTTCCCGGATTGTTTATCGGAAAATATTTTTTCAACTCCAGCATTTTTTAGAGCAGCAATTTGACGATCCAAATTTTGATCTGTGGTGCTAACCCGTGCATAACCAATTTTACTCATTTCATGATCCTTTTTAAATGCTAATAACGACAACCCTAAACGACAGATGAATTAACGATATTGTTCAAAATGCTCTGATGCAAATCATTACCGATTTCTTTAAAATACTATCTTAATCGATTACTGTTTACAAAATTATCATTTGGCAAAACATCAGTTTCGAATTTCTGAACAAGTTTAAGTAGTTGAAGTGTCTCCTTGTACCCCAAATCCTTTACCCATTGATCAAACCGTTTTAGATGATTCATTTCAAGCACATTAACAATATGAAGTCCATTTTCAGTCAAGGTTAGATATTTTACGCGTCTATCTTGGATATCTGTAACTTGTCGAACTAACTTACGTTTTAATAAAGGCGCGATTTGAGCCGAGATGCTCGCTGGGGCAACTTTTGTAATTTCGGCAATCTTTCGATTAGTTAAATTTTGCCGATCTCTGATAAGTTTCATAGTCAGCCATGCATTGTGTGATAGGTCGTATTGTTGGTCAATTACGGAAACGAATTCGTCAAGAAACTTCCCCATAAATAGAAAAGCTGTGTTATATTGGTCCATTAATTCTTTGTTGTTCACTACTGTTTCCTCCTAAGCAAGTACCTTTTACAGAGATGATGCGAGTACACAATTGGTATACACGTTTATAGTCTTAAAGACATTATATTTCGTAATTTGTTTAGTGGCAAAACTTTTGAATGACTTAGAAGGTTTAATTTTCAAGTATGTTGATGTGAAGCGCCTTTTAGAATTATATTTTATTATGGTTTATCAACATTACAATGAGATTGATTTCCTTTAATATCATACTTGTTAATACTTTAAGGCTAAAATTAGCGTTCTTGCGGTAGTGTAGTGATTTTTAAAATTCTGATAAAGACAACGTGCTATGAATCCTGGACTTTTAGTAATGCCGAGGAAGTAAGAATGAATGTGTAGCACGATATGTAAATAAAAGGGCCCTTGGCAAATTGAAGTTGCCAAGGACCCTTTTTGTGAGGTAGAGATGTCAAATATAAAACGGCGAAAAAATACGGTTATCGCATGAATGATGGTAAAACATAATCTTGAAGATTAGCAAGTTAATAGACTCAAATGATGATCGATGTATTCCGATCTTTTTAACATGTAAACATCAAGACTATTTGAGCGTATGTAGTTTTAAATCTGACTCTCAAACGTAGTAAGGTATTGAGAAGGCTATAACTATAACAACTGGGAGAGTTCAACTTGTCTTATTTCGTGTGGAATAAACGTTCGAATTTCGTCTTCTGAAAAACCACATTGCAAAAGTGAACGAGTCGAATCAAAGATAATAGGAAAGCGAAGCATTGATGGATCTTCAGTGATGAAAGCAAGAATCTCACTTAAAGAGCTTTCATTTAAATCATGCGATTTCTTGAACTGAGCAATGGATTTTCCCCGGGTGGCCAGTAAACCCTCTAAACCATTTTCAGAAGCAGCCAAGAATGATTTGAGAGGGAGCTTAACTAAATGGGGGAGATTTGGGTGTATCCGGTATTCAGTGAAATCGATGTGATGTTTTTCAAACCAAGTAACGGCTCTTCTAGAAGGATAGTTTGATGGTAACGTATAAATACTTATCATAAGTCTAAACCTCAATATTTATTTTTAACATTAACTTACTGTCTAGTGTACATAATTATAGTTGTAAATACAAACGATTAGTGGGGGTAACTTGTTAAGCGCTTGATTGTATTAAAAGTAATCTTTTCCTAGGCCGGGAATTTAGAATAACCTTTTTGAGAGACGTATTTTGTTTTCTAACGTTTTAAGAATGGAAATCTTGATAATTTACTTGGTCTTAAGTAGATAATGGATACAATTATTGGAAATAATATAGTTCCGATGAAAATGGGATTCGGTAATGATTGGGCAATATTGAGATTAGGCGACCACGGCCTCAAATCGGTCATAAAATGAAGCCCAATGCCGTATACGATTGTTCCACTTTTCATTGAAATTATTGCCATTACCATGCCAAAGAAAAATGCATACACTAACTGCTGTAATGTAGCATGGAGTGTTGGACCGTTGGGTAATAGTAAATTTCCCAAATGTGCTATTGCAAAGATTGCTGAGGTTACAGTAGCAATCACTAATGGTTTCCATCGTGTTGAAGACAAGGATTCGTTTAAACCATTGATTCCAAAGCCACGAAAATTTGTTTCTTCAAATAGGGCAGCGCCAAAGGCATCTAAAATAGATATCATGTTGAGGAAGGGCGGTTGGTTGATAACTGGATGCCCAACAGTAAAAAAGTTCCCCCAAAATAAAATCACGGAAAAAGCCGGAATCAAAATTAGCAGCACTGTTCGCCAGTCCGGAAAATCTTTATATTGATAATCCATTGTTTGATCAAACAACATTCGACTTTGATGTCTAAGGATTATACTCAAAATCAAAACTATCACGAAATAAAGGACCACGCTCCATGGACTTTTTTCTAACTTAACAAATGCGCTAATAAGACCAACATATAGTACTTTATATATCAAATATGCACCCACCATGTATCCAATGGTGGTCCAAAAAAGCTTCCAATTAGTTTTTTCCATTTAGTTTAAACCTCAAAAATAGATTTTACTTAACTAAAAGTAAGTTAAGATGGAGTTTAGCAAATTAAGAACTTTATTACTATATTTAATACTGAAAATTTGCTTCCGCAAAAATGAAAATTTTACCACAAGCGTGAATCATAAGATGCCTTATTTTGAAGGTGAACTTTTACGTGGTAAAAACAAGTAGTTGATTTGTTAAGAGAAAACATTTGCCCTAATAGTTATTTACTAAAGGTCTTTCGCTCAGGATTCTCTTTTACTAATCATTGAAACAACGAGCAACTGTAGAAATGAAATCAAGGCTGCAAGGGCGAATATGCCTCGTTCATGTAATCCGAACATTTTTGACAGAAAATTAAAAATGAACGGAGATACAAATTGACCAGCAAAAATCATTGCGTTACTCGTAGCAATGTTCTTTTCTCTGTTTAGATTATTTGACAATAAAGATACCCATTCATTGAGAAAGGGCATACCAATGCCAAGTGAAATGCCAATGATTGGCATGGCGATGATCGTTGAAGGCCAATTTCCTAATGAAAGTAGCAACATGCCAAGGGCGAAACCAAAAAAGACAATTAATCCTTTATTTTTCATAGACAGTGGGATTTTTTTGTAAAATAGGCCAATGAAAAAGCCGAATACTGAAATGCTCGCCATTAATATAGCCGTGACTAGGCTTTTTGTCATATGAAGGACATCAAGCACATAAAATGCTAAATTCGTGGGAAGAACAAAATAAATGACGGTTAATGAGAGACTTAAAAAGAATAGTAGATGAATCGAGATCGATGAACTATTCGATTCTTTCGAGCTTTCAATTGCTGCAGGCTTGCTCTCCGGAACAAAAAATAGCAGTAATAGAAACGAGATGAGTCCAAAGGCATAAACCAGAAAAGTTAATCTCCACGAAACAGCAACTACTAAGCCCGCAAAAAGAACTGAGCTAATGGTTCCAATATTGGTTACAGCGCTGGCGTAACCAAGTAGTTTTTGTTGCTCGTTCTTTGTATATGTACTGGTAACGAGGCTAATGGCCGGACCAGCAATCATGGAAAGAGCAATACCACTTAACACTCTTGAGATAATGAGCGCGGCGAAAGATGAAAGGATCAGTGGAATTAGACCACCAAAACCATAAATAAGTAAACCAATTAACGCTTGTTTACGAATCGAAATTCTAAGTCGATTAATAATTGGCAATAAGAGTACGACCAAGAGCGAGGGAATCGTCACCAGTGATTCAATCCAAATAGTCGGTATTTTGGTGAACGCTTCTTGAATCTCTGGAAGAACCGGAGACAAAACCGCGCCAGTCATTATTGTTAATAGAGATACGAATAAGATGCTGAATTTTTTCATAATGTACTCCTCTTTCTAAATTGAAATTAGCGATGATGTGAAAATGAATATCGTCGATACAATTGATCAGATATGTAATTAAATAATTTAACACTATCCAAAAATAAGCAATTATATTGTACCTAATCATTTTTAGTTGCATGCTTTTAATGCGGTGAGTTTACAACTGAGTTGCAATGCATGCATGAATTACTAGATTAATCGTCGGAATGTGAAGCTATGAAAGGATTGACACCAAAAAAATCCTTTCATAGCTTAAGCGGTACATAAATGAGATATGCCCATTTGAGAATTAATTTACCTAAAAAATTTAACTTTATGCTAGACTGCCAACATACTTAAGAAAAGGAGAGAAATCCAAAATGGCAGAAGTAAAGATTACGAAAGATGTTGTTTATGATGACGAACTAGATTTAAAGTTGGACGTTTATCAAGGCGAAAATCAAAATGATACAGAACGTAAGGCAATCATTGATATTCATGGTGGCGGCTGGTGGCTAGGATATAAAGAAGAGGAAACAGATTGGGCCACCGATTTTGCTCAACGTGGTTTTATCGTTTTTGTTCCTAACTATCGCTTAGCACCCAAGGTTTTATATCCAGCTCCAATAGATGATTTAGTTTCTGCGCTTAATTGGATTAAACAATCGGATTACGACTTTGACCGCAATAAGATTGGGGCAGTTGGTATGTCATCTGGTGGGAACCTGGCGATTGAATTAGGTTTAAGAACCGGGATTCCAATTGCTTCTTGGTCGGGGATCATTGATTTAGATCACTGGGTTGAACAGCATCAAGACGTAGTTGCGTCAAACAAAAATGCACCAATTCCCGGGACGCCAGTCTCACAAATTAATCAAACTGGTGCTAACGATCCTTATTACAAGTGGTTTGTATTAAATTATGTTAATAATGATCTAGATTTATTGAAGAAGGCCTCACCCTTACATCGAGTAGATAAAACAGCCGGGCCAATGTATTTAGCCAATTCTTTGGACGAGTTGACGCCGACAGACGCCGTTGAAAAGCTGCAAAGTGAACTCACAAAAAATATGATTCCGTCGGTTGTGCAATTTGTACCTGGTCATGGACATGGCGAAGCATATACAAAACAGGCGCAAGAGCCGACTGTCGCTTTCTTTAACCAATATCTGTAAACGTGCGTTTTAGCAGTAAACGCTTGAAATGTTAGATTATCCATAAGTGTGAATAGTTAAATCGTCAGTAAAAATGGCATCTAGTTGTTATAGTTCGGTTAACAACCAGATGTCATTTTTGTGTCATATGCCAACTGTTTGAAATGGCGTTAATTTGTGATCGATTTTGGGTGAGAAAGCCGTCAACTCACTGCATCTGAAGGTTCAATAGTCAACATTAGGGATTGCTGCACCTTAGCTTTATATAGAATTGCACAGTCTGCTAGTTATTCTTGGAGGAATAAGATATGACGAAATGTAATTTGAACAGACTATGGTTTATTATATCGACAATATTATTATTAATCGTATCTTTTGAAACTCCCGGAATCGGTATTTTGATTGGCAAAAATAGTTTATCGACAGCTGTTTCCGGAAAAATGGAAATCCCAGTTCTCAATCTTATTCTCTTGCTTATTTATCTTGCACTAGCGAAGTATATCTGGCACATTCAATTTGGCTTGAACTTAGTCAAATTGGGAGAATATTCTAAAAGAATAAATAAGATGTTATGGGTAGTTCCGACGCTCATTATGATTTTAGCAACTATTTTTTATCCTAGTCATTTATTGGAATTCCTGCAGGTGACAGATCCCAGATATGTCATTCTTGGATTAGTTAGCAGCTTAATTGCAGCAGTAATTACTGGGTATTTTGAAGAAATTGTGTTTCGAGGTGGAATATTTGGATTTCTTAACAGTCAAATTCGTTCTGAAAAATCAATCCTTTATTCATCACTGATTGCTGGTTTATTTTTTGGGGTAATCCATCTCTCTAATCTAGCGGGAGGAGCAAGTCTCGCGTATACCTTAGCACAAGTGATTTATGCGACAGCATTTGTTTTTTTGTCGGAATGATTTACGTGAAAACGCAAAGTTTACTGCTGCCAGTTATAATCCATACGCTTGCTGACTGGTTTGATTTTTTCTTTAATATTTCTGTACTGGGAAGAGTAGACAAACCGTTTCTTTTATCGATTGGCTCAATTGTTCTAACCATCGTGTTTATAGTAAGTGGTTATTTTATCTATAAAGAAATCGATGAAAAAGATAAAACTGAATTCAGGGCTAAGTATCGTGTGTTTGGCTAACTTAGTCATGCGTTTTAATGAACTGATTGCGGATAATCAATCATTGGGATTATAAAATGTTATTGTAATTGTTTACCTGATTTGAAAGCCTTTGACGAATTAAAAATCAAAGATGGGCCTACTAAATGGTGCACTAAAAGACAAGTCTGCGGTTAATGCCGATGATTTGTCTTTTTAGTTTGATATTAAGTTTGGCTTTTATTTTTAAAATTATAGCGATAATTGAATTTAAGATTAAAATTTATAAGTGTAGGTGGCCTTATAATTAAATGTATTAATACTGTTTAAATATAAGTTGTTGTGGTATATTGTACACGATCATTTATAACCACTAATCTTTTTACAGTAACTGGCATTTATTAATTACTTACGTGGAGGAATCATTATGGAAGAGAAGATACATTTCAAAAGTTATAAGATTGGAAAAATATGGGTTAATGCGGCCGTATTGATGGGTGTGTCATCGGGTCTAATGATGGCGGCCAACATGAATGCGTCAGCAGATACAACTGTTGTGAGCTCGGAAAATCAACAACAAGCGAATACCCAGCAGCCAGATCAACTAACTAGTTCAACGGTACCGTTGTCCGCAAGCAATTCAGATTTAAATGCTCAGCGAGTTGAAGCGAGTCAAACAAAGGCAGCGGTTGAGATTTCGCAACCGGCTGATTCAAGTAGTCAAGTGACATCGGTTAAAGATGCCAATCAAAAAAATGATTCGAACAACGAAGTTATGGAGCAAAAAGAATCACAGGCAGCGCCCGTTGAGCAATCAGCGAATGAACCTACGGTATATAAAACTGAAGACGCCACAAATCTAGCTGTTCAAAATGAATTTGTGGCGAATACTAATACTGCCGATGTCAAAGATGATGCCACTAATGCTTCGGTAACATTAACGGGGGATAGCACAGATGCTGAATCGTTAATTAAGAATAATCAAGTTTTTGCCTACAATGTGTCGGTGAAAAATGATAATTCAGCAGGTTTAAGCGTTACTAAAGGAACAACGTTTACATTTTCACCGGTAGCTGATGGACGTATCGATTTGGCAGCGTCACTAAAATTTGTGACTCTAAATGATCCAAGCGCAAATTTTTCAGCGGTTCAAGATAGTAATGGAGCAGTTATTTTAACCACACTAAAAGACTTAACACCTGGAGCATACAATTTCGCTCTTAATTTTTTGAATAACGGTGTTGCCTACAATTGGGATGGTAAAAACAGTGGCACGCCTGCTAATGTCTCATTAAACGTGAGTTCATCTGCTCAAAATTTCACTTCTACATTGATGCCAAGCAGTTTTGATCTTGAAGCGAAGAAGGATGATCCTAATCAAAGCTTCGGTGGCGTCCCTGGGTATTTTGGAGGTGCATTGGTTTCTGATCCGGGTTATCCAATTTCGGGAATTAAGCCGAATGGCATTGGGCAGATTCCATTTTCACAGCCTGGACATCCAGATGAGGTTGCCTATCGATATGTCCCACAACTTGATGAGAACGGCAATTATTATATGGTCTTTAAGTCAAATTACAATACGTATTATACAAATAATACCGTTGGTGTATTGAGTGCCGAAATGACAGGCGGCACTTTAAATCAGGCTAAAACTCGCTTGATTTATGATAGTGATGGTCAAGGGAAAAATGTAGACATTACAAGTGACCCTGATGTCATCTGGACTTGGAATGGGAATACTGCGCAAGTTGATTTTAGTAAATACATGCAAAGCCATGATATAAAATACGGGACTCTTTCTGGGTTTAACCTTGTATCCTATGTAGATGTTTCAAATATTAATGATATTGTGTCATTCTCGGGTGGCTTGAAATGGGATGGTTGGAACGATGGCTTATGGCACCCTGGGGCGCCTACAGTAGGTTTCTTCCAAAATGTTTCCGGAGACACTTTTACACCATATTTCCGTGGCTCGGATATGACCATTTACAACACCGATACTCTGGATCCAAAAACAAATGTGGCTGCCTTTGTTAATAATACTAATATTACAAGTAGCATTGAGATAGCCAATTATAATGGTTATCCTGAGAACGGAGTTAATCCAGCTGTTGGAAATTATACGATCGAATATTCTGTTACAACTGCAGATGGGCACACCGCCAATTTCTCGAGAACCATTCATGTTTTGGCCAACCAAAAATCGATTGATGGTCATGATTACACGATGCACGTTGGCGACGCTACACCAACAGTGGACAACTTTGGTGGACAGGCAACGGATATTGATGGGAAAGCAGAAGCCGTTTCAGTCGATCTAAGTGGTGCCGATGTGACAAAAGCCGGCACGTATGACGTGACGTTAACGACGACCGACGGTCAAAGCAAGACGGTGAAGTTAACCGTCTTGGCCAACCAGAAGTCGATCGATGGTCGTGATTACACGATGCACGTTGGCGACGCTACACCAACAGTGGACAACTTTGGTGGACAGGCAACGGATATTGATGGGAA
>NZ_JBPCCV010000001.1:23616-25412 GCF_053471565.1 Furfurilactobacillus sp. WILCCON 0119
ACGTGACGTTAACGACGACCGACGGTCAAAGCAAGACGGTGAAGTTAACCGTCTTGGCCAACCAGAAGTCGATCGATGGTCATGATTACATGATGCACGTTGGCGACGCTACACCAACAGTGGACAACTTTGGTGGACAGGCAACGGATATTGATGGGAAAGTAGAAGCCGTTTCAGTCGATCTAAGTGGTGCCGATGTGACAAAGGCCGGCATCAAAAGAAATGGCCAGAAAACGATGGCTTCAGTTAATGGAACAGAGCTACCAAAAACTGGGGAACAACAGCACGATGAAATTGATGGATCAACTAGTTTAACTATGCTTGGTTTAGTCGGACTTGGGATGGGTCTACTTGGTTTTCGTCGGAAGAATGAACAGTAAGCAACGTTGTAAATAAACTAAGTCATCAAAAGACTCGTCGGTCTCAGTAAGGGTCCGGCGAGTCTTTTTTCGGAATAATTCTATTGAACGAGAAAGGAATTGAACCCATGCGTAAAGCACAACTACTCGGTGAGCTCAAAACTGTAATTGAAACACAAGCCTATATTCATTCCATTAATCATAAAGTGCAAGAAAGTCTTGGATACGATTTAAGTACGCTGTACATTCTGTCGTTACTACAGGAATCAACCGTAGGAATCGGTGTCACGGAACTGACGAAAGCGCTGCTGTTGAGCCCTTCCGCGATGTCCATACGGCTAACCACAGGTGTCCGTCAGAGGCTGATTCATGTGGAAGGTGATGCCAATGATCGACGAACAAAGCGAGTCTACATCACCGAATACGGTGCACAAGTATTAGCGGAGAATTACTCCAGTTTAAAGCGAATCCTAAATACAAATTAACTAAATATAGAGGAAATTGTATATCGATTATTTAAAATAAGGAAAAAAAGTAAGTATAAAAACGTGTTGTATTTTAACCTTTTTGTTAGTATCGGGTTGTCCCAATAAGCAATTCTGAAAAGGAGTCTTAATATGTCAAAGGAAAATCTGAACCTCAAATATTTTACACAAGAAAATAGCGTACATTACAAAATGTATAAGAGCGGAAAACTTTGGATGGCTAGCGGCTTAAGTATTCTGGCTCTCTCGGGTGGGCTGGTTTTAAGTCAAGTGAACGTTCATGCTGACACGGGGACAACGACGCCTGATCAAACGCAAACTACTTTGGTTACAAAGAGTGCTGTTGACGAAGCAAATACAACTAATTCAAATGCGATCAATTCAAATGCAAAATCATCGACGGTGCTGGATTCGCCTCAAACGCCGTCAACAAAGGTTATTACCGACAACAATAAGGTAGACAGTAATAGCTTGGTTACAAGTCAAAGTGGATCAACACAGGCACCTGCTTCACAAGCATCAAGTGCTTCCGGTGTCAATTCTCAGCAAGCAACTAACGGTGCTGACGGAGGAACGAAAAATGAACCTGCGACGCTGGCAACATCGATTTCAAACAATGCAGCAACAGTAACGGCTGTGCCAAAGAGTCAATCCAATCTTGAATTACTCGCCTCACCATCTGTGACTAATGATGATGTTCAGCAAGCTGTGGAGGACAACTTAAAGGATAGTGTAACGGTTCCTGCTAGTTATTTGGCAAACGCTAACCCAGACGGGTCAGGCCCCTTCACTGCAGGTGTTAACCAAGTGATTCCATTCAACGCCTTCGGCGGTGATGGGATGTTAACACGGTTGTTATTAAAGTCCTCCGACGGCGCACCATGGTCAGATAATGGGACGGCAAAGAATGCGGGCTTACTTCCAATTAGTGAAAACTCAGACCAGTTTACTT
>NZ_JBPCCV010000001.1:25504-527029 GCF_053471565.1 Furfurilactobacillus sp. WILCCON 0119
CGTCCGACGGCGCACCATGGTCAGATAATGGGACGGCAAAGAATGCGGGCTTACTTCCAATTAGTGAAAACTCAGACCAGTTTGCTTACGAAGTTGATTTGAATGGGAATACAACGGGAAAGACTGGTGCTGAGCTAATTGCCCAACTGAAGGCTAATGGAACGATGACTTACCATGCAACGGTTAAAATTTACGGCATGAAGGATGGAAAGCCAGACCTTACCGATTTAATTAGTACAAAGGAAGTGAACGTTACGATAAACGTTTCTGCTGATGGGAGAATCACTGAAGCAATGAAACCAGCGTCATCTGAATCGGCGTCCAGTATGGGTGAAAAAGCAACTGCTGGTGCGTCAGTGACAACAGCTATGGGTGTTGGTAGTGGTGAAATGAGCCAACCGATCTCGAGTGCTGCGACGATGACAGCTAAACATTCAGCAAAGACTCTGGCAGCGAAGAATAGCTCAATGTCTGTAGCCAATTATGAAGCAGCGAAGAAACATTCTGAGTTGCCACAAACAGGTGAAACGAATCAGAATGCTTCTAACTTGATTGGTGTATTATTGCTGTCAATGTTGACTGCACTTGGCAGTGTTCTTGGCTTCAGAAAAAGAAATTTAAAGCACTAATAAGGTCGCTTTCTTCATAGAAGTGGAATGTTCTAGGAATTAATTTTAAAATAGTCAGATTCTTAAGCAATTTAAGGATCTGACTATTTCTATTACATTTTACCTTTATAGTTTAGATGTTGTTTTAAAGTGGGCAAAGGAATATGGCAGTATTGTACAAATCGATTATTGAGAGTACACCCAAAACGACAGATTAACAACGAAAAAGTAATTAATTTTCCATTGTTGAGTATTTACAAAAATAAACCAGTAAGGTCTGATTTGGAGATACCAAATTCAATTTGTTGAGATGCATCACATATATGGATTATCTTTAATGCGAAATATATTATTTAATTAATCTTCATTACTGAGTGATTTATATGAAAGAGGTTTTTTATGAAAAGAGCGCGTTATGAATGTGAAAACGGATGTTCAGTTGAGTCGACCTTGCAATTAATCTCTGGACGTTGGAAGAGTGTATTGTTGTATCATCTTATTTTTGATGGTGATTTGCGTTTTAGTGAGCTACAGAAAAAAATCCCGGGATTATCAAGGAGAATGTTATCGCATCAACTCAAAGAACTAGAAGATGATCATCTAGTGAATCGGAATGTTCAACAAGAAAAACCGTTGATGGTTTCGTACAGTGTATCTCACCTAGGCATGAGTCTTCGCAACGTTATCGCAAGCATGTATGCTTGGGGAAATGAGTTCAACGATCATAATCCGTCAATAGAAGAGTTCAACCTGGAAATACCGCAGTAATCAATGTATGAATCCTGTGATGCATTGTTACTTAGAAATCATTGAGTAAACCATCACAAAATAACCATTAGGGAAAATAAATTCCCTAATGGTTATTTTTTTTGCATGGTGATATTTTACATACGAAGGTTAAGTTAATCGTACTTAGCCAGCTTATTAAGATTAACAAATTATGTGAACACAAACGGAGGTAAGACTAATGGATTTTCCAAAAAAAATGAATGCAATTGGTTTCTTTGAGAATTTATCAATTGACAATGAACAAAGTTTTATTGATGCTGTTTTGCCAACGCCTGAACCACAAGAAAACGACCTTTTAGTTGAAGTTAAAGGGATTTCAATTAATCCAGTAGATACTAAAATTCGTGAAACTCTGGGAGTCACGCCTACTTTGCCGCCCATTGCAGGGTATGACCCATTTCACGATAGTAAAGATATTAAAGTGATTGGATATGATGCCATCGGAATAGTCCGTGCAAAAGGAATGGAAGTTACAAAATTCAATATTGGTGATCGTGTTTATTATTCTGGAACTACAAAGCGACCAGGTAGTCATGAACAGTTTCAATTAGTAGATGAAAATTTAGCCGCCGTGGCTCCTGATAGCTTAACAGATGCTGAGGCTGCAAGTTTGCCATTAACTTCTTTAGCAGCTTATGAATTACTTTTTGAAAAGCTCGGAGTTTCAGCAGATCAAGATGCCAATAAAGGCAAAAAAATCTTAATTATTAACGGTGCTGGGGGTGTTGGATCCATTTTGACACAATTAGCATCTTGGGCAGGCTTAGAAGTATTTGCAACTGGAGGATCTGAAAGTGTTAATTGGCTAGAAAAGTTAGGTGCTGACCATGCCATTGATTATCATCATGACCTAAAAGATGAACTAATAAAAGCTGGAACCGATAGAGTTGACTATATTGCTGTTTTGTATGATATCGCACCATATTTTAAACAGTTAGTGCAGTTGATCAAACCATTTGGCCATATTGGGACCATTGTAGGGACTAAGTCCGAACTGCCAATGACGTTATTAAAAAATTTATCGGTTAGCTTTGATTGGGAATATATGTTTGCTAAGTCCGATTATTCGTTTAATATGGCCAGTCAAGGAGAAATCTTAAGTCGAATTGCCACATTGATTGATAGCAAAAAAATCTTCCCAACGGTTTCAAAAAGCTACGATTCCGGAATTAACGCTACAAATATCAAAGCAGCGACAAAGGATGTGTTAAGTGGGCATATGCAAGGAAAAGTGGTAATTACAGGTCCATTCAACGGCAATTAAGTTGGTCGTAAGGAATGTGCGTGAATTAATCTTTACTGTGCTCACTAATTGTTAGCGAAAATGATTGGAGGAACTGTATTATGACAAAGATGACTGCAGCTGTTGCACTTGCAAAAGTATTGGAAAGCTGGCAAGTGGATCATGTGTATGGGATTACCGCTGACTCAATTAATAATACTGTGGACGGTTTTTTACCAAGAACGTGAATCGATTAAGTATATTCAAGTGAGACATGAAGAAGTTGGAGCTTTGGCGGCTAATGCCGATGCCAAGCTCACTTCAAAGCCACAAGTATAAATGTGAAGGCCCACGGTCTCAAAGCGGTTAAAAAGTCGGAAGCTTCCAAAATCACCAATAAATTCAAAGTGTCTTTTTATGGCTTGAACAAACGTGGATTTGTGCGTATTTCAAGTAAGCACTATGACGACTCCAGCGTTAGATTTAATGTTAAAAATAATGGGAAACTAAGAAATGGCGATAAAGTAAGCATTGCCGTCCCTTCTGAGTTGTTTGATAAAGAAGGTGTGAACTATACTGGGTCTCATTCGATTACTGCTACTGTAAGTGGCTTGGTTGATTCGGCTTCGATAAGGAATGTCGATAAGGTTAACGAGTTGACCGATTCTATAATTAATGATCATTTCAAAAGTGATGATTTTTCTAAATATTCTAATTGGCTAGTAAATATCTTTTTGGCAGCCCCGAGTGATTCAGATAAAAGCAGCGGATACGGATCATGGGGTTCTTCGACATCAAATCAAAATGATTCAGACGTGACTCTTAATGCCAAATCTTCCAGTTATAATGATGGGTACAAGGTGATTGCTTTATACCGGGTCACGAAATCTTATGATAATAGTTCAGACGAAGATAACTCTGAATTACATGAAGTTGTTTTATCAGATTTAAAGTTATCAGGTGGTCAGCTTAATGTTGGTGATATTTCTACTAAAGATGATAGCAATGTTAATGATGTTAGTGATTTACAATCCGTCGAATTACATGACTTAAATGCAAATGGTATTCAATAAAAACACCATAGCGATAATATAAAAGAGGCCATAGCAGTCATGAGCTGCTATGGCCTCTTTTTAAACAAATGTCGCCTACTATACGTCAGGTTAGGAATAGCGTCTGGTGATTACGGAGAATATAAAAACCGTTATGGCAGAAAAGTTAACTCGTTGGTTTAATGCTGGCTAAATGAAATAAAAACTATATTAATTATGCCAAGTAACGAAACCGCACCATTATAAATTAAGTGTGTTGCAATATTTTGCCAAATGTTTTTATGCGCCATAAGATAAACAATCTGGAAGATTATACCAGCTAAGAAATAGAAAATTAATGATGAATAATTTCCACTAACGTTATTGAAGTGTACGAGAGCAAACAACAGATTTGAAAATATTGAGACAACAATGTATAGAATTCTGTGCTGACTGAATGGCTCAATTAAAGCATGGTGGTATACAATTTCTTCAGTAAATGGCTGTAATAATGGTATTAAAAATACGATTATGGTAGGTAACGTGGCGGATAAGAAATCTATACTTTGCGGTCCGCTGTTCATGTCATGGTTAAGGTAAAGGCTTAAATATCTAGAAAGTGGAATGATAAGTAAAGTCATTAAGATGCTAGTACCTATGGCGTAAAGAAAATTACGCCATAGGTGACGTCGCCAGTGAGGCCAATCTTGCTTTAAAATGCCATCTGACCAGTAAAAAACGGCAATCAAAAAAAGTGGTACATAGAT
Source organism: Furfurilactobacillus sp. WILCCON 0119 (assembly GCF_053471565.1). Classification (NCBI taxonomy): domain Bacteria; kingdom Bacillati; phylum Bacillota; class Bacilli; order Lactobacillales; family Lactobacillaceae; genus Furfurilactobacillus; species Furfurilactobacillus sp. WILCCON 0119. The sequence goes on from NZ_JBPCCV010000001.1 coordinate 29,922, forward strand.
GAGCGCTGCAATGGCTACAGCCGTCCATGTAGCAAGCCCATTTGTTGATTGAACTTGCCAATGGGGAAATAACTGATCTGGTAAAAAAACTAGTGCAGGAATTAAAAGAAGTGCACTGAGCCATTTGATAATCGGATTTTTCATCAAGTTCATCATTTGTAGCGTACCTCCAAGAATTTTTGTGTAATGTTTTCCGCCTGGGAAATGAGATGGTGTAGTTCTGCTGATTTTACACATATATTGCATAGATAAACAAAACGTGTATAAAATGCTACTAAGTGGTTTTTAAAGAGGTTCGACCTCCATCGGTGGCATCTTGGGCTCCTTAATGAAGTCTTTCTTGAGCCTTGAAAAAGGCTTACCAGTTACTAAGGCCGATGTAACAGCGCCTGTAATCGTTTGGTGAAACAGGGTTATAAAAGGATGTTCTGAACCTGCACACTACTTATTTGACTGATCAGTAATAATGGATCATTTACTGAGGAACTTACGGATTGTGGACGATATGTTGTTTAATGATGGAGAATTACAAGGAATTGACGGGCTAATAGATAATTGGCATGGGTGAATATATATCCAGATCGTCAATGGTTGTACTTTGTACTTACTTAATAGAAGCGTTTTTGTTGACGTAATTTAGCGACAATACTACAATAACAGGATCCATCATTGATGGGCATGTAAGTATCTTTGCTATGGTCACAATAGCTAAAGATCGCTGAGGCTAATTAGGTGCCGTCTTTGACGTATCAATGCGGTTTTCAGTGGTGCTACCTGGATTTATACAGGAGGAAAACGAATGAAAAATGATTTAAGTGTTGCATACAGAAATCTTAAGAGCCCAAATATTAAGACCAGAAAAAAGGCCCTTCAGATCATCAAAAATCTAAGAAAAACCGGAAAATAATGTCAGGTCTTTCTTAGATTTTGCGCCATTGAAGGTTCAACGAAATTGTTTTTTTAGATGTTAGGTCGTCACCCATGAGGGGTGACGACCTTTTTTTAATAAATAACATAATCGGGTGTGCACAGCATTCGGAGGAACTTTCGGAAGTAATGAAAAGGGTCATTTTTAAGTTGTAAGGGCCTACTCGCTTTTATTCCTATCTGGTTTCTTTTAATAAAGCACCAGTGTGTTTGCCATATGGTTATCTTTTTGCGCGGATTATCTTTGTCCAGAAAGTAGCATAAAGGGAAACTCCGGTAATCATTTTCGTTGATCACAACAAAACAATCATGTTGCTAATGCGCACATGGATAAAGTTTGGTAAAGTAATGATTCGAGTAACGAATTAAAATGCTTTTAAAAAGACATCTTAGGTGGAGACGTAATGACAGCTCGAAAAGGAAAACGAGTTAAACCAATCCTGGTAAGTATATTTAAAGGATCAATGATTGCTAGTCCAATAGTGATCGTTATTTGCTTAGTTGGTGGTCTTGTAATAGCAATTTTTGCGGGTGTACTTGGTGGCAACGTGAAACCTGAACATTATCCATCTGCTGAAGCATTTAGGTCAGCAGTTCGGGCTGATTATGAGCCAGAAAAAATGGGTTCTTATTACCCAGAAAACTATGTGATTCCGGGAGATTATGGGAGGCTTTCACTGCCACAACGTGAAGGGAAGAATCTAACAAAAAATCGCCTGTCGAAGACAAAAATATTAAAAATGAACCCAGATGAACAAGTTGAGACGGTCGAACTTGTTGGAAGTAAGGGCGCAAAACATTGGCATGTGGAACGAGGGGCAATTGGACCATTAATTGCTAAAGAAATTGCTGATCAACAAACGCTGGAACGAGACTATAAAAAACAACCGTTTTTGACTAATCTCGCAGCATTGCTTGGAAAGTTGACTGGGATTCTTTGTTTTGTTTTTGCGATTGAAGTCCTTGTCTACGTTGGAGTTCATTGCATTACTAAAATTGGCAAGGTTTTGAGCAAGAAGTAGCTTTTTTTCAGATGATGGCAAAATAAAACCGGCAGAAAGGTCTACCGGTTTGCGTAAATTATAACTGCCGCAACGTTGCGGTCTGTGTTGCCGTTAGCTGGGCTTTTTTAGCGTCAAGGGCAAGGTGGTGGGCATCGTTTAGTGCAATCACCCGGTCCACGAGGGGAGCGGTTTTAACGTAGTCGTGGCTTGAGATGATTAACGTTTTGTTGTGATCATGGAGGGTTTTAAACAACGCTGTGAGTTGCTCCTGGTAGCCAATGGAGAGACCGTTAAAGGGCTCATCCAGGATAATTGTTTGCGGGGACATGGTGAGCACGCTCCCAAGGGCGACCAATTTCTTTTCACCACCAGATAACTGGTAGGGGACGCGGTCGCGTAACGCGGCGATGTTCAGCAAAGCCAACGTATCTGAAACTCGCTGATCGACTTCTTCAGTTGCAAGCCCAAGTTGCGTTGGTCCGAAAGCAAGTTCTTGTGCGACCGTGTCGTTAAATAACTGAATGTCGCTGTTTTGAAACACCAGGCCGACCGACTGACGAATGACGTTTAAATCTGGCTCCTGGTGATCAAAGGTGTAATGACCGTTTGTCGGTTTCAGCAGGCCACATAAAATTTTAAAAAGGGTCGATTTTCCGGAACCATTTGGCCCCATGATTGCAACGGCCTCGCCTTGACTGATGGTAAACGTCAGGTCCACTAAACCTGGGGTGGCGTCGTAATCGTAATTAACGTGTTCGAAGTTAAACAAGGCGGCCTCCTTTACTTTGCTAAAAAAATGGCAATGCCAATAAAGCAACCGGTTTGCACCAAAAGCAACCAGTCAGTCGGAACGATTCTAAAGTGACGACGGGCTGGTTTTTCTGTGTAGCCTCGTAGTAGCATGGCTTCATATAATTCGGTCGCTTGTTTTCGACACTGAAGGTACAAACAGCCAACCAGATTTGTGTAGATCTGAATGGGATGATGGATGGTGCCACAGCTTCGTAACCACACAGCTTGTAACCGGTCATGAAGATCCTGGCTGAGGACATGGCTGTATTTAATGGTAATGTCGAGGGTCAAAATAAAGATGCTCGAAACGCCAAGCTGGCGAAGAGCAACCACAAGTTGTGACCAGCCGACGCGGTGACGAAAAATTTGCAGGCTGAAGATGATCAGTACTAATTTTGCCAACCAGAGCCACGCCATCTGATTGTGATTAAAGAGAACACTCGGCCACACAATGAGGGCTCCAATGAGGGCACCACGTAACGTTTGGAAAAATGTTTCGGTAATTACCTTCGCCGGCATGAAAAGTGCGAGAAGGAGCTGAAATAGCGTCAAAAACCAGAGCAAGAAGAGGCTCCGGCAGGTAATCGTAATTAGAACCAGCGTTAGAAATGACAGTAACTCTGCCCATGCGCTGGCAAACGGTTTTGCGACGTGTGACGTTTTGTTAAAATGGGCCAGCATATGAGTCAGTGCACGAACGTTAGTACTGATGAAACGGTTGGCGGTTGCTGGACGTTGGTAAACGGTGGTCTCATCAAGCCACGCTGGTAGGTTATTCATGGCGTCTGGCCCCGATAAGGCGAACCGCCAGTGCGATGACGATCAAACAGGTCCCTGCGGAGAGTAAGTACCCCATAACCGGTGATAGCCCCGTCACACCGTAATTAGCGAACACTGCGTGATACTTGATTCCGTGGCTCATGCCCGCTGGAACCTTTGCCAGCATGTGATCGCTGCGTAAGTGGGCCATGATTTCCTGGTTGTTCCATTCGCCCCAAGCACTGCCCGACGCCAATAAACCAAGCGGCGAGAGGAGAGCAAGGATTCCTAAAACGGGGAATGTGACACGTTCAAGCCGTGATGTTGTTGGCAATGAGTAGAGATCTTCTGGTGCATGACGACTGACAAATTGATAGACCAAAAGCGTCACGAACGCTTCGATCCAGCCAATAACTAGTGCGTGCGCGCCAACCATGGCGGGGACACTGATTGATAGTGGGTAGGGACAATAGAGCGGCTGATGATTGGCAGTGTGGAAGAGAAGTGGCTGAAGGCCTAGTTCAATGCCAGCTGCTAGTGCCGCAATGTTAATGCTAACGTACCCTGCAACGAAACTTCCGGCGCGGGGGTGGCCGAGTCGTTTGCCAATTGAAAAGAGCAGGTAACCGACAAAGGGCATAATGAAGCCCATGTTAAAAACGTTTGCGCCATACGCCAAAATGCCGCCGTCACCAAAGATAAATGCTTGAAGCAATAGTGCGACGGAAATGGCCAAACAGGCTGCCCACGGACCTAACAAGATGGCAAGAAGCGCACCGCCGACAGCATGTGCTGTTGTACCACCGGGAATGGGCACATTAAACATCATAAGGAGAAAAGCAAAGGCAGCACCAGTCCCGATGAGGGGAACGGTCTGCTTTTTTTCTTTGATCTGGGCATGGACCTTCTTGATGGAAATTGCCCAGATGGGTGCCATGGTGGTGAGTAACGTTAGACAAGTGGTGGGACTGAGATAATTATCTGGAATGTGCATAAAGGGCTCCCGATTAATGAGTCATTATGAATTAAATTAATCGGCAATGTTATCCAAAAGGTAGCTAACGTCCTTGATGAGAAATTTATGGTCCGTTATTTCAATGACGTGATGATCACGCAAGGATTTAAGCATGCGGTTAACGCTACTGCGTGTGCTGATGCCAGTAAAGCCAACGATGTCTTCATTTGTCACGACGAAATCAATGAGAATCCCATCGTTTGTGTGAACACCAAATAAATCAATCAAGCTATATAAAAAGGCGCATAACGCACCGTTTTTCCCATTCATGACCATCCGTTGTAAACGATAGATATTTTCAGAGAGTTTCTTCCGATAGTAGTTCTTCACGTACTCCTGGAGTTCAGGTGTTGAATTGACGTAGTTCCAGAACGTGACCCGGTCGATTTGATAGAAGGTTGCTTCCTCAGATTCAATGCGAACGTTAAACGGTTGCTCGGTAAACTTAGAAATTTCATCTCGCAGCAACGAAATGACGTCTGGTTTCGCAATGTAAGAGATGTTGTACTCACGGCCATCTTGCAAAATGATCGAGTTCTTAATGACACCATTGATAAGAACATACGTAAAATGTTCTTCCAATCCATGGTAGGTCAAGTACGTGTGCCGTGATTTTTTGATTTTCATCACGTGTCGTTCTTCAAGAAAGTTAATTAAAAATTCTATATCTGTTAGCGCCATTACATACCTTATTAAGCCTTTCTTGCTGTTTAATTCATAATGCTGAACCTGATTATAGTGGTTTGGCAAAAGCAAAAGTTAACAAATGGTACACACTTATGATCCGTCCATTTGTTGTTGACGTTGGTTAATAACTGGGTGGTCTATATGCATTATAACAATAACGAACGACCACACATTCCAAATAAATTTCGGGAAGGAAGCAACATTTTGGTATCAATTAAATTACCATATGACCGTCAAACAATTACGGCCACCATTAGTGATGAAAATTTCGCTGGCAAGCTTGTTTCAGCTGCTGCAACTTATAAAGCAAGTAAGGGGGAGGCAGAATTAGTTGAAGCGTCGCTCGATAATCCAATTGCGAGTCCTAGTTTAGAGGAACTGGCTAAGGGGAAAACCAACATTGTCATTATTTCGAGTGATCATACCCGTCCTGTTCCGTCACACATCATTACACCGATTTTATTGAAACGAATCCGAAAAGTTTCACCAGATGCGCGGATCCGAATTTTAGTTGCCACCGGATTCCACCGGCCATCAACACATGAAGAATTGGTCAATAAATACGGGCAAGATATTGTTGATAATGAAGAAATCGTGATGCATGTCTCAACGGATGACGCGTCAATGGTTAAGTTAGGGAAGCTCCCATCTGGTGGTGACCTAATCGTAAACAAAGTTGCGGTTGAAGCCGATCTGCTAATTTCCGAAGGGTTCATTGAATCTCATTTCTTCGCTGGCTTTTCTGGTGGTCGGAAGGCTGTGTTGCCCGGTGTTGCCAGCTATAAAACAATTATGGCCAACCACAGTGGGGAATTTATTAACGACCAGCATTCACGGCCGGGGAGTTTGGACCACAACATGATTCATAAGGACATGTTGTATGCTGCTCAAAAAGTGGGGTTGAAGTTCATTTTAAACGTCGTTTTGGATGAAGATAAGCACATCATTGGGTCGTTTGCCGGGGACTTGGATAAGGCACACCGAACGGGTTGTGAATTTCTTGAAACATTATCACACGTTGACAAAATTGAATCTGATATCGCCGTTTCCACAAACGGTGGTTACCCACTTGATCAAAATATTTATCAGGCCGTTAAGGGGATGACCGCGGCCGAAGCCACCAACAAGAAGGGTGGCGTCATCATTATGGTTGCTGGTTGTCGCGATGGTCACGGTGGGGATGGTTTCTACCATAACATTGCGGACGTTAAGGACCCCCAGGAGTTTCTCGATCGCGCCGTTAATACACCACGGTTAGAAACGGTGCCTGATCAGTGGACGTCACAAATTTTGGCACGGATCTTGGTTAACCATCACGTCATCGTCGTGTCCGACCTGGTTGAGCCAGCGTTGATCACGAACATGCACATGGACTTAGCCAAAACCTTTGATGAAGCCTTGGAAAAGGCGTATGAAATCGAAGGTGCGGCGGCAAAGGTGACCGTCATTCCTGATGGTCTTGGCGTAATCGTCCAGTAATTGGAGTAAGGAGAAACTTTTGACAGGTGATGTTTTAAAACTATTACAAGCGGTGTCACAACATGAAATCAGTGTTGATGAAGCCTTAAAAACCGTTCAGGCACAAACGAGTGAAGACCTTGGTTTTGCAAAAGTTGACCTATCACGGGCCCAGCGAAATGGTGCGCCCGAAGTGATTTACGGTGCCGGGAAAACGGCGGCTCAGATCATTGACATTATGTCAGCCCTTAAGGACCACGGTCAAAACGTGCTCTGTACCCGGCTAAACAACGAGAAGTACCTTCAAATCAAGGATCATTTTCCCGAAGCAACATATCACCAAGACGCCCACATTTTGACACTGATGGTTCATGAGGTTGTTGAAACAAAGAGCACCATTGCCGTTGTGACGGCGGGGACCTCAGACATTCCGGTGGCTGAAGAGGCAGCCGTAACGGCCGCAATGTATGGTAACAAGGTCGACCGGATTTATGATGTTGGCGTTGCTGGAATTCACCGCTTGTTTGATCATTTACCGCAGATTCGTCAGGCCAAGGTCGTTATTGTGATTGCTGGCATGGAGGGCGCACTGGCAAGCGTGGTCGGTGGTCTCATCAGCACACCACTGATTGCGGTTCCCACCTCGATCGGTTACGGAACAAACTTTGGCGGGGTCACTGCGCTAATGACCATGCTCAATAGTTGTGCCTCAGGAATTACTGTTGTCAACGTCGACAACGGCTTTGGCGCGGCCTATTCTGCAAGCATGATCAATCACTTGTAAAGGGAGCAAGAAATGAAAACACTTTATTTGGACGTGATGTCAGGGATTTCTGGTGACATGTTTCTTGGGGCCTTACTGGATTTAGGCGTGGACCTTTCGGTGGTGACGGCCGAGTTAAACAAGTTGCCGCTCGATCACTATTCGGTGACTACTGAACGTGTGGCCAAGAGTGCCATTTATGGGACAAGTTTCAAGGTGACCGTGGCTAACGGAACGATCGATACAGGATTCACTGAGGAACATGAGCACCATGAGGGTGACCACGCACTGACGCCTGAAGAACCCGCGCATCCGTATGTGAAGCCAGAAGCCGGGCACCACGAACATCACCACCATCATCATGATGCCCGGCATTACGAAGACATTGTTCACATGATTACTGACGCTGACCTTAGTCCGTTTGTAAAAGGCCACGCGCTTGCAATTTTTAAGGAAATTGCGCTAGCCGAAGCGACGGTTCACCAGGTGGCGTTAGCCGACGTTCATTTTCATGAAGTCGGGGCGATTGATTCAATTATTGACATCGTGGGCGGATGTATTGCCTTAGAGCAGCTGCATGTTGACCGCGTCATTGCCAGTTCATTAGTTGACGGAACAGGCTTTATTAACGTTGCCCACGGGCGGATGCCGGTGCCGGTTCCCGCTGTGATGCAGATGCGGGCAGGCACGGCAATTCCCGTTCGGCAAAACGTTGATGTGCATACCGAACTCATCACGCCCACCGGCATGGGCATTGTTAAAACAATGGTGAAGTCTTTTGGACCGCTGCCAGGAAACATGGTCGTGGACAAGGTGGGTTACGGCTTTGGGACGCGTGAGATTGGGCAATTAAACGCCTTACGGGCGTTATTATGCACCAGCACATCACTAAGTGACCGGGTGGTGACCGATGATGCCGATGAAATCATCACGTTGGCGGCCAACATTGACGATCAAACGGCTGAAAGTTTAGCACCTGTCATTGACCAGTTGCTAGAAGCCGGTGCGTATGATGCTTACTTCGAGCCGATCCAAATGAAGAAGAACCGGCCAGCTGTGAAGTTAACGGTCATCGGTGCCGTTGCCGACCGGATGGCATTAACACGGGTGGTGTTAACCCAGACAAGCACGGCGGGGGTTCGTTACCAAACGATGACACGGTGCGTGATGGCACGAACGTTTACTTCCTTGATGACACAGTTTGGGCCAATTCGAATTAAGCACTTAACGTACCAAGACATTACCAAAATAAAGCCAGAGTTTGTTGATTGCCAAGCGGCTGCGATAGCACATGAGGTGCCACTTCGCGACGTCTATCAGGCGGTGTATCAACAATTTGGGACACAGACAGAAAATTAGACACTTTGGAGGAACTTTTCAGTGGGACATCAGTTACTAGCTGAATTCATGGGGACAGCGTTGATGGTTATATTTGGGGTCGGCGTTCACTGCGACACCGTATTAAACAAAACGAAGTACCATGGGTCAGGTCATTTATTCGCAATTTCAACATGGGGCTTCGGGATTTCGGTGGCTCTGTTTATTTTTGGCAATGTTTATCTCAATCCAGGAATGGTGTTAGCACAGTGTATTCTTGGGCACGTTTCATGGAGCCGGTTCATTCCGTATTCACTGGCTGAGGTCGTGGGCGGAATTGTTGGGTCAATCATCGTTTGGATCATGTACAAGGATCACTTTGATGCCTCTGCTGACAGCGTTGACCCCGTTGACATTCGCAACATTTTTTCAACGTCACCGGGAATTCGCGATTTACCACGCAACTTTTTCTCTGAATTTGTGGCAACGTTTATCTTCATTACCGGGATCTTAGCCATTGCGGCCACGAAAGAAACGGCCGGAATCGATATTGGTGTTGGGGTGCTTGTGTGGGCTGTCGGAATGGGCCTTGGTGGGACCACCGGGTTCGCGATGAACCTTGCTCGTGACATGGGCCCCCGAATTGCGCACGCGCTCTTGCCCATTAAAAACAAAACGGGAAATGATTGGCAGTACGGAATTTTAGTTCCAGGAATCGCACCATTTTTTGGGGCTGCAGCAGCAGCTCTGTTTATGAAAACATTTTGGGGTATGTAGTTAGTCACTTAGACAAGAAAGTCAGGAAATCATGATGACATTAACAGAAAAGAACCGGGTTTTAACAACAACTTTAGCAGATATGGGAACGGTCTTAGTTGCCTTTTCCGGCGGCATCGACTCCACGGTTGTTTTGAAAGCGGCCCTGGATACACTTGGTCAGGATAACGTTTTGGCTGTTGTCGCAAATTCAGAATTATTTACCGACGATGAATATAACAAAGCCATTCAGTTAGCTAAACAACTTGGGGCAAACGTTGAAGGCGTCACCCTGAACTACTTGAGTGATGAACACATTGAAAACAACACACCAGAAACCTGGTACTATTCAAAGAAAATGTTCTATCAACGGATGAATGAAATTGCTGCTGCCCATGATATTCACCACGTCTTGGATGGGATGATCATGGATGACAATGATGATTTCCGTCCTGGGTTAGTTGCTCGGAATGAAGCCGGGGCAGAATCAGTGTTACAACTGGCTGATTTCTATAAGACAGACGTTCGCGTAGCTGCACAAGAAATGGGTTTGACCAACTGGAACAAGGTTGCGTCATGCTCAGTTTCATCACGGTTTGAATACAACACGAAACTAACGTTGGCAAAAATCAACCGGGTTATGGCAGCTGAAAAGGCATTGCGGCAACTTGGTTTTCCAACGGTGCGGGTTCGTGACCACGGCGAAATTGCACGGGTTGAGGTTCCAAGTGACCAATTGGCCGACTTTACGGCACTTGCAGCAACGATCAATGATCAATTACAAGCATTCGGCTACGAATTTGTGACGCTAGATCTGGCTGGTTTTAAGTCAGGGCGGATGAATGAACAACTGGATGAAGCGACAAAAGTTGCCTTAATGGCCTAAAACGCATTAAATTCAAAAAAGCGATTCTTCTAATTAATTGGAAGAATCGTTTTTTTTTTGAATTTATTGTGCTAAACCAACTGTGGTCAGAAAAATTTAATGTGTTAAATGCTTCTGGATAAGCGTATTTCTTGAGTGCCCAATAAAAACTGATTATGATGTAACCAGTAAAGGAAATGGAGGTTATATGATGAAAAACATTTTATTAGGGATCAGTTTAGCTGCCAACGTTGCATTTTTGTACTCGCTCTTGCAAGATGATAATCGAATGAAAGAGATTCAGTCATCATTAGATAACCTAAGTGACCAAGCAGAGGGAAAAGTTAAGCAAGTCAAGGGTGCATTGACTGGGGATACTGGTGATAAGATTAGCGGCAATGTGGAAGAAGGCATTGGCAAATTGAAAGAAGATCTAAATTAATCACGGACGTTTAAAATCGCATTTAAGTGCGATTTTTTTATTGAGTTAACGATGGATTTTAAAACTGAACATTGTTAGAGGGTGTACGTGTAGTGAATGAACAAGACCAGATAAACACGCTGGCTAAGTTGATCTTAAATCCGGGAACGCGGGCGTGGGAACGTGAACAGTTAGTAACGACTAAGCAACAAATTGAAAATGGGGCCAATGTGAAAGCAAGTTTGGCCACCTTGGAAAGTAAACTCCGACCGTTAGCCGTGCGCGATAATTTGACCCCGGATTTAGCGGATTATTACGCGGAACTTACCCATAATCAACCACAAATTGCGGCTTACGATTTTGCCCGGCATGAGGCGGCTGTAAAGGATGCGCGGTATGATGTTGCCGTGTTTGCTGGCGGATGTTTTTGGTGCATGGTTGAACCATTTGAAACGCGGCCCGGAATTATTTCCGTTATGTCCGGGTATACCGGAGGTCATGTTGATTCGCCGACTTACGATCAGGTTATTTCACAGACAACGGGACACGTTGAAGCCGTTCAAATCGTGTTTGACCCCAAGGTGATGACTTACCAGGCACTGGTTGGACTCTTTTGGCAAATTATTGATCCGACCGATAACGCGGGGCAGATGAACGACCGCGGTGAGGAGTACCGCCCGATTATTTTTGTGCGTAATTCTGCACAACGGCAGGTGGCTGAGGCGTCAAAAGAACAGCTGATTGAATCTAAGCGGTATCACCGTCCGATTGTGACACCAATCGTTAACGCCAGCACGTTTTGGCCGGCAGAAAACTATCACCAACAATTTTACCTAAAACAGACAAAACGGTATCGCATGATGGAGCGGAGTCGCCACCAGTACTTTGCGTGGCAGCGGATGAAAAATTGGTTTAGTCGGCATGTCAGCCGTCCGTAGTGGATGATCAAAATAATCGAGAACGAATTTTTTTAATGGCGCTCGCTTCGTGATAGACTACTCCCATAATTAGGGAAGGAAGTCTTTACGATGTTAGACGTCATTGATTCCATTCACCGTTTGCAGTGGACGGTTGACCACCATTACGCTCATATTGAAGCCCAGCACGACTTTATGCGTGCTTGGGCCGTTCAATTTGAGTTAGCATACACTGATTTTCGCGTGATCCAAATGGCATTACAGTTGAGTGGTGAAAAGCAACATCCACTGTTAAAACAGTTTGCGGCCCAATATGAAGAAATTTATAAATATGAATATGTCTTTGCTGGGAAAGGCTTAGATGCATTTAATGACCAATTTGGCCGTGATTTGAGCGCCTATAAAGAAGCAGTTGCGGCTTTTGACGAGACCATCCAAGCCATTATTGCACTTCAGTGAGTTTTCGCAGACAGGACCATGGACACCTTAAAACTTAGCGAGCACAAATTTCCCAGTAGATTTTTAATTGAGGCTATACTGACGGTGTAGTTAATCGTTTAAATATTTTAGGAGGTATTGATTCATGGCAAACATCGGTATTAATGGTTTTGGTCGGATTGGTCGAGACTCATTTCGGCGCATGCTTGAAGTTAACGATCCTGATCTAAATGTTGTTGCAATTAATGATTTAACGAGCCCAGCAATGTTGGCTTACTTACTTAAATATGATTCCACGTTTGGCACCCTAAAAGCAGACGTTAGTTCAACTGAAGATTCTTTGATCGTCAACGGAAAGAAAATTCGGGTTTACTCAGAACGTGACGCTAAGAACATTCCGTGGGTCGGTAATGATGGCGTTGACATCGTCCTTGAATGTACCGGCTTCTACACGTCCGAAGCCAAATCACAAGCGCACCTTGAAGCAGGGGCCAAGAAGGTTGTCATTTCTGCGCCAGCTGGTCCAATGAAGACAATTGTGATGGGCGTTAACGACGACTTGATCAGCGCTGATGACAAAATCATCTCCGTGGGTTCTTGTACCACGAATGCGTTAGCACCAATGGCGTACTTCCTTAACAAGGAGTTTGGCATTCAGGTTGGGACCATTACTGCAATTCACGCATTTACAAGTTCGCAAATGATTTTGGATGGGCCTAAAGGGAACAAATTCCGGCCAAACCGGACCGCTTCCGCAAACACCATCCCACATTCAACGGGGGCAGCTAATGCCATTGGCCTTGTGATTCCTGAACTGGAAGGCCACTTAAACGGGCATGCACAACGGGTTGCAGTTGTGGATGGTTCTGTCTGTGAACTGGTCTCTGTTTTGGACAAAGAAGTCACAGCTGACCAAGTGAACGACGCAATCAAGCAATACACTGAGAACAATCCTGCCTTTGGTTGGAATGATGATGAGATTGTTTCCTCCGATATCATTGGGGATACTCACGGGGCAGTTTTTGACCCAACGCAAACGGAAGTGACGACAAACGGTGATTTCCAAGTGGTTAAGACAGCGACATGGTTCGATAATGAATACGGATTTGTTTGCAACATGATTCGGACACTGAAGGCTGAAGCAATTGCTTAATTCCGTGCAAAAGCATCCACATTGTGGGTGCTTTTTTAATTGGCCAGCGGAAAATCACAGGAAGAAGCGACACAAAAAAACGAAAGGTTATCGACAAAATGAGTGTTATCGGTGATGATTGAGGTGACAGGGTGTGCTTGTCAGTAGTCGATCGTTAATGCGAAAAATGCAGAGGGGAGATTGATGGGGACTGGGACCAAGGCCGGTGTTCTCGTCGAAGTGAAAATGAAACCGAAAGTCTTTTTAGAATTTGTTGAAATACAATCAATGGTTGCCAGTGTGTTGCCGTTTGTTCTGGGACTCCTATATGCCTGGTATAATTTTCATAGTTTTGTTCTTATAAACAGTTTGCTGTTTTTTGTGATTAACGAGTTGTTACACATGGCGGTGAATGCTAACGATAATCTTCAGGACTTTATCCACGCAAAAGATGAAGAAACGTTTAAAAAGGTGACAAACGTGGTGGGTCACTATGCGATTTCCAAGCGAACCGGGATCGGTGTCATCGTGACGTTAGTGACCACGGCAGCCGTTTTGGGTGTGGCGTTACTAAAGCTAACGTGGGGGCCCTTTAGCTGGCAACTCATTTTAATGGGGCTTTTTGGTTGCTTAATTGGTTACTTTTACGCTGGCGGAGCCCGACCAATTTCGACAACACCGTTTGGTGAAGCAGTTTCGGGACTAACCATGGGGTACGTCATTATGTTGGCGGCCGTTTATGTTAACATTGCCTCGGCGCGTCAGATGACGTGGACGGCTGCTGGCGAAATTTTGCTTGCGTCTGGTCTGGCAGTCTTTGCCATCAGCAACATTATGCTGGCGAATAATTTATGTGACGTTGAGGAAGATAAATTAAATGACCGAAAGACAATCGTCGTTTTGCTGGGTCAGCGAACAATGCTAACCGTTTGGCGAGTTAGTTATGGATTGGGCTATCTGTGCGTCATTGTGGCTGTTTTGATGGGAATTTTACCTAAGCTGGCCCTGCTAGTTTTGCTTTCGGCGCCGTTAATCCATCGAAACAATGTGGCATTTTCAGCGAAGATGATCAAGTCACAGAGTTTTGTTCTATCGGTTAAAAACTCGGTGTTACTCACAGTTTCGCTTGTTCTGGCGATTGGACTTGGCATCATTACTGGTATTTAGAAATAGTTATGAGAACGAAATCTTGCCGGTGACTGGCATTGTGCCTATACTGAACACATAAAAATTGTAAACAATTTAAATTAACGTGGGGTGACAGCTGATGAGTAAAATTCTTGAGAAGCAAGACATTGTTTATGATCAGGCTAACGAATTAGCGCTTGACGTGTATGCGGATGAAACCGTGGAACCACTAGGAACATTAATCGACATTCATGGTGGTGGTTGGTTTAGAGGCGATAAAGAAAAGGACCGCGACTGGGCGACGCGATTAGCAAACGATGGGTTTGTTGTGATTGTTCCAAACTATCGAATCACGCCAGCGGGTCACTATCCGGATCCGTTAACCGACATGGATCACGTGATGACATGGCTCAAAACAAGTCCCTATAATAACGAACACGTGGGCGTCGTTGGGTCATCAGCTGGTGGCAACATGGCTGTTGAAATGGGGCTGAAATATGGGCTCCCAACGGTGTCATTATCCGGAATCCTTGATATTGATGATTGGCTACGCGACCATCAAGACGTTGTTGCCCAGCAAGACACCGCTCAGGATTTTGTTCATTCGGCTAGTAGCCAGATCAACCAAACCGGGGCAAACGATGGTTTTTATAAATGGTTTGTCACGAATTATTTTGATGGTCAGACAGATCAATACACTGCGGCAACACCAGCAAAACATGTTTCTCAGACTGCTGGACCGATGTACCTTGCTAACTCGCTTAATGAATTTGTCCCGACAAGTGGGGTGATTGATTTAGTGAGGGCGCTAAACGCGGTTCAAGTTCCGACTGTGAGTCGCTTTTTGCCAGGCAGTCGTCACGCGAAGGGGTATCTGGACGACGTTTATGACGAAACGCTTGCGTTCTTAAAGACGAGCCTCAAAAAGTAATGGTGATAAAAATGGCGGATGACCTGATGTGATGATTGGGTCATCCGCCATTTTGTTTAATCGGCTAATAATGGACATTAGCGGGTCGAGATTGGTATCATGGGGGCGACTAAACAGTGGAGGTAGAGCGATATGACGCGTGAAGATGAACGGGCACTGGAGAAATTAGGAGCGTTTGAAATTAGTGACCGACTGATTGATTACGCCAAACGAGATCAGCGGGGCCACGTGTTTTTGAATGCGGGGCGGGGTAATCCGAACTGGATCAACGTGTCGGCCCGGTCAGCATTGATTAACCTGATGCGTTTTGGCCTCAACGAATCACAACGCACCATGAACACTGGTAACCTGGCTGGCTATATTCAGCCGGAGGGCATTGCAGAGCGGCTCCAAGCGTTCTGTGCGACCCTTTCAACGGCTGATGGGCACTTTTTGAGCGAATCGTTAACGTACGTGAAAGAGCACGTTACGACGGATCTTGATGCCGTAGTGGCTGAGTGGGTCGATGGGGTCATTGGAAACAACTATCCTGTTCCGCCACGTGTGCTACGGTATACGGAACCAATTATTACCCAGTACTTAGCGGCAACAATGGGCTTTGACGAAACGGTGACGGCGACGAACCTGTTTCCAACTGAAGGTGGGACGGCAGCGATTGTCGACATTTTTCATACGTTACGTGAAAATGGACTGATTGCACCTGGTGATAAAATCGCCATTAACACACCGATTTTCACACCGTACTTAGAAATCCCGACGTTAGATGATTATCAGCTGGTTGAGGTTGATTTACGGTCGACAGAGGCCCAAAACTGGGAGATTCAGCCAAGTGAAGTGGACAAGCTTAAGGATGATCAGGTTAAGCTATTGATCCTTGTTAATCCATCCAATCCAGGGGCAATGGCGCTTAACGAGGCGGCATTAGCTGCCTTACAAGACGTGGTGGCGGCCCGGCCTCAACTGATGATTATTACAGACGATGTGTACGGGACGTTTGTTCCCAATTTTAAGTCTGTCTACAGCGTTGTGCCCCATAACACAGTGCTCGTTTACTCATATTCCAAACTGTTTGGTGCCACTGGCTGGCGGTTAGGGGTGATCGCAGTTGCTCACGAAAATGTCTTTGATGCACTGATTTCACAGTTACCTGTCGAGCAAACGCAACGATTAAGAAAGCGTTACGGTCGCGTGGTGACACAACCGGACACACTGTCGTTTATTGAACGGCTAGTGGCGGACAGCCGGTCGGTGGGGTTATACGATACGGCGGGATTATCAACGCCTCAGCAAATCCTGATGGTCTTATTTTCATTAACGCACTTACTTGCAGGAAGCCCCGATTCGTACATTGATGAAGCAACACAACTGGTTGTGACCCGTGAACATGATCTCAATCAGGCGTTGGGGATTCCAGACAATGATTCACCTGATAACACCCATTATTATGAGCTGGTTGATATTTACCGGTTGGCCGAGAAACGTTATGGCAAACAATTTCGTGACTACCTAATGACGAATTTTGAAGAGGTCGATTTCTTGAAACAGCTTGCTGAAAAACGTGGTGTCGTGTTGATGGATGGCGTTGGTTTTGGGTCTTCAGCCGGCATTTTGCGGGTCTCACAGGCCAACTTACCAAACGCAGATTATGCCCAAATAGGGACCCAGATTCTGGCTGTCCTTGCTGATTATTATGCGGCCTTTTCAGCACAGGCATAGGCGCTAACAAAAAGAGGTAAAGTAAAAAGAAAATCCCTGTTACGATGAAGACCCCCCAGAGTTGGACAAAAGCCAGCTCTAGGGGGTTCTTGTAATTAAGTTGGGTTAGTTACCGTGATGTTGATCCCATATCATTAGGAGTAAGACGATTAGTAACGTGACGACAACACCAAGCAGTGATTGTGGGCCGATCAAGCGTGTTAACCAAGTTGAAACAAAGGCGCCGATTCCAAAACTCGCAGCCACCCAAAAACTGTCACGAAGCAAAACGTGATTCGTTGCCTTAGCACCATGACCAAGAAGAAGGTTAAACAACGCGGCACCAACTGTGCGAAGGTTACCAGTTGTCATGGTTGTGTTGTAAGGGTGGTTATTTAGAACACGAAATGTATGAACTTGGAACGCGGCAAATAGTGATAACCCGCTGGTGATTCCACGACTGGGAAGAATCGGTAACAAGAGATCAATGGCAAAAATACCGACGAGCTCTGCGATGATACTAATTTCCTGCCAAATGAGGTGGCCCGGTCGGTTGAACCGTTGCTCAATGAGGTTAGCCAACCCAGCACCAAGGATAAAGCACAGAATTGGGATGAGGTAGGCGATGGTCTTGGCAAAGTGCCCGTCTGCCAGGTTTAATCCAAGCAAAATGACGTTCCCAGATTGTAAGCTGGCAAAGACTTCACCGTGAAAAATGTATGTGTAGGCATCAAGGTAGCCGCCAACGCCGGCTAGCAAAACACCAATCAAGAGGGACTCGTAAATGGGCTGTTTTTTAAGTGATTGCATGTGAACACTTCCCTATGAGTTTAATAATTCAGTTCAGTATACGCCGTCATTAATAAAATGACTGGAAATGATATTTATGAACATGACGAGGAAATTTTGTTGTTAAAGCGAACGTACGTTTGTATAATGTAAATTGAAATCAAAACAGGGAGCGTGAGCAAATGGCAGACTATGACTATGATGTGGAACCACGCGGTGTCTTTTTCGCCGTTGACAATAAGTCTTTTTATGCCAGCGTTGAGGCCAGTATGCGTGGCTGGGATCCGCTAGATGTTTGCCTTGTGGTGATGAGCGAGCAGGAGAACACTAACGGTGGTCTCATCTTGGCCACGTCACCTGAAGCAAAACGGCGGTTTAATCTGCGGGCCAATGTCTCCCGTCAACGTGATTTGCCGGATGATGCCAGCATAAAGGTGGTGCCGCCGCGAATGAATTTATACATCAAACGTAACCTTGAAATTAATAACGTCTTTCGTCAGTTTGTGGCTGATGAAGACTTGTGGCCGTACTCAATTGATGAATCGATCTTAGACCTAACAAAGTCGTGGCGGCAGTTTGGGGCGTCACCCGTCGCAGTTGCGCAAGTGATTCAGCATACGGTTTATGAACGTTTTGGGCTTTACGTCACGGTTGGGATCGGTGAGAACCCGGCCCAGGCGAAGATTGCCCTAGACATTTATGCAAAGCATGCGGAGAACTTTATTGGTCAAATTAGTTATGCAACGGTCCCACAAACGATTTGGTGCATTAAAGAAATGACTTCTGTTTGGAGTATTGGTCGGCGCACAGCTGAGCATCTTCGACGGTTAGGAATTACCAACATGAACGAGTTAGCACATGCCAATCCGTACATGTTAAAGCAGGAAATGGGGATGATCGGTGCCCAACTGTTTGCACTATCATGGGGGATTGACCGGGCAGAATTGCGGGAGCGGGTTGATGTGAAATCAGCAGGCTTCAGTAATTCGCAAGTGTTACCAAGGGATTATGATGATCAGCACGAAATTGAACTGGTCATCAAAGAAATCGGGGAGCAGCTTGCCTCACGATTACGTGGCCATGAAAAGCTAACGGCCAGTGTTTCACTCAGTATTGGGTTTTCGTATGGCGTGAAGGAGAGGACCGGCCGCGGTGGGTTTCATCAACAATTACGGTTAGACGCAACCAATGATCATGAAGAAATCGTCCGTGGTCTGACCTACCTGTTTCGTAAACACTGGCACGGTGAAGCGGTTCGAAACATTGCGGTGGCGGGCGCAAATTTATCGGCTGCGACTTACCGGCAACTAAATTTATTTGTTGATCCTGAAGCACAGGAAAAAAAGCACCAGGTGGAAGCAACGATTGACGATCTGCGGCATCGGTTTGGTTTCAAGGCCCTGGTGTACGCACGGAGTACCGAAACTGGCGGGACGGCCCTTGACCGTGCAGCGCTGGTTGGTGGCCATAACGGAGGAAACGCCTATGATTGATGAAAGTCGGCTCATTTATGAGCGAATTGAGCCACTCTTTTTGCGGCAGCCGCACACCCGTTACTGGATTCTCGTTGCCGATGATCCGTACGACAAACAATATAATTTCTTTTTCAATTCGCTTAAACAGGGCCACCGGGAAAGATCAGTGCCATTGCATTCAGTGACCGATTACCAGTTAGCCTATTTAGAAGCGCTCATTGCTAAGTTACGGTTACGGACAAAGTTAACGCTTGTTTTTTTGAATTTTCAGCAGCAGCGGTGGCCCGAAAGCCAACGCTTAATTGAACGGAGGCGGCATCCCGATGAAGCCCGGTGAGTATGATCCAGAGTTGGTCAAGATGTTTTTCCATCATGATTATCAGGATCGTGGCATGCTTAAATGGCAGGGGTATTACTTGTCGGACCATACAAGCGCCCTTAATAAGCAAACGTTGGCTGAGAATGAACGTGATGCCCGTGTGACCGTTGACCCAATGGGCCAAGAAGCAATTTTTACGGCCGTGGGTCAGGCAATTTTGAAGCAAAAGGCAGTCGCCATTTTTCTGAACGAAATGAGTGTGGAAAATGGGTTGCCAGCTGTCATTGAAGGCAGAATTATGGGGCAAGGGCGTGAAGATGTGATTATTGTTGGGGAAACCAATGTGCACATGGAACAAATTAGGGCGGTTAAGGTATTGAATGAGTGAGGGCAGTTGAGAAGTGCCGGCAACATACAACGCTAAATGGAGTACAGCAATTGCTGATCGAACACATAAAAAAGAGGCCTCCAGTTGGATGCCTCTTTTTTATGGTCAGCCCTAACTTGCGTTTGGAACGTTTGCGAGTGTCCATGTAATCGTGGACTGGTACAAACCGGGTGAAACTAACGGTGTTGGGGCAATTTTTAGTGTTGACGGTGATAAATCTAAAGACGACGTTGCGGTACTCGTCGCTTGTTGTTGAAGAACCAACGTTTGTGAACCATCGTTACGAACGGCCACGTTATTGATTGCACCGTTTGATGAAAGGAGATTGAGGGTGATGCCCCCGTTAGCCCCCAACGCACTTTTATCAGTTGCATTGTTAAATGGAGTCATGCTAGCGTAGAGCGTCCACCCAGCACCGCTTCCACGCGGATCAGTAACTTGGAGGGCGCCCTTACCGTTCCCGTCATACGTTGTCTTGGGACCGGTGAATGGGGTTGTTGTGGTCAACGTTGTCCCCTGAACAATATCGTTAATTGGGACGGAGCGATTTGTTGACCCAAAGCTAAAGTCAGGGACGCCATCTAATGTGAGTGAGTTGGGAGTGACACTAAGGGTGGCTGTGTTCGTTTGATCTTTTTGAGCAGAGGTTCCAGGAACAGGCACCATTAATTCTGCGTAGTACGTACTTTTATCTTCCTTAATTGACGTTTTATCGAGGGTCAAAACACCGTTGCTAATGCCGGTGGCGGCGTCGGTTGAGACACTAACCTTGGTTCCATCAGCTAAGGTTTGCCCATCCTTAATGACTTCATCGGTACCGTTAGCCAGCTTATGGTGCCAAGCGCTGACTGTCGTGCCTTTGGTATAACCGTTGACTTCAAATGACGGATTGGTTTTCCCGTTTTCTAACGCCTTGGTGTCTTGTAACCCCCCGATAAACATTTTTAACGTCCGGGTGAGGCCACTTACCTGTGCGGTAACCACGACTGGGCCATATTTTGAGGTCTCACTGCTAGCCGTGACTAACCCAGTATCTGAAATGGTTGCTACGTTGGTGGCTGAACCATCTGGGTTAGCAATTGACCACGTGATTTTATCCGTTGCCTGGGCGGGGGTCAACGTCGGGTGGACGACTTCTGAATGCCCGTTAGGCAGGTTCGGGTTATCAACGCTTAACGAAAGGTCAGTAGCGTGAACGATCTCAGGTGAAATTTGAACTTTAACAACGTTCGAATAGTAGGTATTGGCACCAACACCGAACCAGCCACCGGAATAATGTAACTGAGCTTGGTAGTAAATCGTGTGTGATTTACCATCGTTTTTAAACGTGTTTGTTAACGACGAATTTTGATGGTTACTATCGGGATTATTAGCTGAAACGGTGGCAGTGCCAGACGAACCGGAACCATTGGTCACGGGCTTCCAAGCAGAGTTGTTTTCTGACCAATTCCAGGTAACGGTGGGATCCCCCTGATCGGCAGTGAGAAAAAACGTTGCCCGAACTGTACTCAGCTTTAGCGTATATGCAGTGTCTGCCACGGAATTTGTATCCACAGGCTGTTGTTGAAACCCACCGGTCCACTGAGAAAAGAATCCGGAAACGGGTGCCGCACTGGGTGGGTTGGTGTTTGGGTAATCAGCGGCGTTAACGGGAATACTAACTGATAGAAAAATAAACATCGTGGTTAATAAGCCGATTAACCATGGTAAATGGCGTTTATATTTCACGGGGCAATCCTCCTCCTTACTAGTTTGCTGAGTGATCGTTTTTATTTCTGCGACCTAACCAAAAGCTAATACCAGCAAGTAAGAGGGCGCCGAGAATCGCAAGCAGAACGTATAACCAAGTCCAATTATGTTTAACATTGGTCAGTTGCTTATTGTACTTATCGGCTTCCTTTTGTGAAATGGTAAAGTTTTTGGTGAATTTCCAGCTTCGTTTAGCTGATGTGGCCGTTAGTTTCAACGTGTACTTGCCGGCCTTTAACCGATGATGACCTGTGGAGATGGCGTAGTTGAAATTACTATTTGGTGCCATTGCGTAGTCATGCTTGGTGGTCTTGTATAACTGGTTCGAACTGTTGCGAGGATAAACCCGGCCCGTGATGGACATTTTCCCAAAGAGAACGGGGGCCTTGTTTTGTAGGTTTGCTAGCACGGCACCATCACCGGCAACTTCACCTGCACGAACTTGGTTCAAGGCCAGGTCGGGGGTAACCTTTTTATTGGGGTTTTCTTGTAACCGCACCCCAAGAACCATTGAGTAGCGGTTATTGATCTTAAAGCCCTTAGTTTGCCCTGTTGCCTTGTGGGTTGCGGGGTCAGAAACAAAGATACCGCCGAGGATTTGACCCTGGAAGCCTTTTTTGGGAATCTGGGTGGTAAACGTAATTGGTTTGGCCTCATTAGCGGCTAACTTGACGGTTACTGCCTTCGACGTTAGCTGTGTAAACGTGTACTTTGCGGATGAGTCGCGCTTTTTGTTTGGCGTATACACAACGACCCCGTTGTCCCCAGTTGTTGCGTTTGTCGGTTGAACCTTTAACGAGCGGGCCTGGTTTGTTTTATTAGCGACCACCACTGTCAGTTCCTGGGTCTGGTCGGGGGTAACCTTTAGGTCAAAGAAACCGGTCTCGTCTGGGAGCTGATTTTTGGGAAATTCTGGTGTGATGGTAAAGCCGGCACCAGTGGTTGGACTCGTTTCAGCGAAAACCGTTTGGGGGACGATTAAAAAGAGTGAAACAAAAAGGAGGGTGGTAAACACCCGTTTAATAGTCTGCATAGTTGATCTCCTGATGAAAAGAGCCGATTAACCAGTTGGTTATTCGGCTCTTTCGTATTAGTTCGCTGGTGTAGCAGTTGGAGCATTTTGCAACGTCCAGAATAAGTTTGCTTGGTACGTTGTTGGTTGAATGTCGTTTTGTTGCTTGATTGTCAACGTGTTGGCAGCAGAAACGAAGTCTTCCGTGTTGGTCCCTTCACCAGTGTTCTTATCAGTGCTCCAAAGGACAGAGGCAGTTGGCCACGTCGCTGCGTCAGCAGTTGCCGCAGAGTTCAAGCTAATGTTCTTTGCCGCAGCGGTGCCGCTAACTAAGGACTTTTGGTTGCTTGCACTTAAGTTCAACGTTGCGTTGTTGATCTTGCTAGCACCACTATTGCTAGTGAACTGACCAAGTGCGGCTAAGACCGTCCAACCATTGTTAGAACCAGTGTAGTCGGTAACGGATAAGGTTCCGCTGTTGTTCCCATCGAAGGCAGTACTGTTTTTACTGTCACCGCTACCTACAGTGTTGTCTTTCAGTGCCAATGTTTGGTCAGCACTTACGATGTTCGCAACTGATCCGTTTTGGAAGTTCATGTCAGGAACTTTATCCAAGGTTAATTGACCAGCATCAACCATAAATTGAGCAGTGGACTTACCTTCAGCGGCACCAGAAGCGTTACCGTTGTATGATGTTCCACTAGAAATGAATCCTTGGCCGACCTTTGTGGTTGCGCTAATGTTGTTCGTTGCATCCCCAGGGCCGTACTGGTTTGAAGCAGACCGGTCAGCGTGAGCAACCGTTGGCGCAGCAGCTAAAGCAAGGCTAGCCAAAGCGGTTAAGGCAATAAGACGTGTTGTTTTCATGTGAAGTCCCTCCATATTGTGGATCTACTAGTTGTTTTTAAAGGTGGTAATTAAGTAGATTGTTTATGTGATAGATCTTAAACCTCGTTAATTATATCAGAAATTAAATAATGTGCAATCTAATTTGAAAACTTGTTATGACGTACTTAATTCAGGTTTTAATCACTATTATTTGAAATAAACATCAGTGATATTCATTGTTTGCGGGTGGTGTAAATTTCCGAATAAACTTGTTGGCAAAATTTCAACGAAAGCGTTACGCTTACTTTGCCCTAACAAAAAGTAAGGAGATGCTGTCTTATGGCAAAAATGATTGCAGGTCAAGCATTAGTAAAAGTCTTAGAATCATGGGATGTTGATCACGTATATGGGATTCCGGGTGGTTCAATTAACCACACTGTTGAAGGTCTTTACTTAGAACAAGACAAGGTTAAGTACATTCAGGTCAGACATGAAGAAGTTGGGGCCATGGCTGCTTCGGCGGATGCGAAGCTGACAGGAAAGATCGGTGTTGCGTTTGGGTCAGCGGGTCCTGGTGCAACGCACCTCTTCAACGGCCTGTATGACGCAAAGATGGACCACGTTCCTGTCCTTGCGTTGGTTGGTCAAGTTGGCCAAGACATTATGAATACGAACTACTTCCAAGAGATGGATGAAGGACCAATGTTTGCGGACGTTGCTGTTTACAACAGAACGGTAACAACAGCGGACCAAATTCCGTATGTGATCAACCAAGCGATTCGTGAAGCTTACCGGTTGAAGGGCGTTGCGGTGGTCACTATTCCTGAAAACCTCTCTGCGGAAGAAATCGACTTTTCACTGCCAAAAACACCAGCAACGGTTTCAGCTTCATTTACTGAAACCATTGATCCAGAGGTCGTTAAGGACACCGTTAAACTTATTCAGGACGCAAATCACCCATTATTTTATGTTGGAACTGGGTTGAAGGGCGCTCGAAAAGAACTAGACGCAGTGTCAGAGCAGTTTGACATTCCTGTTGTTTCTACGGTTCCGGCAACCGGAATCATGGAAACAAACCATCCTAACTATCTTGGAACGAATGGTCGTTTAGGTTCGAAATCAGGTTACGAAGCCGTCCAAGAAGCGGACTTAATTATTTTTATCGGTTCAGAATATCCGTTTGCACGGTTCTGGCCAAAGGACGTTAAGATTATTCAAGTAAACGATAATAGCTTTGATATTGGTAAGGTTGTTCCCGTTGATTACACGGTCATTAGCGATGGAAAAACGTATCTGCAAGCCCTTATAGACAGTGGCGCAACAGCAACCAACGAAGCGTGGATCAGTGCTAACCGTAAGAACCGGGAAAACTGGCTCAACTGGCTTGATGCCCGTGCCCAAGACGAAAGCACTGGCTTGCAACCTGAGGCTGTCATGAAGCAGGTTCGAGCATTGGCTGGTCCAAATGATACGTATGGTGTGGACACTGGGAATGTTTCTGAATTTGCCGTTCGTGGTGTCAAAATGGACGAAAACCAGAAATTTGTTCTTTCAGGCTTGTTTGCAACCATGGGTTACGGGTTACCAGCAGGACTTGCTGGGGCGTTGAGCTTCCCAGATTCACAAGCATGGACGTTCTCCGGTGACGGGGGCATCGCCATGGTTATCCAAGATTTGCTTACCGAAGTTCGGTACGAACTGCCCGTTGTTAACATCGTCTTTTCAAACGAACGGTTTGGTTTCATTTGGTATGAACAGCAACAAACAAAACAGCATTTCTATGGCGTTGATCTGACAGAGACGGACTGGGCAAAGGTTGCTGATGGGTTCGGTGCAATCGGGTTTAACGTTTCCACGTTAGCCGAACTGGAAACAACGTTTAAAGAAATCAAGCGGTTGCAGGAAGCTGGCAACAAAAAGCCAATCCTTCTGAACGCGCAAATTGATCCATCAGATCCAATTGCGACCGGCTTCATGCCACTGGATCCAGATAAGTACAGTCAAACGCAAATTGATGATTACGCTAAACAGTACAAGATCAACACAAAGGATCAACCAGCGCTCGGCACGTTGCTTAAAGAAGCTGAGCATTAATCATTAGTTCAATTCAGTTCTTGTCGGTTTATAAAGGAGCGGATAGGCGATGAATGCAAAATCTTTATATCATACGACCGTGACAAACAAAGATGGTCTCGTTGGTGAAAGCTACGTTGAAGGAAATGAAGGACTTGCGCTGGGGGTTAGTAGTTCGCTTGTTGATGCACCCGGAACGAACCCAGAACAATTCATCGGCTTTGCGTTAAGCACCTGTTTCAACGCAACGCTGCAAATTGTTGAAAAGCGCCACCACATTGTTCCAGACACAGAGATCAGCACCCGTGTTGATATTTTGAAAGACACCGTTGGCTATAAGTTTGATGTGAGTGCCAAAATTATTTTTAGAGATACCGACTATGGGACGGCGCAACCGCTAGTTGATGAAGCACTGGACGAATGTCCGGTTGCCAAGTTGCTAAAGGATAATGAGAACGTGAAGTTTATCATTGTCGGCGGCCCTGACGATAGTGCCACGACCTTTGGTGAGTAACCAGGACTAAAAGTGAATCACAATTAAAAATAGTGAACGGCTTGGCTTCGAATTTTTTCGACGTCAAGCCGTTTTTAGATTTAATGAATGTTAGTTTAATGATAAAAACGAGTGAAATAGCATCTATGATATAATAATCTTCAGCATAATTTAGAAGACAAGCAATGACCGGTCCTTTGTAGACTAGTTAGTCGTAAAATGGGTTAGAAATTCATGTAAGAATCGTGGAGGGTGAAAACGGGGTTATGAAGAGAATTGAATGGATCGATGTGGTCCGCGGGATGGCGATACTTTTGATTATCATTGGTCATTCGCTGTATGTGTATTCATTTTCGAATCTTGCTAAAGTCATATTTGCAGTTCATGTACCAGTTTTCTTCGTCCTTTCTGGATACTTATTTAAAGAACGTGACTGGAAAAAAACGACAACTGGATTGTCCACAAATGTCTTATTACCGTATTTTGGAACTTCAATAATTATTGTGGCAATTTCCTGGATTGCATTATCATTTCCCGGCATTAAAGGACTTACTGGTTTTGATAGCCTAACGCATGCGATTTTAGCAGCATTATATGGCATCGGGACACCCAGCAAACTTCCTGGTAGCCAGGGGCTTATTGTTCCCGCAATTGGCGCAATTTGGTTCTTGCTAGCAATGTTTGTTGGTAATTTAATGTTTAATTTAACGTTAAAGGTAACGAAGCGGGCCAAGGCACAACTTGTATGGATGTTAGTGATTGCCGTTGTGTTAGCAACGATTGGGTTTGGAACCGTTAAATTTATCTTGCTCCCCTGGTCGATAAACGCTGCGTTGATTAGTCAGGTCTTTTATTGGTTTGGCTACGCACTAAAACAGTATGACCTGGTAGAGCGATGGTACTGGTCCTACTTAGTTGGTGGGATAATTCTATGGGCGTTGTCAGCGTGGTCAGGCTTCTTCTATCTCAACGTTGGGTTTGCAGCAAACCCGATTTTGGCAAGTCTTGGCGGGATGGGCGGAAGTTATGGGTTGATTCTCCTTGCAAAATTTATTGCTGAAAAGACGCCACGGATGTCGTGGACATGGCTAACGTGGTTTGGCCGTGAATCACTCATTGTTATGTGTTTTCATGATGTTGACTTAGATAATTTTAAAATTGCTGGTAAGCTTTTCACACTCAGTAGCTCACACCTGAATAATGTGATTGGCGTAATTATTGTGATTATCTACCACGTCATTTTTGTCAGTGTGGTAATTCTCTTAATTCCTCATCTTCCAATTGTTCGGAGTGTTTACATGCACCGACAGTTTAGTTTTGGCCGTCGGAAAAAGCAGCCCGCATAAAGGCGGGCCTTATAACAAATTTAAAAGACAGACCATGGTGACTATGTTTCAGCTTAGTCACCATGGTCTGTCTTTTATTTAAAGTGTGATGAATTTTTAATTTATCCAAGTGCCAATGATTTTCATAAACTAGTTTAGTGCTAATACACGAATGAAAGGGTTGCGTGGTATAATTTCCGTTGTATTCAATTTGTACGAAATGAGGGCTTAAACGAACCATGATGACTTTTAAAGAACTGGACGAGGCGGCGTACCTAGCGTTCGAACAGCAACATCCACAGGGTAGTTACACTCAGATTCCTGAGCAAAAGAAGGTTCTTGCTCAGCGGAGCTGGACCTCGGCCTACGTTGGGGTGGTTGATGAAAACGACCATATTCTTGCAGCGGGCTTGTTAAACTGGCGAAAGCTACACCTCGGCTATTTATTTGAAGTCGCTGGTGGTCCGATGATGGATTATAACGATGCGGCACTCGTTAAGACGATGACAGATGGGATCGTGGCCTTTGCTAAGGCCCGTCACGGCCTTGTTCTGCGGTGGCTTCCCAACGTTGTTCACCGTGAATTCGGTGATGATGGAACGGTTTTGGCCACTGAAAATGAACAAGCCATTACCAACCTAACAACGGCAGGATTTACCCGGATTCCGTTTACACCCGGGTTTTCAACGTTAGCTGTGGGCTATCAATTTGTTAAGAAACTGACGGGCTTAACCCCAGACACGTTGGTCAAGAGTTATCAAAAGGATGCGCAGTATGCGTTAAAGAAAACGCAACAATTTGGGATCACACTGCGGGAATTAAGCTACGATGACTTACCGCGGTTTAAAGAATTTACGCAAGCAACGGCTGACCGGCTCAACTTTCATGATAAGCCGTTGGATTATTACCAAAAGACGTACAAGGCCTTTGGGGAACACGTTAAGTTTATTTTTGCAGAACTGAACTTTAAGACCTACATGGCAAGTCAGCGGGCCCAAGCGGACAAACTCCAGGGTGAGGTGGATAAGTTAGACGCCCAGCTGGTGGAGAAACCCCACAATAAGCATTTGAAGGGACAACGCCGTGAATTGGCTGATCAGATCAAGCAGCATGAGAAGCGGATTAAGGAAGCTCAGCAGTTTGAACAGGCGGATGGGTCGACGACGGTTCTGTCCGGGGCGATGTTTTTTGTTCAGCCGCAAGAAGTGGCGTACATGTTTAGCTTTACTAATGAAGCGTTTAAGAAATTTTACGCACCGTATATGATCCAGGATCACATGATGCGGGTTGCGGTGGACAACGGGTGCCGGTTGTATAACTTCTATGGTGTTTCGGGTGTATTTGATGGCTCCGACGGTGTGTTGAAGTTTAAACAGTCGTTTAACGGGGTTACGCAAGAAATGCTGGGGACGTTTGTTAAACCGATCCGGCCGGTCCAGTACCGACTGTATGAATTATTGAAACGCGTTCTTGGCCGTGGTGCCGACGATTAATAAGAGAATGTTGTAGTGCGACCGGTTTTCCAAACGTTTGGGACGCCGGTCGTTTTACGTTAAGCAGACAATTTTGATCCATATGGGTTGCCTTAAAGTGAACTTGAGGGTTTAGACTGGTTTTATTGAAGCACTTTTTTAAAGAACATGATGATTGAAAATGTGGAGGAACAGGATGAAAACAGCAGTTTTTGTAAAACCAGGACAGATGGAAGTTCAGCAATTACCTAAACCAACAGTTAAACACGATACCGACGCCGTGATTCGGGTGGTTCGGGCCTGCGTGTGCGGGTCAGATCTATGGTGGTACCGGGGCATTTCGCAACGTCCGTTGAACACGCCGGCAGGCCACGAGGCGATCGGGGTGGTTGAACAGGTGGGAAATGCGGTCACGGCTGTTACACCAGGGGACTTTGTGATTGTACCGTTTACTCACGGATGTGGGCATTGCGCAGCCTGCAAGGCCGGTTATGATGGAAATTGTTTAAACGCTGGCGAACTGGATGACGAAGTGGTTGGTTATCAAAGCGAATTTCTTCGTTTTAAAAATGCAAATTGGGCGCTGGTTAAAATTCCCGGGCAACCGGCAGATTATACGGACGATCAGTTAAATGATCTCTTGAGTTTGGCCGATGTTATGGCGACGGGGTACCACGCGGCAACCAGTGCTGGCGTAACGGCCGGCGATACGGTGGTTGTAATGGGTGATGGTGCTGTTGGTCTGTGCGGCGTAATCGCGGCAAAGATGCTCGGCGCAACCCGGATCATTGCCATGAGTCGGCATGAAGATCGGCAGGCGCTAACAAAAGAATTCGGCGCAACGGACATCGTTTCTGAACGTGGTGATGAAGCGGTGGCCCGCGTTCAAGCATTGACGGACGGCGGGGCAGATGCCGTGTTGGAATGTGTCGGCACGGAACAGTCAGTTGCGACAGCAGTGGCCGTTGGTCGGCCCGGCGCAATCGTGGGCCGGGTTGGTGTGCCCCAAAAGGCAGAGATGAACACAAATGCGTTATTCTGGCGGAATGTTGGCCTGCGCGGTGGGATTGCATCCGTTACAACGGATGACCGGGCTGTGTTACTTGATGCCGTTTTAACCGGGACCATCCATCCGGGGCGTGTCTTTACCCAGCGGTTTGGCTTAGACGAGGTTGAAGCAGCGTATGAAGCAATGGATCAACGAACAGCCATTAAGTCATTACTCGTTGTGTCAGATTAAACCGGCACGCAAGAAAATATAGGTGATCATACAGCACTAACAAACCGGTCATTCGCCACCACGTACAGTTGCGCGATGGCGAATGACCGGTTTACGTTAAGCAGCGAATTATTGGTATGAACGTGGAGATCTTAAGCAAACGAATTTAGAAGTAAGAATGCTTAACAAATGTGAGGGACGAGTGGCATACTTATTAATAGTAAGTAAGAAGGGAAGTCTTAATCATGACAGTAGTAAATGGATATGAACAAAGTGATCGTGAAGAGAAGCTAACAATCGTTAATTTGGAGTCACTTGAAGCACGTGCAAAGGAAATCATGCCAACGGGTGGTTTTGGTTACGTTGCTGGTGGGGCAGAAAATGAGTGGACAATGCATGAAAACCGGGATGCGTTTAATCACCGGCAAATTGCACCACGCGCATTAAGCAACATCGAGAATCCAGACTTATCGACGGAAGTATTTGGGATCAAGCTGAAGACGCCAATCATGATGGCGCCAACGGCTGCTCAGGGGTTGGCTCACTCCCAAGGGGAAGTAGATACAGCACGCGGACTGGCTGCCGTTGGTGGGTTGATGGCCCAAAGTACTTATTCTTCTAAATCAATTTCAGAGACTGCTGCCGCTGCTCCTGAGGCGCCTCAGTTCTTCCAACTGTACATGAGTAAGGACTGGGACTTTAACCATCACTTACTTGATGAGGCTGTTAAAGCAGGGGTCAAAGCCATTATTTTAACGGTTGACGCCACGTTGGGCGGCTACCGTGAAGCTGATATTGTTAATGATTTTGCCTTCCCAATTCCGATGTCAAACCTGGTTAGTTACAGTAATGGGACCGGCCAAGGCAAAGGAATCAGCGAAATTTATGCTTCAGCTGCGCAAAAGATTGGTCCTGATGATGTAAAACGAATTGCTGATTACACCCACCTTCCAGTAATCGTTAAGGGGATTCAAACACCAGAAGATGCTCGTTTAGCCATTGCGGCGGGCGCACAAGGTGTCTGGGTTTCTAATCATGGTGGCCGGCAACTAAATGGTGGCCCAGCATCCTTTGATGTGTTGGAAGATGTTGCCAAGGCAGTTGAGGGTGAAGTACCAGTTGTTTTTGATAGCGGTGTTCGGCGCGGTTCGGATGCGTTTAAGGCACTCGCCAGTGGCGCCGATTTGGTCGCATTTGGCCGGCCAACAATTTATGGTCTGGCACTTGGTGGTGCATTAGGTGTTCAATCTGTTTATGAACATATTAATGAAGAATTGCAGATTGTGATGCAATTGGCTGGCACAAAAACGATTCAAGATGTTAAAAAGACCGACTTACTGAAGCTTCAGTATTAGGTCAATCGTGAAATAAACGGTTTGAGCAGTGCTTTTGGCACAGGGCTCAAACCGTTTTTAGTTGGTGTGGTTCACGGGGCGACGACGGAACCGGGGCAATATTGGCAACGATTTTCGGGGGCTTATAGGTTCAATACTGGTGTAAATGACGTATAATGAGAATATTCTAATTTAGATGAGAGGATATATTATGGCTGAAATAACCCGCTTTTATGATCAGTTCCAACCAACGAACTACCAAGTTTTCTTAGAGATTGACCGTGAGCAAAAGCTCATCAGCGGCCGGACCGTTATTATGGGCTCGGCAGTAACACCAAACATTGCGGTTCATCAAAAGAATCTGCATGTAACTGCTGTTAAAGCAGATGAAGTTGCTGTTCCGTTTACCGTCGATGATTCGGCTGACGCCCTGAACATCGAACTATCAGAAGCAGGGGTCGTTGGGCTAACCATTACGTATACGGCACCACTGACGGATACGATGATGGGCATTTATCCGTCTTATTACAACGTGGATGGTGAACAAAAGGAAATCATCGGAACCCAGTTTGAGACAACGTTTGCACGCCAGGCCTTTCCGTGTGTGGATGAACCTGAGGCAAAGGCAACGTTTGATCTAGCCATCAAGTTTGATGAACAACCAGGTGAGACCATTTTAAGCAACATGCCAGAAGTGCGGCATGAGGATGGAGTTCACTACTTCGATACAACCATGCGGATGTCAACGTACCTTGTTGCCTTTGCGTTTGGTGACCTACAAAGTAAGCAAACGACAACGACCAGCGGTGTCCAAGTCGGTGTGTTCTCAACTAAGGCTCATAAAGAAAATGAGCTTGATTTCGCATTGGACATTGCAAAACGCTCAATTGAATTTTATGAAGATTTTTACCAAACACCATATCCATTGCCGCATTCATGGCAGTTAGCGCTGCCTGATTTTTCGGCGGGGGCCATGGAGAACTGGGGCCTTGTGACCTATCGTGAAGCATATTTGGTGCTTGATCCTGACAACACAGCGTTAGCGACAAAGCAATTAGTGGCCACGGTGATTGCCCATGAACTTGCCCACCAGTGGTTTGGTGATTTAGTGACCATGAAGTGGTGGGATGATCTGTGGTTAAACGAAAGTTTTGCCAACATGATGGAATATGTGGCCATTGATGCGCTTGAACCAGAATGGCACATCTGGGATAGTTTCCAAGCCGGGGATGTTCCAGCGGCCTTGCAACGGGACGCAACGGCTGGGGTTCAGTCAGTTCACGTTCAGGTGAATGATCCAGCGGAAATTGACGCCCTGTTTGACGCTGCAATCGTGTACGCAAAGGGAGCCCGGATGCTGGTCATGGTTCGTGCGTTGATCGGTGATGACGCGCTTCGTGCTGGCTTAGCCGCGTACTTTGAAGCGCACCATTTCGACAATGCGACCGGCGCAGATCTATGGGCTGCGTTAGGCACCGCTGCAAAGATGGATGTTGGGGCAATCATGACCTCATGGTTAGAACAACCGGGGTACCCCGTTGTGCATGCAGCGGTGGTTGATGGTCAATTGACGATCTCACAAGAACAGTTCTTTATCGGAGAAAAGCAGGATGCTGGTCGTTTGTGGCAAATTCCGCTCAGCAGTAATTACGAGCAAGTTCCGACGTTATTCACACAACCAACGCAACAACTGGGGGACTATGAACAACTTCGCCAACAAAACGGCAAGCCATTCCGGTTAAACGTGGGGAACAATGCCCATTTCGTCGTTGATTACGACGACACATTAATGACTGATCTGTTGAACCATCCAGCGGACCTTGATGCCAACGCACAACTGCAATTATTGCAGGACGCTCGGTTATTGGCTGATGGGCAACAGATTAGCTCTGCGACGATCATTCCGTTACTGCAACGGTTCAGTGGGAGTGAACAGGCAATTGTGACGGATGCCTTAAATCAGGGGGCAAATAATCTGAAAAAATTTGTCGAACCGGAAACAACGGCTGAAACAAGCCTCCAGTTGTTCTTTAATCATTTGAGCGCTGGTGCGGTGAGTCGCCTCGGGTGGTCAGCAAAAGCAACGGATTCAAACGACGATCAGTTGAGCCGACCACTGGTGTTGAGCGCGGCATTGTACGGTCAAAACGCCGACGCAATTGCGGCAGCCCACCAATTATTTACTGACAATGAAGCGCATTTGGATCAACTACCAGCCGCCATTCGGCCACTAGTTCTTCGTAATGAAGTTAAACACTTCAACCGGCAAGAATTATTTGATCAACTTTTGCAAGCTTATCAAGATAGCTCAGATGCAAGCTATAAGGGGGCCCTTTGCAGTGCCTTGACCAGCACAACAGAACCCACCCAAATTGCGGCGTTGATTGCTGTATTTGAAAATGCGGCGGTCATTAAACCACAAGATTTGCGTGCTTGGTATGCTGGTGTTTTGAGTAATCCTGCTGGCCAACAGGCGGCATGGGACTGGTTACGAAATGACTGGGCATGGTTGGATAAAACGGTTGGTGGCGACATGGAATTTGCCACGTTCATTACGGTGACGGCACGTGCGTTTAGAACGGCGACACGGTTGGCTGAGTTTAAGGCCTTCTTTGAACCGAAACTGACTGTTCCAGGGCTCACTCGTGAAATTGAGATGGACATCAAGGTGATTGAAGGACGCGTAAAGCTTATTGATGATGAGCAAGCGGCCGTTAATGATGCAATTACAACGGCCTTGACGCAGTTCTAATGGAGGAAATTGAAATGGTGACACGGTGTGACTGGGCGGATTCGTCACCACTGATGCAGGCGTATCACGATCATGAGTGGGGGAAACCACTGCATGATGATCATGCGTTATTTGAACTGATGTGCATGGAAACGTATCAGGCCGGATTGTCGTGGCAAACGGTGTTGAATAAACGGGCAGCATTTAATGAGGACTTTAAGGGCTATGACGTTGCTGTCGTTGCCGAGATGAGTCCGGAAGATTGGGAACCATTTTTGCAGGATGAGCGAATCATTCGGCACCGGGGTAAGCTGGCGGCGACGGTGAACAATGCGCAGGCGTTTCAACGGATTCAGGCAGCGTTTGGATCATTTGCAACGTATTGGTGGGCCTTTGTGGATAACCAGACCCAAATGAACGATGTGCCAACTATGACGGCAGTTCCGGGAAAAACGGATCTGTCCGTGGCGATTGCGAAGGATCTGAAAAAGCGGGGCTTTAAGTTTATGGGCCCCGTGGCAACATATGCGTACATGCAGGCAACAGGCATGGTGAATGATCACCTGAATGACTGCGAATTCAAAAATTAAGAGCGAAAAAATCTGCGTTGAGGCCCCCTCTGTTAACCCCACCACCATTAATGGGTGATTTTCCCATAAATGGCGGTGGGGTTAACAGAGAGCGGACCTGCGGATTTTTTCGCGTTTAAGGCAGTTCACCACCATTAATGGGTGATTTTCCCATAAATGGCGGTGGGGTTAACGGAGAGTGGGTCTGCGGATTTTTTCGCGTTTAAGGCAGTTCACCACCATTAATGGGTGATTTTCCCATAAATGGCGGTGGAGTTAACAGAGAGCGGGTCTGCGGATTTTTTTGTGTTTAAGGCAGTTCACCACCATTAATGGATGATTTTCAAAATAAGCATGTAAGCAAACAAAAAATGCCTAGCTCCCGTTGTGAGGGGACTAGGCATTTTGATTAGGCAAAAACGAGGAGCAGATAACAAACCAACTCAAACAACATGTAGGCAGTTGGAACGTATTTCTGTTTGAGCGCCGGGAAGTTATTCATAAACAGGTAGGTTACTGCAATGACACCAATAGCGCACACCCCAATCAATGATCGGCGCAACCACAAAGTGACGAGGATCAGCAAGACACCACTGATGAGGGCAGTTACGTTACGGCGCCGGGATTCAGTTTCAAAAATCGGGACCGTAAAGAAGGTTTGGCAGGCAAGCAGTGGGAGCAAATTGAGTAAAAACGTGGGTGACAAATATTGGTTTTGAAAGAAGAAGATGGCGCTGGAAACGGGAAACGTCGAGAGGATCGCATAAATAATCAATCCCCAAACGTTTTGAAGTTTTAACCACCGCATTTCGACGGCGAGCCAGAAGCCGGAAAACATCAAAAGCATCACCAAAATTTCGATGTTTCCTCGAATGATGCCTGAGAACGCCAGAAGTAGGCTAACTAAAATGGGAACGTGAGCCCAAAGTGATTTAAAGTTTGCTTGGAACATCAAAAAACTGGTCGCACTAATTGTGATTGTATAGGCCAGTAATAGCAATTGGCTGCCTTGAAAGGTGCCGCCAGTGATCCGGCCGTAGTGAAGTGGATAACTCCACCAGATGAGGTTTTGGGCAATGACAAAAATGAGGGTCAATTGCCAGGGCAGGTTGGTGAACCAGTCTGTGACGGTTCGGGAAGAACGTGTTTCAGTTGGCATGGTGACTCCTTTGCTGAACATAATATCTCTTCCCATGCTAATCAACTTTATTGAGTTGGTCAACGGGCAGTCGCTTTTTTTAATGATTAGAACGTGTTAGTATATGTAAGTTATAAGTTTCGTTCCCGATAGGATAAGCCGCTAGCTCGCGAATGCCTGCTAGTCGACTTAGAGGCCTTGTAACCGGAAAAAAAGATGGGGGAAATTAAAGTATGCAAGAGCGTCATTTATTTACATCTGAATCTGTTTCAGAGGGCCACCCAGATAAAATTGCTGATCAAATTAGCGATGCCATTCTGGATGCCATTTTAGCGCAAGATCCAACCGCACGGGTCGCGTGTGAAACGTCCGTGACGACCGGCTTGGTGCTGGTCTTTGGAGAAATCTCAACGTCTGCGTATGTTGACATTCAAAAGACCGTTCGGGACACAATTAAAGGCATCGGCTATAACGATGCTAGCATTGGTTTCGATGGCGACACTTGTGCCGTGTTAGTGGCAATTGATGAACAATCACCAGATATTGCCCAGGGGGTCGACGACGCCCTAGAACACCGTGATGGTGAAGTTGATCCACTGGACCAAATTGGGGCTGGTGATCAAGGGATGATGTTTGGTTATGCCATTGACGAAACACCGGAGTTAATGCCGTTACCAATCGCATTAAGCCACGCCTTAATGCGCCAGATTGCGCGACTACGTAAGGATGGAACCATTAGCTACTTACGGCCAGACGCAAAGGCGCAAGTGACTGTGGAATATGACGATGACAACCAACCGGTCCGTGTTGATACGGTGGTGTTATCCACGCAACATGATGAAGATGTCACGCTGGATCAGATTCATGATGACATCATCGAAAAAGTTGTTAAGGCTGTGATCCCGGCGAAGTTATTGGATGATCAAACAAAGTATCTGATTAACCCAACGGGCCGGTTTGTAATCGGTGGTCCACAAGGCGACGCTGGTTTGACGGGGCGGAAGGTCATTGTTGACACCTATGGTGGGTTTGCTCGCCATGGTGGCGGTGCCTTTTCTGGAAAGGATGCCACTAAGGTTGACCGCTCGGCCTCATACGCAGCCCGTTACATTGCAAAAAACATTGTGGCTGCTGGGTTAGCGCACCGGGTCGAAGTTCAGTTGGCCTATGCCATTGGGGTGGCCCAACCCGTTTCCATTTCTGTCGATACGTTTGGAACAGGGCGTGTTAGTGAGGCAACGCTGGCTGCTGCGATTCGCGACGTCTTCGATCTTCGACCTGCCGGCATCATTAAGATGCTGGATCTCCAACGGCCAATCTACAAGCAGACGGCGGCATACGGCCACTTTGGCCGGCCTGACTTGAACCTGCCGTGGGAACAAACGGACAAGGTGACTGCGTTAACAGAAGCCGTTGCAAAGCACTAACATTAACTAAATTATTGGATTTGAACCACGATCCCCGGTAGACTGGACGACTACAGCTACCAGGGGTCTTTTTTTAATCAAGGAGGATTTTATGGCGAAACGCACGAACACAACGAACGTGACGCTGGTAACGGTGGCCATTTTTGTTGCAACGTTTATGTCGGCAGTCGAAGGGACCATTGTGTCAACGGCGATGCCAACGATTATTGGTGATTTACACGGAGTGACCCTGATGAACTGGGTCTTCTCCATCTATTTACTGACGAATTCACTGGCAACGCCAATTTACGGAAAACTCTCGGATCGAATTGGGCGAAAGCCCGTTTTCTTATTTGGGCTGGCGGTCTTCATTTTTGGGTCGATGATGAGTGGCCTGTCGAATTCCATGATGACCTTGATCTTCTGGCGGGCGATTCAGGGAATTGGTGCCGGAACCATTATGCCGGTCTCGTTCACGATCATTGCGGATATTTATCCGTTTGAAAAACGGGCACAGGTGGCCGGGTTAAACGGAGCGGCATGGGGCATTGCTTCCGTTGTTGCGCCGTTACTTGGTGGTTTTATCGTTGATCAATTGAGTTGGCACTGGGTCTTTTTCATTAACATTCCGATCGGGCTATTGACCATGTTAATGATCATGGTTTACCTCCACGAACCGCGTCAAGAACGGCCAACGGCACCGTTAGATCTGGCGGGGAGCGCGTGGTTGACCTTGATGCTATTAGGGTTGATGTATGGGTTTCAGGTTCTTGGCGAGGCGCCGCTTTCGTGG
The DNA here is from genome assembly GCF_053471565.1 of Furfurilactobacillus sp. WILCCON 0119. Taxonomy (NCBI): domain Bacteria; kingdom Bacillati; phylum Bacillota; class Bacilli; order Lactobacillales; family Lactobacillaceae; genus Furfurilactobacillus; species Furfurilactobacillus sp. WILCCON 0119. The sequence goes on from NZ_JBPCCV010000001.1 coordinate 68,040, forward strand.
TGGCTTGTTGGAACAAGCTTTTTGTTAGCGGCGGTGGGGCTCATCGGCTTCATTCACCAGGAACGGCGGGCTGAGGATCCAATTATTGATTTAGCGCTGTTTAATAACCGAACGTTTGTGATTCAAAACTTAACGGCTGCGTTGGTCAGCGGCTACCTTGTATGTTTTGATGTGTACATTCCAACCTGGACGCAAGGACTATTGGGGCTGCGGGCGTCCGAAGCTGGATTTGCGATCACACCATCGTCTGTCATGTGGATCGTTGGTTCGTTTATTGCGGGTAAAATTATGGGAAAACTGACACCGCGCCAGGTGGTGTCGATCAGCACGACCATTGTGTTAGTTGGGGCGATTGTTCTGGTTCTTCTCCCCGTGCAACCGGCGTTCTGGGTCTTCCTAGTTATTTCCGCGGAACTAGGTGTTGGGTTTGGCTTAACGATCACCAGTACCTCTGTGACGACCCAACACTTAGTCGATCCCAAAATTATCGGCATGGCGACATCGTTCAATACACTGTCCAGAAGTTTGGGGCAAACGTTTATGCTAGCCGTGTATGGCATCGTAATGAATACAACACTAGCGCATGGTGCAGAGACGCACGCCCATGTCAGTGTGGGGATGTTAAATGATCTAATTAATCCACAGACAGCGCGTGACTTGCCGGCTCATTTGTTGCCGACGCTCCGTCAGATTATGAGTCAGGGTGTGCACAACGTCTTCTGGGTGGCCCTGGGGTTAGTCGTTGTGGCATTACTCGCAAACATTATTTTTGATCGCCCAAAAGCAACGGTCGCTGATCCAAAATAAGTTAAAAAAATCCGGCTATCAGGACGCATTGATTGTCCTGGCAACCGGATTTTTAGTGGTTATCGTTTTTCAATGGCGAGCAAATAAGGGGGCTGATGCTGCTGGTTAATAAAGCCGTAGTGAAGCACCTGAAACTGCCTTTGTGGTAGGTGGCGGACAAAGTCGGTGACAAGATCGGCCTCCGTTTGCCCACCAGGATGGCCAGTGTAAACCACAATGGTAATGAGGCCACCACGGCGTAAATGATCACAACAGGTTTGAAGGGCCGCGATGGTCGTTTGCCCGCGTGTAATCAAACTATGATCCCCACCCGGAAGGTAACCGAGGTTAAACATGGCCGCACTGATTATTGTGTTGTCATTAATGTGGTCAACCAGATGTTCATGACCATCGTGAATGAGCGCCACCTGGGGCCGCAATCCGGTTAAAGTTAGCATGGTTGCCGTTTCATCCAGCGCGGCTTGCTGAATGTCAAAGGCCAGGACGTGGCCTGTTTTGCCAACCCGTGCTGCTAAGAAGCGGGTATCATTTCCCTGGCCCACCGTGGCGTCAACAACGGTATCACCCAGTTGAATTGTGGGTTCTAAAAGCTGATGACTAAACGAAAGCGCGTTATTAAGTGGCATGAGCAAATCTCCTTACCAAATTTTGATTGCAGGAACCGTTGTTGTTTTAAAGAATGCGTAACGAACGCAGAACAATTCGCAGAGTGCAAGACCCACGCCGGCTGCAACATCACTTGGATAATGGACACCAAGGTAAATCCGACTGAGACACACACCGATAATGGCAAGAATCAACAGGGTGTCGAAGACAAGGCGAAGGGCGAGGCGATCCACATACAGGTTGCACAGGAGAATGAGGGACCCGTACATGAGCGTCACGTTCATGGCGTGACCACTGGGGAAACTATAGCCAGACGCACTGACAAGATGAAACAGCGTTGGCCGGGGCCGCTCGACAAGTTGTTTGGCAATTTGATTGATAATGAGGGCGCCGACCCCCACGTTGACCAAAAAGAACGCCCCACCAAGCCGCTTTTTCCGCCACCATAATCCGGCAAAGAAGACGAGCATCACGAATAAGGTAATGTGCGGATTGCCCAAGCGGGTAACGCTTTGAAAGAACCATGTCCGTTCTGGGGTTACGGGTTGGCGGATGAGGTGCGTTAATTGATGATCGAATTCGGCAAGCCAGTGGGCATCTGTGAGGACGCCGCTCAGTAACAAAATGAAAATGACGGCACCACCACCAGCAAACGCCCAGCGCCAGCGTTGCCATTGGGAACGAGAAAATATTAAGATAATTATGACCCCCAGTTTTATCTCTTAGTATAGCATGATGTTTTCTGGCCTGACTTGCCAAGCCTCCGCGAATTTGCTATGCTATGAACAATAATTTTAACAGGTTAACAGTGACGGATCAGTAGTGAACGACCAGACCTTAAGCGAGCTGACGGGGGTGCGAGTCAGTGGTTTGATGTTTACGAACTCGCCGGGATTCACTGAGCGATTGAACCCGCGTTAAGCGGTGTGTAGACCACTTCGTTTGTCAGCGTTAATGACTAAAGTGTTCACCAGCAATGGTGAAAAGATAGGTGGCACCGCGGAGAGATTCGCCCTATTGGTTGTGATGAGACAACCAGTAGGGCTTTTTTTGTCCAGTTTGACCTGTATGAAATGTCATGAAGGAGGCACAATATGCCGTACGATCATAATGAGATTGAAAAAAAGTGGCAAAAATTTTGGGATAAGGATAAGACCTTTAAAACACCTGATTTTGCCGATAAACCAAAGTATTACGCGTTAGATATGTTCCCTTACCCATCTGGTCAGGGGTTACACGTTGGTCATCCGGAAGGGTACACAGCAACGGATGCAATGAGCCGGTTGAAGCGGATGCAAGGGTTTAACGTGCTCCACCCAATGGGCTGGGATGCCTTTGGTTTGCCCGCAGAACAGTACGCACTAAAGACGGGGCACAACCCCAAGGGCTTTACGGATCAAAACGTTGATGTTTTTCGGCGTCAGGTGAAATCATTAGGGTTCTCATACGACTGGGATCGGGAAATTAACACGACAGACCCGGCCTACTACAAGTGGACGCAATGGATTTTTGAACAGCTGTACAAACGTGGTTTAGCTTACGAAGACGAAATTATGGTCAATTGGGCCCCTGACTTCATGGGTGGAACGGTTGTCGCTAACGAAGAGGTCGTGGACGGCAAGACCGAACGTGGTGGCTACCCCGTATACCGGGTCCCAATGCGGCAGTGGGTGCTAAAAATCACGGCTTACGCTGACCGGTTAATTGATGACTTGGAAGACCTTGATTGGCCTGAAAGTATCAAAGAACAACAACGTAACTGGATCGGCCGTTCCGAAGGGGCCAGTGTTTTCTTTGACGTTGATGGCGCCGATGAAACAAAGATCGAGGTGTTTACGACGCGCGCCGACACGCTTTTTGGGGTCTCATACCTTGTTTTAGCACCTGAACACCCATTGGTCGACCAAATTACAACGCCGGAACAAAAAGCGGCTGTGCTGGCCTACCACAAAGAAATCGAATCTAAATCTGACCTTGAACGGACAGACTTAAATAAGGATAAAACTGGTGTGTTCACCGGTGCTTACGGAATCAACCCAATCAACGGTGAACGGTTACCAATTTGGATCGCCGACTATGTGTTGGCGTCTTACGGAACGGGTGCTGTAATGGCAGTCCCAGCGCATGATCCTCGTGATTACGAGTTTGCAATGAAGTTTAACCTGCCGTTGAAGGAAGTTATTGAAGGCGGCGACCTAAGCCAGGAAGTTTACACAGGCGATGGGAAGCACATCAATTCTGGCTTTTTGGACGGCATGGATAAAGCAACGGCCATTAAGGCAGCCATCGAATGGATCACTGAACATCACGTTGGGGCCAAGAAGGTGAACTACCGGCTTCGGGACTGGATTTTCAGTCGCCAACGTTACTGGGGTGAACCAATTCCCGTTATCCACTGGGATGACGGCGAAACAACGTTGGTTCCCGAAAATGAATTGCCATTGACGTTACCTGACACCGATCAATTGGAACCTTCCGGCACGGGTGAAAGTCCACTGGCAAACATTGACGACTGGGTGAACGTTACTGATGAAAACGGGCGTCACGGAAAACGGGATACCAACACCATGCCACAATGGGCTGGCTCATCATGGTACTTCTTGCGCTACATTGATCCACATAACGATCAAGCGTTGGCAGATCCAGAAAAACTCAAGTATTGGTTGCCGGTTGACCTCTACATTGGTGGGGCTGAACACGCGGTGCTTCACTTGTTGTACGCTCGGTTCTGGCATAAAGTGCTGTATGACCTGGGTGTCGTGCCAACCAAGGAACCCTTCCAAAAGTTGATTAACCAGGGCATGATTCTTGGTGATAACCATGAAAAGATGTCGAAATCAAAGGGGAACGTGATCAACCCTGATGAAATCGTCGATAAGTACGGGGCCGATACTTTACGGCTGTACGAAATGTTCATGGGACCACTGGAAGAATCGAAGCCATGGAGTGAGGACGGCATTAACGGGTCATACAAGTGGATTCAACGGGTATGGCGGTTGATGATCGATGAAAACAACCATCTGCGTGACCGGGTCACGACCATTAATGACGGTAAACTGGATAAAGTTTACAACGAAACGGTCAAAAAGGTCACTGAGGACTACGAGCGGATGCACTTTAACACCGCGATTTCGCAGATGATGGTTTTTGTAAACGAAGCCAACAAGGTGGACGCGCTTCCAGTTGAGTACATGGAAGGCTTCATTAAAATGTTAGCGCCGTTGGTACCACACGTTGCTGAAGAACTGTGGAGTTACTTCCATGTTTCTGACACAATTAGTTACCAACCATGGCCAACGTTTGATGAAAGCAAACTTGTGGAAGCAACGGTTGAAGTTGTCTTGCAAGTTAATGGAAAAGTGAAGGGGCACGCAACGGTTGATAAGGACATCAGTAAAGATGACCTTGAAGCCATTGCCATGGCTGATGAGCATATGCAAAAGGCATTAGCTGGATTAACAATCCGAAAAACCATCGTTGTCCCAGGCAAACTGGTCAACGTTGTGGCCAACTAACGTAAGATAATGAAACGACTAATTTCCTGTGTTCGGGAAGTTAGCCGTTTTTGTTTGGTCTGTAGTGGTGGGGGATTTTAGTTAGCGGAATGGTGCGGCAATTTCCCGAAAGCACGTTATTTTTGCTTAAAATCAAGTATAATTAAAGCACTGATTTTTATGGACCTTAAGTGGCCGAGAATCTGGTAAACTGATAAAGCTTGTGTTTTCCTAAAGCTTATTTACATGAATTTTTTTAGCAATAAAGCGCGGTACACTAGTAGCTTAGAGCAACGTTCGAATTTAAAAAAGAATTGAGAAGTTTATGTCTAAAAAAGAGTCAACAACAAACGATGAACAATTACCGACTAGAAAGCAGTATCGCCGGCGTCAACAACGACGGGAACTGTTTGGTCGCTTTGGATTATACGGGGAGTCAAAGGCAGCTGAAACGGAAGAAACGCCGGTTGAACCTGAATCCGAAGCAAATGACACGGTGTCATTAGCAGAGGAACAGGCGGAAGAACATAAGGCTGCGGCAACTCCAGAGGCTGTGAATGAACCCGCTAAAGAAGCGGAATCAGCTGCGACAATGGCGAGTGCGGCCGCAGATAAGCCAACTGCGACGGCGTCAACGGCAGAACATGATGACCACCAAGCGATGTCAGCTGCCGTGTCTGCGGCAAAGACACCACACGTCATTTCCAACCAATGGGCTGGTTATGGCGATCAAGCGACGCCACAAAGTGTCACCAGTGAAGCACCACGTCCGCTGGAGGATCTGCTGAACGGGACGCAGGTGATTACACCGGTGACAAAACACATGGTGGATGAGGCAACGTCAGCGGCGAAACCAGCTGATAGCGCGGCAACCGTGGTGACACCAACATCAGGAAACGAGCAGGCTGACGGTGACAAACCGGTCACGTCTGCCGAACCTGTGCAGCACCAGCAGGCGTCACCAGTTGTCCCTCAAGCAGAGGTGACTGAGGCGCCCGTTGAGGCGGTGACATCGACATTGTCTGAACCAGATGAACCGTTGCGGACGGTTCCAAAGGCAACGGTCCATGATGAAGATCTGGGCGCCATTGTTGAACAACCGGGGTTTGAAGCGGGGAATGTTTCTGACCAAGAGCAGATCCTTCGTGGAACCGGGTGGATGACCGCGGCCAGCATCACATCACGGGTGTTGGGCGCTTTGTACATCATTCCCTGGGTTATGTGGTTTGGAACGTTTTATAACCAAGCGAACGCACTGTTTTCAAAAGGGTACAACGTGTACTCTATTGTGTTAATGGTGTCGACGGCGGGGATTCCTGCCGCAATTTCAAAGTTGATTGCCCATTATAATGCCCTGAATGAGTATGGGGTGGGGTTCCGGTTGTTTAAACGGGGGATGATGCTCTCCCTCATTACCGGGATCGTGGCTGCTTTGTTATTGTGGATCTTGGCACCATCACAGCTATTGACCACCGGTGATCCGAATGTCATTCCGGTCTTGCGCTCACTCACGTTAGCAGTCTTTGTTTTCCCAACGTTGTCCATGATGCGCGGCATGTTCCAGGGGTATCACATGATGGCCCCCAGTGCGATTTCGCAGTTCATTGAACAAGTTGTCCGGGTCATTTATATGCTGTTAACAGCCTACTTGATTATGGAAGTGGGTAACGCACCGGCGAAAAACTGGCCACACGCAGTTGTGCAATCAACATTTGCAGCCGGACTAGGTGCCATTGTTGCCGTTGGCGTTTTGGCTTACCAGATGTGGCGCTATCGTGGTTACTTCAGAAATAAAATCGCGGGCTCGCAAGAAGGTATCATCATGTCCACGCCACAATTGCTGAAGCAGATCATTTGGCAGGCGATTCCGTTTACGATCGTGCCAAGTGCCATTGCGATTTATCAATTATTTGATCAAATGACGTTCTTTAAAATTATGCACGTTACGTCAAACTTGAGCTATGCGGCGCAAAATACGCTGTATGCGTACTTTGATTTTAATGCCAACAAGATCATCATGATCACGGTTTCGTTGGCCTCGGCCTTAGCGGCAACGGCGATTCCGTTATTGACGGAGGCGCACACGTTAAAGGATAATTCCGGGACGAGCAAGCAAATTAACTTTACGCTGGAACTGTTTAGTTTCATCATGATTCCCGCATCACTTGGCATGGCAGCCATTGCGGTGCCTCTGTACACCGTTTTCTATCGGTATTCACTGGCTGGTTCTGTGATTCTTGAATTTTCGGCCTACTTGGGCATTTTATTCGGATTGTTCACGGTGCTTTCAACGGTGATGCAAGGGGTTGATGAAAACCGTGCGGTCATTTGGTACATGGTTGTGGGCTTAATTGTGAAGATGGTGCTCCAATTTCCAATGGTGGCGTTGGCACAACCAATGGGGCCATTACTGGCCACCACCGCTGGCTTTGGCGTATCATGTTTCCTGATTTTCCGTAATTTGGATCACCACTTTGACATTGATTACGATGGCCTATTACAAAAGGTGAACCAGATTATTATCTTCTCGTTGGCAACCTTTGTGGTGGCGCGGTTATCCGTTTGGGGCTTGGACCACGTGATGAATACGCAGTTTAAATCATTAGCCTTTCTTGAAGTGCTAATCGCCATGCTTTTAGGTGGCGGTGTTTACATTTATCTTGCGTTACGAACACGGTTAGCAGATGAGATGCTTGGTGATCGGGTGGCCGGTTTACGGCAACGTTTACACATTAAGTAGGTTACTGGAGGGAACGAGTTGGCGAAGACAACACGTTTAGACAAGTACTTAAAAGAGATGCGGGTGGCAACGCGTAGTGAAGCCCACGGGTTGATTCGTGATGGTCATGTTACGGTCAACGGTGTTGTGGCGTCACAGGCACGGCAACCGGTGGATCCGGCAATTGACATTGTTGCTGTTGGCGGTGGGGCCATTGATTATCAGCGGTATTACTACTTTTTAATGAACAAACCGGTTGCGGTCGTGACGGCAACGACAGATAAAACGGCGCAAACCGTGATGGATCTTTTTAACCCAACGGATTATCGGGATGATTTGTTTCCAGTGGGGCGTTTGGATAAGGATACGACTGGGGCACTGCTCATCACAAATGATGGCGACCTTGGCCACCGGTTAACGAGTCCAAAGCACCACGTTGAGAAGGTTTATGAAGCGCACATTACGGGCACGTTATCGAAGGATGACGTGGCCAAAGTGGCGGCAGGCGTTACATTAAAGGACGGGACCACCGTTCGTCCAGCCAAGCTTGTGTTGGGTGACTATGATGTGGCGTTAGACCAGACGACGATTCAATTGACGTTAACAGAAGGCAAGTACCATCAGGTCAAACGGATGGTGGGGAGCCTGGGGCAACGGGTGGTGACGCTATCACGGTTGTCATTTGGGCCCTTGAATGTGACGGCAGGCTTGCTACCGGGGCATTATCGTGCATTAAGCCAAGATGAGGTTATGGCATTACGAGACGCAAGTGAAAAGACACGCGTTTAGGCCATTAAAAAAGATCGCCATTGACGAATTTTTGTCAATGGCGATCTTTTTACGTTAGGAAATGATCACAATGTGTTAGTTAATTGCTGGCAAAGAGTATTGTTTCATGTACCACGGAATCTCTTCCGCAATCTGGGTGGGGAGCACCACGTAGGCGTTATGGGCCAGATCATCCGCAATTTGACTGTGGATGTACACGGCGGCCAGCACCGCGTGAAGCTGATCAGCAAACTGAGCAGTGAACCCGCCGACCATGCCGGCCAAGGTGTCACCCATCCCACCGGTGGCCATGGCTGGGGTTCCGCCAGGATTATCAAAGACTTGTTGTTGATAAATAACCTGAGTATGGTGCTTTTTTAGAACCACAATGCCACCAAGTTGCTGGGCCGCGGCTAGGTTGTTTGCTAGTGTCTGCTGTGAAATGGCGACGCCTGATAACCGTTGCCATTCCATTTCATGAGGTGTGAAGATTAATTTTGCGGCTGGTAAGGCAAGATCATGGGTGGCAATTAAATCAATCGCTGAGCCGTCAATGGTAACGGACTGTTCAGGTGTGACGGTCGCAAACACGCGTTTTAACACGGCTAAACTGGTGGCGTCTGTGCCAAGGCCAGGGCCAATAACGATGCTGGTTGCCTGGTGAACAAGTTGTTCAAGTTGGGTGGGGTCGTGAAAATCAGCGACCATTGCTTCGGGCATGCGCGTATGTAAAGCAGTGATGTTAATAGGATCAGTAAGGGTCGTAGTGAGACCGGCGCCTGAATAAATTCCGGCGGTTGTGGCCATGATGATGGCGCCACCGTACTGTGCGTTTCCACCAATAAGAACAAGCCGGCCGTACGTTCCTTTATGGCTATCGGCTGCCCGGGCGGTAATCGTTTCGTGGAGTAAGGTTTCGGTAATGGGTTGACTGGACATAACAACGCCTCCTTCACCAAAGTATAGCATTTACGTGGTTCAAGCGGGTGTCACAGTGATGAATATGGTAAACTATGGACTGTTAATGATATTTACAAACGGAGTCTTTAATCCAGAATGGAGCGATATTAATGACAGATTGGCGAGCAGAAGTTGATCAACGAAAGGACGCGTTTTTGAGCGACCTGGAAACAATGTTAAAGGTTCCTAGTGTCCGTGACGACAGTCAGGCCACAGAAGATGCCCCACTGGGCCCCGGCCCAAAAGCAGGGCTAGACGCATTTTTGGCCATTGCAAAGCGTGATGGTTTCCGCGTTAAGAATATTGATAATGTTGTGGGCTATGTTGAAGTGGGTGATCCCGACGCAGACGAAACACTGGCAGTCTTGGCCCACGTTGACGTGATGCCGGCTGGTAACGGTTGGGAAACAGATCCGTTTACACCAACAATTAAAGATGATGGGTTCCTGTATGCCCGTGGCGCATCCGATGATAAGGGGCCAGGGATGGCAGCTTACTACGGACTGAAAATTGTGTCCGAACTGGGCTTACCGTTGAAGCGGAAGGTGCGGTTTATCGTTGGGACAGACGAAGAGTCTGATTGGACGGGAATGACCCGCTACTTTGAAGTGGAACCCGCACCAACATTGGGCTTTTCACCCGATGCTGAATTCCCCATCATTAATGGTGAAAAGGGAAACATCACGTTAACCACAACGTTTGCGGGTGAACAGGATTCATCCGCTGTGAATACGTTGGTTCGTTTTGAATCTGGTGAACGGGATAACATGGTCCCAGCAGAAGCCGATGCCGTGGTGAACAGTACAGATGCTGACACATTGGTTGCAGCCTTTGAAGCCTACGTTGCCGCACAACCCGTTGAGGGGACTGCTAGTGTTGAAGCTGACGGTGTGCACCTTCACGTGGATGGTAAGGCGTCTCACGGTGCCTGGCCAGAAAACGGGATCAATGCGGGAACGTATTTGGGGGCCTTTTTAGCCACCCAACCGTTTAGTGGGAGCGCGTTAAACTTCGTATCGTTTATTATGGACGATGTGCACGATGATACCGTTGCAACGCATTTAGACTTAGCCATTACGGATGATGTCATGGGTGCGCTATCCATGAACATTGGGATCATGAAGTATGCTGACGGCAAGGGTGACGTGACCTTAAACTTCCGGTACCCTAAGAACACAACTGCTGAAGCAATTACTGAGGGTGTGACGGCGGCCGCAACAGCGCATCACGGTTCAACCGTTGCTGGTCGGGCCATGGTGCCACACTACGTTTCTGCGGATGATCCGTTGGTTAAGACCCTTCTGAACGTGTACCATGAACAGACTGGACTACCTGCCAAGGAAGAAGTTGTCGGTGGTGGGACGTATGGCCGGTTGATGAAACGTGGGGTTGCCTTTGGGGCCATGTTCCCAGGCGCACCGGACACCATGCATCAGCCAAACGAATGCATTCCTGTTGAAGACTTGTACCGTTCAGCAGCGATCTACGCACAAGGAATCGCTGAATTGGCTGCCCAAGAAGATTAATTAACAGCAATAAAAAACCGCTTGCCCATTTGAGGCAAGCGGTTTTTTTGTAAAATTTAGCGGATGGCAGCTAAGTGGTCGTCGATGTCGGCGAGGACTTCTTTGACGTTCTTAGGGTCTTCTAAATCATACTTTTGTAAGTCGATCTTCATTTTTGGTGACGCGTCGTATTCGCTGTACCATGTCCGGTAAGCAGACCACATCTTGTAGTAGTAATCACGCAGGGATGGATCATCGTCGAATTGTTCGTAGTCTCGACCACGCTTTTTGATCCGGTAAAGGATCGTTTCGAAGTCTGTCTCAGAATATACCATCAAATCTGGGGCCTTCTTTGGCAATTCTTGCAATTCGTTCATCATGTTATCCAGAAGGTTCAGATAAACTTCTAACTCGGTGTTAGAAATGTTTCCCTCTTTGTTATTTTCCCGTGTGAACAAAGCATCTTCGTAAATGGAACGATCGAGCACGTTATTATCATCTGCCAACGCCTTTTTGATCATTGAAAACCGCTTGTTCAAAAAGAAAATTTGCAACAGGAAACCATATTGTTTAGGATCCCGATAGTAAAGGGGTAAAACTGGATTGTCACCAACGGGTTCGAAGAACGCCTTGGTATCTAAGTGGTCTGCGATTAAACCTGTAAGGGTGGTTTTCCCAACCCCAATCATGCCTGCGGTAATTATCACCATAATATCTCCTCGTTCAAAGTTTTAAATGCTACGTTACATCTTACAACATTTTGGCAGGCGATGGGGGACTGATTGTAGACAAGTTATGTGGTTGTAAGCACCAAAAAGCGGCGGACAAGTTCTGCCCGTCGCTAATGAAAATAAATGATTATTTATCTGTGGTGGTCGTTGGTTCTTGGACTGTTGATGAAGCAGGTTTCACTGGGTGACCGTTTGCAATGCGGAGCTCGTCACGAATTTCTGTCAGCAGTAAATCGGTCTTGGCGTCCGCCTTTTCTGTCTCCGTTTTTGGCATGAGCTTGTTAATGGCTTTGACCAATAGAAAGACAACAAAGGCGATGATGAGGAAGTTGATGACTGCATTAATGAAACTTCCCAACTTGAAACTTGCACCGCCAGCCTTAACGATCCAATTGGAAAAATCAATGCCCCCGGTAAAGATACCTAGTAGTGGGTTAATTAAGGTGTTGACCAGCGCGGTCACAATTCCTGTGAACGCGGATCCAATAATCACACCAACGGCTAAATCAATAACGTTTCCACGTGAGATGAACGTTTTAAACTCTTTCCACATAATGGAACCCCCTTTGAAAGTTTAGTAAATTAGGCATCTTCAATTTTACCATGTTTAATTTTAGGAGTGAAAAAAGGTGGCTTTTGATTAATCATCTGAATTGTCGAAATCGGTTACATGATTGTCAAAGCAGGATTTTTTCGGTATGCTGAACGTAACAAGTGAGGAGTGGGTGCGGTGATTAAATTAATTGCGAGCGACTTAGACGAAACGTTGTTGAATACGGACGGAACCCTCGGCCAAAAGAACATTGCGGCCATTAAACGAGCCAGTGCGGCTGGGGTTTACTTTGTTCCAAACTCTGGGCGTGGGTACGCGTCGTTTGAAGATAACCTTCGTGATTTGGGGCTAGCCCAACAGGCGGGTCAATATAAGATTTCTTATAACGGTGCGGCAATTTTGGAGAACAAGGATGATCATGTCCTGGCGACAAATGGCCTGCCGTTTGCGTTGGCGAAGGGCGTCTTTGATACCGGGCGGACGTTTGATGACGTGAGTTGCCACGTTTACTTACTGGATGAGCTGTTTATTTATCACCAAACACCAACGGATGCAGCGTACATGGCCTCTCGACAAGTGCCGTTTGAAAAGATGGAAACACCGGATCTTGATTTTATTAAAGAGCGGCCGATTATGAAAGTCATCTTTGAAACGCCGGATGTGGCACGGCAACATGAACTGGCCGATAAAGTGATGGCGAGTTACGGCGATGAGGTGGACGTGACGTTTTCTTCAGGCCGCTACATTGAGTTTAATCGTAAGGGTATTAATAAGGGGCGCGCATTACTGCAATTGGCTGATTTGCTTGGAATCGATCACGCCGAGACCATGGCCGTTGGGGATAACTTTAATGATTTACCAATGATTGAGGCTGCTGGTGTTGGTGTTGCCGTGGCAAACGCGGTGCCCGAAGTTGCCGCAAAAGCAGATGTCCAGACGGTGGCGACTAATGATGATGGCGCACTAGCCGAACTGATTGATCAGTATGTATTTGGAAAGGATGTTAATGGCAACAATTGATGAGCAGCTGGATCGTGCACAGGCACGCCAGCAACTGATTGCGGTATACAACTTTGTGGATGAAGGGACGTTTTCCGTTGGCTATGTGCTTCAGCAGGATGAGACCCATGTGTTACTGAAGGTGATTGATCCCAACGGGTCCATTAATGGCTTACAGTTGATTAGTAAAGCGTTTATTGACCGGGTCGTAATGCGATCGGATTATTTGCGGAGTAGCGAGGTGTGGCAGCATGTGGCTGAAACAAACGGCTATGCTGATCCATGGCACCTAGCGACAACGCAGCAACGCTTAACATTAACACCGACTAAACTGATGACATCGCTGTTACGAGACGCCTTGCAGCAAAAGCTCATCGTTAACCTTGGCACGATTCGTCAGTTAGAAGATGATGAGGTGGAGGATGCCAGTTTTACCGGCTTTGTTGGCGATTATGTAGGTGAGGCGGTTGCACTAAACTACTTGGATCCGTGGAATTTAACGGATGCCTGGCAAATTGACATTGAGGTTTCTGCCATTAGTTATGTCCGCGTTGGTGCCGGCGAATGTGTCAAAATGCAGGCGTTAATGGAGCAGTACACAGATGAAACGTTTTAATGATTTCATTTAGTTAACCCGCGTTGTTTATTTGATAAAAATTCCGATTAAAACTAGAAAAAAGGCTTGCCGCCGGGCGTGAGTTCGTGTAAACTTATACTTTGTTGAGAGATTACATCAACATGCCCCTGTGGCGGAATTGGCAGACGCGCAGCGTTCAGGTCGCTGTTCACCTTGGTGAGTACTGGTTCGAATCCAGCCAGGGGCACTCGGAGCTCCATTACGAATCATTGAAATATCGCTTCTAACGTTGATATGCCAGCGTTTAGAAGCGATATTTTTTTGCTGTTTTTTTCATAGAATTTCATGAAATTTCACGAAATTGAGAGCGTTTTGAGAGCAAGATTGGTTACTGCGAGCAAAGTTGGTGGTTGCTCGCAGCTAATTAATGCTGCTTCGATTAAGCCCACGATCAATAAATTTTGTCCGTGAAAAGGCAGCACTCACTTTTTGGTTTTGCTGTGCCTTAAACTCTTGCTGTAAATGTGAGTAGATGTTCAGGGTGGTCGTAAAGTTCTTATGGCCTAACCGCTCACTGATCTCATAGATTGAGACATCTTGTGAGAGCAAGTAACTGGCGTGAGTATGGCGGAGGGCATGAAAGGTTACTTCTTTGATGTGTAGTTTCTGACATGCAGATTTCAAGACCTTGTTAACGCCATTATTTGAGGGTACTACGCCATTCTCATTTACGAACAGTAACTTATTCGGGTTATGAATTTCTAGCGCTTGTTGGGCCTGAAAGAGGGCGGCGAGACGGGTAGACAGCTCATCATTGATACTGATCGTCCGCCGTGACTGAACATTCTTAGTTGGCTTAAAACCATGGGTTGTCCAGTCATACGTGTTCTCTACTCGAAGCGTTTGATTAATAACGTCGAAGTCCTGCTCTTGTAAACCTGCCACTTCGGCAATGCGCATTCCTGTGAAAAGGGCAGTGAGGATCATCGCATAACTGGGCGCTTCAGGAGTGATTTTTGTTTCACTATAATTGATGAGCTTCCACATCGAAGCCCCGTCAAGATACTTCAATGCTTTATCTTTCCCATCGTTACCAGTAATTGATGTGTGCGCTGTAAAATCACGCCTTAGTAGACCATCATCCATAGCTGACCGCACTGCCATCTTGACGTGGGTATCAACTTTCATGCTACTCTCACGACTGTGTGTTGCTCCGAATTCGTTGAGAAACTGTTGGTAACCGCTACGTTTGCTGGCAACAAGCTTGGTTCGGCCAAAGTTCTCCTTAATAATACGTTGTGTGTTTCGATACCATTGTTGAGTGGCTGGGGCGATTTTAGATTCTTCATAAGTTTCGTACCATTCCATGAAGTAATCATAAAAGGACTGTTTGCTTTCAACAATCCCGTCATCAACGAGCTTTTGGTGGTCCATCTGTTCAGCCCAACGTTGAGCTTCGATCTTACTAGGGAACGTTTTCGCCTTGGCTTTACGTTCACCGTTGCGGGCATAGTAGAATGCTCGTGCTTGGTATTTACCATTACTGCGTTTTGTAATTGATGCCATTGTTAATCTCCTTGTTTGCCTGGGCAGGTCAAATGTCGGAGAAAGTTAATTTGTGGCTTCACTTCCTTTCAGGTAAACTAGTATATGAAAAGCGCACGTGGATAACGTGTTGTTTAGCTAGCGCACATCATTCTTCTTGGCGGGAGGGGATGTGCGCTTTTTTAGTTTAAGTACGTTACCGCAGCAACATATCCTGCCGCAGCGGATGGTGAATTCGAAATAGATACGTTGCTAATTTCATGCTTTGAACCAAACGCATTGATCTCTCTTTCAAGTCCTTTAAGCGTGAGGGTAGAAAGTAACTTAACCTGAACTCTTTGCCCTGAAGTGTGATTAAACATAGTTTTCTCCTGCTTTCTGTAGAATATAGGTACCGACATCGTCAGAGACGTGCGGTTTTGTGTGGAAACTTCCGCCAAGTGAGTTGCACACCTGATGACGGTCTGTCACGGAAACCTGCTAGTAGCTGTTTCTTAGTGGGGTTGGAGAAAACGAGCGAGATAAAAAAACATAGGGGTGCTACTAGCAATGGACCTAGTTGGACTCGAACCAACGACCGGACGGTTATGAGCCGTCTGCTCTAACCAACTGAGCTATAGGTCCGAAAAGCCCATCGTGGGCTTTTTTATTTCCAAGCGCCGCCAAGGAACGGTGGTAAAAGGAACACGACTACACCAATCAGTAGAAGAAGCCAGCCAAGTAGAGCTAAGGGGCGGTTGGTGGTCACATAATTGACAAACCAACCATTTACCCATTTAGTTGTAATTATTAAAAGAAATAGGCCAACCACGGCAATGCCGAGACCTAAGTACATAATTATTTGCATGTTAATCGCTTCCCTTTATTTGATTTAGCACTTTGAAAACTTCCGCCAAGTGAGTTGCACACCTGATGATGATCTGTCACGGAAACCTGCTAGTAGCTGTTTCTTGGTTTTGTGCAAAACAAACAAGAAAGCATAGGGGTGCTACTAGCAATAACCCCGGTTGGAATCGAACCAACATATCTCAATAGTGGAGTGTTCTACCAGTTAGACTACGGGTTTGCCGACGTAGTTAAAAAGTTATGTTTTTTTATTCGACTTTATCATACGTAATGACATATGATCCTAGCGTACTGGTAGTCTTTTTTACTTTGACAATAATCTTTTGGCCTTTCTTAACGTGGGGATTGTCGTTTGAAACAAAATTCAAATGTTTGCCGGATTCGATGTTATATCCAAAAGCACTATTTGGATCAAGCTTATCAACTTTGATACTGATAGTTTTGCCTTTAATATCTGCACCTTTGTTTAATTTTGTTTCAGCTTGATCAGTGGTGTAATCGGCTTTTACAGTTTTGTTTGAACACCCGGTAACGGTGAAAAAGAGACCGAGAATAGCAATAACGAATAGTACATTTTTGAACGTTTTTTTCATGGTATTAACCTTTCTTGTGTTGTTATTTATTTACCATACAAATTCCATACCGTTGTTTTATCTTGCTGAATTGTTTTTCCAGTATACAGAGGGGGTTGCTGTAAACTACCATCGGAATTTTCTACATAGACAGTAGTAAAGCCCTCTTGATCATCATCACGAACTAACATGGTTCCATCTGTTTTCCAACCATATTGCATGTCGTCCCCGTTTCTTGCAGATGAATAAGCAGAGCCAACGTACTTTTGAACGTGCGCTACGGAAAGTTGACCAAATACCTTAGCCTTTGACTGAAGCGTATCGTGATCCTGTTTTGACTTCTCTGCTGTCTTGCTTTGATCCTTATAGGCCTTAGCAGCCTTATCTTGGAGTGATTTTGGAGAGCCGCCGATCAACTGATCATTACTAAAATCCAGATCATCGTTGCCATAGTATAAGGTACTGTCGTTCCTGTCGGTTGGTTGGCCCATAATTTTGATGACCTGTTCAGAGGACATACCAATTTTGAGATTAGCATATTTGTCGATAGTGGAGGTAGCGTTTTGAGATCTTGATGCATTACTACGAGAACTTGAAGAGGATGAAGTACTTGATTTCAAAGAATAGGTAGAACTTTTACTAAACGATTTCTGCTGAGACTGTTGGTAATTATTTTGTGATTGAAATTTGTTAGCCCATGGAGCGAGATTGATTAATTTAGAGGCCGGTACGGAAAGCAACATCAAACCAATGAGTGCTATCCAATTTAACCTTTTATTTCCAGACCTTTTAACTAGTCTGTACACGATAAAACAAATTCCAATGGTTACCGTTAACCCTAACAGAAAGCCGAATACCCCAATAAGGTTTAAAATAAACTTCATTTTGTTCTTCCTTTCGAATTATCATGGAAAGCTGCGAGCAAATGAATCGGTTAAAACAGAGCTGAGTTTTTCTTGATATGCGCTCTTTATTAATTAAACGCAGAGCCATGAAAAAGGATTACACTTTTTTTAATCCGTCCGCTAGTATTGTAATTGCTAAGTCGGGTCCAGAAGATTGAGGGGTAACACCAAATGTAGAAATTCTGATGTTAGAAATCCCATCGAGTTTGTTTTCTAATGCGCGCTTTTTTAGCTTATGAATTGTTTGATTCAATAATTTATCCAAATCCTTTTCTTTGAAACCAACTAAATGATTAGAATCAACGGAAGTGGCAATCAGCAGTTCCACGCTAGTATATCCCTCAGGTGTGGGACCAGCTGTAGTGACTTCTAATAATGATTTGTTGAACATTACTATTCTCCTTATTTATAAACGAGTTTAATTGCTATTTTTGACATTAATAATGCAATGGTAAATTTTTTTATTGAATTGAATCCATGTGGGACGGAAGCGTTGCAGAAAAATCGCGAACTTCATCCACATCAACTAAATGATCATCGTTTTTGTCGAGAGCCTTATCAGATAAATTAATTTCCTTTAATTTTATTGTACTGATTGTCCAAGTCTTGTTTTTATCGTAGGTCCCATCACTTTCATCGTAATATCCATGTATATTCATTTGAATGGCGTTAAAGTTAGTCCAGCCATGAGAACGTTTAACAACATATAGCGCATAGTAAGCATAACTTTCAGGGTCTGAAGAAGGGTGAAAACCCTTCGCTACCGTTAAAACTAAAATAGAATTTTTTTGACTTTTTATGCTAATTTGCGGATCAGAATAATTATCTGTTTGCTTTTGAAAATTCTTCTTGAAAGAAGATGCTTCAACGGATAATGAAACTGACAATCCTAAAGTCAAAGTTATGAAAAATAACAACAAGCTTTTAATTAAAATTTTCAAAGTGTCTGTCAACCATTTCTTAGTTTTCAGTAATTGTGCCATCTGGATAAACAGCCACAGATTGTGCCGTTCCGGTCATGGAGCCGTTTTTGATTTGATCATGTGAAATAGCTTTAACAAAGTAGAAACCACCCATTTCAGCGGGATTGCCTAAGCATTCCCACTGCCAGTCACCGTTAGCAGTACCATATTTTTCTTCTGCTAGGGCAATGGCCTGTTCGGCAGAGTTTATTACTGTACTATCAGATGCTGATGTTTGCTGAGTTTGGATATTATCGTTTGAAGGTGAGGTAGAAGAAGAAGCTTGTAAACTAGTTGTGGATGTATTTTGCGAATCACCACTTGTTTGTGAACCAGATAAAGCCGTTGCACTTGAGTAGTTTGAAGACGATGTCGAACGCTTGGCTTGCAATTTTTGGTGAGTTTTTTTTGTTGTATGCGTACTCGAACTGTTATTTTTTGACGAGTTATAATTGTTGGTGTTATTGGGATGACCATTGTTGCCGCATGCTGCTAGTAGTAAGGTACTTAATAAAATCGTTCCTAATGTAATTGATTTTTTCATCATAGCTCCCAATGATTGTCTTAGTTTCGTTGCTTAGTTGATGATTCGCAAACATAATTAATTTATTGAATCATATCTAAATACTACGGGTACAGTTCCTTTTAGTCAACGCGATAATAATTTAGTCAGAATGAATGGTAAAGCATGGGAGGTGGAAAGGTGCTCTTCGAACGAATTATGCACGGAGTAAACGCTGATATTTAAAACAGCAAATAGAGGCTTGCAATCAACGTTGATTGCAAGCCTCCATTATTTCATTGAATTAAATTGCTCATCAATGACGATAACACCGAAGTAGGCCCTTATCCCTGTCAGGAGGCCAATGCTGATGAACGAAACAGCACTACCTGTTTTGGCTGAGGTACTTGTAAACGGCAGGCGGCCATGTGGGTGACCATTAGTCGTTGGCATCACTAGCCGTCAAGCCGGTGACTGTAAGCGAAGCTGCATTTACTGGCGGTGTCAATATAAGTGGTGTAATAAAACCAATTAAGACGACCAATAATTGGAATATAACGACTGATTTAGCTTTTTGATTTTAAAAACTTTCCCTCTGTTTCCCAATGACTTGTGCACAGGATAATTTCATCATAACGATTCTGGAAAATCGGGATAACCTCCTCGCTTTTGAACGGATTTAAGGAAGGCACAGTGGCATTATTTTTAGCCGGAGGTTCCTAGACGATTGGTTGTGGACATGTTAAAATTAGTTTGCTCAATAAAAATGTAAACGATTTAACGTTAATTAGACTTAAGAAATATAATCTTAAAACTAAGAAGGCTTTATAATGATATACGAATCGAGACGGAAGCTATTAGCGAAGCAAACGAATAAGAACCGGTTGTTGGTGCCCGTTATGTTTGTGACGATGGGGACGGTTAGCTTGTTTTCATTTGGGGGACCGACAACGGTTGCTCATGCGGATAGTGTGCCGACTGCGCCATCGACTGATAACGGGACATCTCAAGCAACTTTAGCAACGGCATCCAGTTATTCGTTAAGCGCGGCTGATTCGACGGCAAGTGTTGCGGCTAGCGTGGCAACCTCAAGCAGTGCTAGTGCCATTAAAAGTGCTACGAGCGAGACGGTCAGGCAAGCGTTCGCTATACCTGTGAGCGCCCACTCGGCTGCAACTGAACCCATGAACGCGGCCTCAGCGGCAACTTCAACCGCAACGAGTTCTGTTTCAGCGACAACAAGTACGGCTAGCGCAAGCACTAGTGTGGCAACATCGCAAGCCCAATCAGTGGCGCCAAAAGCCATGATGAGTTTAGCAAGCACACCAGCTTCCACTGTAACAGCGCCAACGTTAACGCAAGCGCCGACGTTATCAAACTTTTTTGTAAGTCCTAACGGGAACTATGTATTATACAATGCTCAAGCAACGCTTGATTTATACCCATACAACGTTTCAAATCATAATAAACAGTTGTATGGCTTTTATGTTGTTCTACCACAATCGATTACAGGACAGTCGTTAGATAAAATGCAAAGTGCCGCGGATGCACTTGTGACCCAGATGAAGGCTCTGGGATTTACCATTGACACACTGACTGTGGTGCAACTCAACGATACAACTGACGGTCGTGAAGTGTATTACTTTAGACCAAACGATGGTGCCAATGATACCGGAGCGACCATTCCAGACTCATCAAAATGGGCAACGCTTCATTTACCGATCAATACCGGAGCGGATGTTAGTTCAACCCCTAAGACGATTCAAATGAATGCAAATACAATGTCTGAATTAGCAACAAACGGGGTCCTCTTTGCTGGTTCAAGTTCATACACCGTTCCAGGAGCGCCGTACCCAACGGTTTCATCCGCAAGTTTAGGGATTAACGCACCAGACGCAAATTTAATGGGAATTGTCTATACGGGGATTGGCAGAACGCTGACATACATGCACGTTAACGTTACTGACACGTATAACGTTGTTGATGCCCAGACGGGAAAGGTCATTAAGACCTTAACGAAGAGTGGGCAGGATGGCACACAATATTCGCGGCAGGGGTTTGTTGATACACTTGTTGCATTAGGCCTTGATCCAACCGTTTATAATGGTCAGAGCATGAGCATTAATGATGGGACGCTTACTGATGAAGTGACGTTTTCACCGTCCGTTTGGAATTCTTCAGGCCAAGTAAATGTGCCCGGGCAAACATACACAATTACGGTTGGTCGCGTTAAAACGAGCATTAACGGCCATGATAGTAACTTGATTGCCGGTTCAAGCACCAAGTGGCAAGCAAGTGATAACTTTGATGGTGCAACCGATATTAATGGGAATCCGGTGTCGTTGAGTGATGTCAAAGTTTCCGGTTCGGTCAACCCACAAGCCGCTGGTGATTATCCGGTAACCTACAGTTATACGGACGCCCAAGGGAATGTCGTTAGTAAGAAAGTCACCGTTCACGTGACGGCAAGTAAGGCCAGTATCGCTGGTCATGACAGCACCTTGATTGCTGGTCCAAACACGAAATGGCAAGCAAGTGATAACTTTGACGGCGTAACGGACGCTAATGGAAACCCAGTAACGTTAAACAACGTTTCAGTTTCCGGTACCGTGAATCCACAAGTTCCAGGCGACTATGCGGTAACCTATAGTTATACGGACGCTCAAGGAAATGTCGTTAGTAAGAAAGTCACCGTTCACGTGACGGCAAGTGAGGCCAGTATCGCTGGTCATGACAGCACCGTGATTGCCGGTCCAAACACGAAATGGCAAGCAAGTGATAACTTTGATGGCGCGACTGATGAAAATGGCAATCCGTTGCAGTTGAGTGATGTCACAGTTTCCGGCAGTGTGAATCCACAAGTCGCTGGTGATTATCCAGTAATCTATAGTTATACAGACGTTCAAGGAAATGTCGTTAGTAAGACGGTCACCATTCACGTGACAGCTACTAAGGCCAGTGTTACCGGTCATGACAGCACCGTGATTGCTGGTCCAAACACAAAATGGCAAGCAGGTGATAACTTTGACGGCGCAACGGACGCCAATGGCAATCCGTTGACGCTTACCGATGTCACAGTTTCCGGTACCGTGAATCCACAAGTTCCTGTTGACTATGCGGTGACGTATAGTTACACGGACGCCGAAGGGAACCAAGTTAGAAAAAACATTACTGTTCATGTGATTAAAAATAACGATGCAGGTAATGGTGGTAATCAGCAAGGCAACGGTGGGAACGGAACTTCGGAAACGCCAACGACGCCTGGAACAACGGGGACCGGAACAACCGGAACTGGCTCCGCCACAACAACGGGGTCGACAGCACAACAAAGTTCACTAACTCAAGCAGGCGCAACCACAGCGCGTCCGTCACGGCCTGCAAATAATGCGAATCAACAAGAGCAGGCGGAACTTCCTGAAACGGGAGAACAGCACAGTAATCCGTTTGCAGTGATTATGTTGGCCGTTTTGGGACTGCTCGGATTGGTGGGTTACCGGCCCAAACATCGGAAACGGAATTAATGACTGATAAATGGTGATTTACCGAGATTAAAATAACGTGAACGCTTAATGGCAGTTTTTCGCCGTGAGCGTTCACGTTATTTGTTTGGACTGAAAAAGGGTGACTGGGTCGTGCTTCTGCTGCAAAAGCGAGTTTTTTTAGAAAGTGACGCCATCAACCGGGCTAACTTGCCAAGTGATCGTGTGGCCTGTTTGATCTGTCGACGTCCACGTCCCAAAGGAAACCGAATCACCATCATTAGTGTACGGAATATCAAAATTAGCAATGTGAATGGTGTCTTTCGTGATCGTGTAGTCGATGCTACTAGACGGATTGTAACTTCCGATCCCCTTGATCATGGCAGAAGAGTCACTGTCGAAACGAATGAGCATCGCCGAATCATGAACCAGGTTTTGCGGGGCTTTGTTCGCGGTCATGGCCTTGTCAGTAGCCTCACCGTCATACTGAATGGGGGTGACACGATAACTCTTACCGAGTAGTCCACGACTGACCCCCGTGATGGATGATGTTGATGCGGAATCAACGGGGGTCGATTCTTGTGATGTTACTGATTGTGCATTTGATTGTTTTGATCGATCGTTACTGACATGAACCTGACTCGTCGAAATTGATTGTGAATTATAACTGCCGTTAGGATGATTGGCAGCACCACAGGCTGTGAGAATTAGCAGGCACAGCATTACGATGGCTAGGCCAAGTGTTTTTTCATTGGAACTCCCCGAAGATAAGTTAATGGTAAAAGTTTTTTCATCAGAAACGGGTTTAATCACAGACCT
The DNA here is from genome assembly GCF_053471565.1 of Furfurilactobacillus sp. WILCCON 0119. Classification (NCBI taxonomy): domain Bacteria; kingdom Bacillati; phylum Bacillota; class Bacilli; order Lactobacillales; family Lactobacillaceae; genus Furfurilactobacillus; species Furfurilactobacillus sp. WILCCON 0119. Next base: position 91,389 of record NZ_JBPCCV010000001.1, read on the forward strand.
GACTGACGCACCCCAAAATTAGACGTGACGCGTTTCTGATGTCACTATAATACACTAAACGATGGCGCAATGGGTGTTGATTTACTGAATGACGCCATGCGTTGATGTTTCAAACCTCGAACATCATTGGTACTATTAACTTGACTGTGGATAACTAATTTTAAGAAAAATGAGGAACCTTGACCATGGATAAGGACCGTTTGGCCGCGTTCACTGACGCGGTGCTGGCAATTATCATGACCATTCTTGTGTTGGAATTAAAAAAGCCGACCAACCTTACAATTGCTGGATTGTGGGCGCTAAGGCTAAATTTTTTTGCTTATACGCTCTCATTTTTTTGGTTAGGTCTTATGTGGATTACGCATCATAATAGCTGGGTCAAAATTAAGAAGGTCAGTACGCAAACAATTATTTATAGTTTATTAATGCTCTTTTTCGCATCATTTTTCCCATATACGACAGCGTTAGTTGCTGACAACTTTCAAAATGCTGTGGCACAGAGTGTTTACGGCATCATTGTGCTGGCAGTGACGTTTTCGAACCTGGGGATTTCACATTCGATTAACGTGGCCAATGAGGATGTGCATTTAGGATTGTTATACACAATTTCGGATGCCGCAGTGGTGCTTGACATTACAATCAAGATAATCGGGTTGGTCCTAACGATGACCATTTTTCCACCAGCAACACTGATTGCAGTGTTTTTATCAATGATGTCATTTGGATTTAATCGCCATACGTGGGCGAGTGGTGTGTAACCATTTAATAAACGGGAATCAAATAAAGCATGAACAACATCATGGTCGAGGTTGTTCATGCTTTATTTGGTTGATTTTGCGTTTAAGGATTCGGTTAATGTTTGAACGCTGTTAGTGAGAACCGTTAACTGCTTTTGTTGTTGCTGGTTTTGTTCTTGTAATTGCTTCAGCTCAGTCAGGAGTGCTTCGGTCGTTGCTTTTTCCTGCTGGGTTGATCCTTGAGCAAAGTAAGCTGTGAGGGTACTGGTCAACATTCCCACAAACCCGACACCAACCAGCATAAGGACAATGGCGACTGCCTTACCAGTCGCGGTGTGGGGCGAAATGTCACCATAACCCACCGTTGTTGCCGTGGTGATGGACCACCAGAGGGCGTTTCCAAAGGACGTTTTCTCAACCGTTGAGTAGATGGAAGCCGCTAGGAGAATAACGGTGATGCTGGCGTACAGAAGGTAAATGAACCCGTTTGTTTTAAGAAAATCGGCCAGTTTGTTTTTAAGTTTACCAATCACCCCCGCCATGCGAAAAATCCGAAAGAGACGAACGATTCGGAAAATGCGTGAGAAACGAAAGAGGGCAAACATATAATTGACCGGGATAATGGCTAGCAAATCTAGCATGTGCGTTCGAACATAGCTGCGTTTTGAATCAGCGGTCATTAGACCATTCAGGTAGTCAATCACGAAGAGGGCCCAGATGGTGTTATCAATGAATGAAAATGGGGGTTGGGTAAGATTGATTTCACCGGTTAAGTCGAAAAGAGTGAGCCCAATCGATGTGACCGCGAGCAGGACGATCAGCAGGTCATACCCCCGGCGCAATGAAGTTTTCGTCATGGTTGATGTTGTTCCCTTTGCTAAGATTTTAATTATTATTTTGAATGCGGTCGTCTTCAAAGTGGTGGTCTTTCATTTGGTTAGCCAGTCGTTTAGAGGTATAGAAGTGCTGATTCGTCCAAACATCCACGCCACCCGCGGCAAAGAGAACGGGCGTCTTTTTGCCGTTGATTGTTTCTTGACCAACCCGGTAAAAGTCACCATCCCCGGCAGACTGGTACCAACCTTTGAGGTTGATCCACCGTTGTCCTTTATAAGTAACTGAGCTGTAAATCGCCCAGTGATCGCGCTTATTTTTTTCGCTTGTTGTGCTTACCTGCCGTTTGCCGCTTAAAATCGCCTTATCAGCAGCTGTCCGGTTTGTAACGGTGTGGATGAGGACCGTGGTGTCACCACTCATTAATTTATTACCAGCAAAGGTGAGCTGGTCGAGCTTCTTTGTGTCGGCATTAACCCCATACCAGGTCTGGTTAAATGATGCAGGAAAGTGAGCCGTGCGTGCCGTCGTCGGTTTTGATTGGTGGCTTGTTGCACGCGGACGGTCCGCAGCTTTGGAGCAACCAGCTGCCAACGTGACGACACTAAGAACTGTGATCAACCATATCACCAATCTTTTCATGTTAACCTCACCTTTGTTTGTTGAGTTAGTTTGCTGCCGAAAAAATCACGGCTGCAATTATCGTGATAATTAGTAGGACACCGGTCAAACTTCCGACAATAATCATTCCCAACTTACCGGTAGTTTTAGCAGCCTTGGTAGTGGTCAATCGCCCAATAAAATAGGTCGTTAAAAACCCGCCAAAAAAAAGGCTATTTATTACAAAAAGGGCGAAAAAGATGAAGAAGCAGTAAAGTGTTGCAGTCATGAGTGATTCCTCCAGAAGAATGAATTGAGTTCAATAAAGGTGCCGGCAATTTAGCTTTCCAAACGCTAATTATAATGAAATAAATTATATCATAGCCGGAACAACTTCAGTAGAAGGAGGACACCGGCTATTTAATTAAGAATATTAGATTGACTTTTATATTATATGACATATAATATAGTCATAAACAAAGGAAACGCAGTCAAGGAGGCCAGTGCGATGAGTATTCAAATCAGTACTGAACTGCTGGATGGCATGGTTCTTGCGTTACTTAGCCGTGAAGATTATTACGGTTACGCCTTAACACAACGAATTCAGGAATCAATTACGGTTTCTGAATCAACCATGTATCCAGTTTTGCGGCGGTTAAGAAAAGAGGATTGGCTGACAACGTATGATCAACCATTTCAAGGTCGAAACCGCCGGTATTATAAAATTACAGCCGCTGGTCGTGAGCGGTTAGCAGAAATATTGCATGAGTGGGGCGCCTATAAAGATAGTTTAGATAAAATCTTGTTACCACCGGCACACATGCAAGCAAAGGGGGAAAAAGGCGATGACAAGTGAAGCCTATTTAAGTGAACTAGAACGGCGGTTGCATAATTTAACGGCGGCTGAACGTGCTGATGTGATGGATTTTTACACGGAGTACGTGAACGATGCGGGATTGACATCGGGGGATGCAATCATTGAAAAACTGGGGACGCCAAAGCAACTGGCACGGAAAGTTCTAGCCGATTATTCCATTCGTGAAAATGAAACAGCTGAGCAAAAGGGTGAACGGCGGAGTCCACGATCAAACGCCAACATGGTGTGGCTCATCATTTTGGCCGTCTTATCGACACCGGTGACCATTCCGGTGGCCATTGCGATTGTGGCATTATTATTACTGTGCGTGTTTATTTGCGCCCTCATAATTGGAACCGGCATTTTCGTGGCCTTAGTCTTGTTAGCGGTCGGGATCTTTGTCGCCGGAATGGCGTTTTATACCGGGTTTAGTTTGTTGTTTACCCATTTGTTTGTTGGGTTAGCTTACCTGGGAATTGGGTTTACTGGCCTGGGGATTGCGCTGATGCTGATTCCAGCATGCTACTACCTGATTCGGGTTCTCATCCAAATGACCGCAAACTTCATTCGGTTCATTTACCGGAAATTGAGCAGCCGGCGGCAACAGCCTAAGCAACCAAAGGGGGACCAATAAAATGAAACGAACGTTTAAGATTGGGATTTGGGTCCTAGTGGTCGGGGTGATTTTGATCATGATTGGCGCCATCACGCACAGTTTTCGGGACGTGACGTACAATAAAAACTTCCGACCAGAGTTAGCACAAACGAAAACCGTTACGAAGCACGTTAAGGCATTCGACACATTGACCGTTAACCTGAAGTCAAGTCAGTTGCGGGTCAAAGAGGGCGATGAATTTCGCGTTCAAATGCGTGGAGAAAGTAAGGCATTGCCAACCGTTGAACAAACAGGTAAAACTTTAAAAATCACCCAACATCGCAGTGAAAACCAACACGTCCAGTGGGGGTTTGAAAACAACGAGGGTGGTTTGATCAACTTTAGCGCTAATGACGGAAAGATGGCCGACCGGACGGTGGTTGTGACCGTTCCTCGAGGAACCAAACTAAACGTGATCAACGCACACAATGATGACGGCAGCATTCGGATGACGGATGTTTCAACGAAAAAGTTGACGGTTAATTCAAATTCAGATGTTAGTTTGGAAACCATGACGATCGAAAAGCCAACCACCATCAAAGCCGATGGTGTTTACGTTGAAAACGTAACGTTAACTAATCCACAAATCACATCAAGCGATGATGTTGCACTGAAAAACGTGACCTTGAACCAGGGGACGATCAAGCTAAATAATGGTGATTTCCGGATGCATGACGGGAGCTTTACCGGGGTTGTGAGCGTCTTTAATGACGATGGTGACAACACGGTGGTTGGCGCGGATCATAGCAAGGGTTACATCATCTCGCATACGAGTGGTGGTAACGCACTGTTTGATCAGGCCAACAGTGATGGTGGACAATTGCAACAAAACGAAACCAATGCAGATCGGTTGCAATTGAACACCAATGATGGTGATAATTCAGTTAAGTAAACAATCAACGAAGGAGGACTGAACCATGAAAAAGCAATTAACAAAATCAAATGACAGGGTGCTAGCCGGTGTTTTTGGTGGGGTTGCTGAATACTTCAACTGGGACAAGGCGTTGACCCGTGTAATTGGGAGTATCCTCATCTTGTCATCCATCGGGACAGGACTTGTGGTTTACGCCATTGCAGCCTTAGTTATGCCAGACGCGGATGATTCGCAGTCAAATGGGCCGCGGCAAGGCCATCATCAAGATGAAACCAACACGTTTGACGGGGAGTTTACCGACCCCGACCAAAAGCGGTAATAACCGCTACTAAAAACTGCCGTAAGCATTTAATGCTTACGGCAGTTTTTTACGTTATTTGAGTATCAGTAACAATTGGCTCATGGCCATTGCATTGATTAGGAAGTGAACCATAACGGACGTAAATTGTTTATGTGTTCGCTGGTAGACAAAGGCCAGGACACTGCCCATGAAGAAATAAATCAAGAAACTAATGACGTTGCTAGAGGCATGGCCGGCAGAAAAGAGAATGCTTGAAAGAATGATCTTCGGCCATAGTTTTGTTTGATCAAAAAAGAGGTTTGTGAACACACCACGAAAAACGAGTTCCTCTAAAAACGGGGTGAGGAAAACCGTTGAGACCACGATGGCGACGAGGGCGACTGGACTGGTTTTGAGCATGCTTGCAATTGCATCATTATTTTCAGTTGACCGCTGATGGTAAAGCAGTTGTTGGAGAGCCATCAGACCATTTTCACCAACTAAAATAACAACGTAGGCAAGTAGTGCAATTCCAACATCGCGAAGGTGAAAGTCATGGAATAACCGCTCATTAGACCAGTGCCGAAACCGACGGAATGCAATCCAAATACAGAGGCCAAAGAGAGCCCAATAGGCGATGAGAAGCCCGTAACCACTCGGATTATGGAAGCTTGTTTTGGGTGCAAATAACAGAAGCATCGGGGGAAGCTGGACCATCAAACAGAGCAGGATGGTCTCAATAATCCGGTCAAACCGGGAAGTTTGGGTCGCGTCAAGTGGTTTATTCATGGGTGGTTGACTCCTGTTGTTTTTGCTGGTGGCGTCGTAGTTGCCAGATCTTAATCCAGGCAATGAGCCCGGTCGTTATCAAAAAGGCCCCGATCCAGAGGACAGCTAACGGTAGACCGGTAAGGTGCTGAATTTCCGTGATCCAGACAACCCCGCCAAAAATGGCGGCAGCAAGTAGGAAAATAATGGCAGTGATAATGTGGCGCATGGTGAACCTCCTTTAATCGTGGCTTTATTGTAGCATAGTCGTTAAGTGACGCTCTGAATAGTTGGCATTAAAAAAGGACCAACATTGCTGTTGATCCAACCAAGAGGCGGCACGTGGTGATCACCACTGTTTGCATTGGCCTGCGCCCAACCAGATGTTGGGTATGAACCGTTGCGCTCAGAAGCAAGGGGGCCACGTGCGGTCGGGGATGAGGATTGCGCTTTTGCACGACGGCTCACACAACATTCGACACCTTGGCGTGCTTCTTGGTACTCTGATTATCCGAGAATGAGCTAACCGGTGCAAATTATCTGTCTTTTAAATATCTATAAAAGGGTTGCTTTTTTTCGTTCCTTACGTACAATTGAATTGTGTTAGTTGGTAAATAAAAAAGGATCTTAATTACAAAGGGGGCTGAAAAATGGCAGATGCAGTAAAGCCACGCCTGTTAGATGAACAGCTTTGTGTAGCGGTTTATAACGCCAATAAATTGTTTAATCATTTCTATACAGAAGCTTTAAAACCATTCCATTTGACGTACGCACAGTACATTACACTTTGTGCGTTATGGGAAGAAGATGGGCAAAATGTGCGCGAACTGGGGGAACACCTTAGTTTGGACAGTGGCACGTTGACGCCCATGCTCCGGCGGTTAGAAAATAACGGCTGGGTACAACGGCAACGGTCAAAGGAAGATGAACGGCAGGTTAACGTGACCCTAACAGAAATGGGTCGTGGAAAACGTGACGAAATCTATGCTCAAGTTAATTCGTGCATGGATCTGTTGGGCTATGACAAGTCAGCGTACGCTGATGCTCGGAGCAGTGCACGGGGATTATCCACGCGGTTAACGGCGATTAGTGACGAAGAATTGAAGGACTAACGGCGGATTTCAACGGCTGATTAGTGTCGTTCAAAGCGTTCAGAAGGGTTGTTTGATAACAACTTTTGAACGCTTTTTTTGTGGTTTCAATGAAAGACTGGTAAGAGAGCACGTTCCCCGGTATTTCACGGGGGGCTGTGCTAAGATTGAACAAGATCTTTTAGTGAAGGACGTGAAGAAAAATGGGCAAGATTAGAATTAATAACATGAGTTTTCACACTTATAACGGCGTGTATGCCGAAGAAAAAAAGCTTGGGCAACGGTTAGAAATGGACGTTGAACTTGCTTACCCCATTGAAACAAAGGTTCATGACGACGATTTAACAACGACCATTCATTATGGTCACGTTTATAATGACATTGAAGATTTTGTGTTAACGCACCCCTATAACTTAATTGAATCATTGGCAAACAACACGCTTGCAATGCTTCAAGCAAAGTACCCACAGGCAACGGGGATTAAATTACGGGTCCGCAAATACGCGGTGCCGATTGCCGGCATTTTTGACAACATTGAAATTGAAGTGACGGGAGGCGACCTCCAATGACCACGGCTTATTTAAGTTTGGGCGCTAATATTGGTAATCGCCGCAAACATTTGTTATACGCAATTGCGCGTTTACGTGCAGATCAAGCAACATCAGCGATGGCTGTTGCCCATTTTTATGAAACGGCACCAGTGGGTGGTGTCAGTCAACCTGACTTTTTGAACACAGCCATTGCAGTTGAAACGAGTCGGTCGGCCGAATCGTTACTCACGTTTATCCATGAATTAGAGCAGGCAGAACACCGGCACCGCTTCGTTCACTGGGGCCCCCGGTCGTTAGATATTGACATTGTTTTTTATGGCACGGCGCACATTCATACTGAAACACTAACGGTACCGCATCCAGAAGCTGCCAATCGACGGTTTGTATTGGAACCGCTGTTAGAAATAAGCGGGGCAGATCGACAATTGCAACGGCAGTTAACGGATTGGTTAGCGGAGACATCAGATCATCAACCGATTCAGCGATTAGGGTAAAGAACGGCATAAGGGAGACAATAATTAATGACAGATGAACAACAGGCAAACATTACGGCGGCGGTTCGGACGATTTTGACTAACGTCGGCGAAGATCCAGATCGGGCTGGCTTAGTTGAAACACCCATGCGTGTCGCAAAGGCATACGCAGAGATGTTTTCTTCTTTGGATAAGGAAGAATTTGTTGATTACAAGTTATTTAAAGAAGACACAAATGCGGATATGGTCCTCGTGGGCCAGATTCCGTTTTACTCAATGTGTGAACATCACTTACTCCCATTCTTTGGGCAGGTCAATGTGGCCTACGTGCCAAAAGATGGAACGATCATTGGTCTTAGCAAGATCCCGCGGTTAGTGGATTTTGTAACACGGCGGCCAACCGTTCAGGAAAATGTAACGAACGAAATTGCTGCGGAATTAGTCCGGATTTTGGCGCCTGCTGGGGTGGCTGTTAGTGTTTCGGCTCGTCACATGTGCATGGAAATGCGCGGGGTCAATAAGACGGGCTCCGTGACCCAAACGGTTAAATATACCGGAACGTTTAAAACTGACGCAGCGCTTCGACAAGAGTTTCTTACGAGGACAAGTCATGGCAACCTTAACCTATGAGGTCTTACTAGCGACGTTAAATCGGGCGATGCTGGCCGGCTTTGACGACCGGGTGCCACTGTTACGGAAAATATTGGCGGCCGCCGGTGCACCTGATCACGCCGCTCCAAAAATCCATGTGGTTGGTACAAACGGAAAGGGATCCACTGTGGCTCTAACAGCGGCGATTTTGCAAGCCGCCGGGTTCACCGTGGGAACTTTTTCTAGTCCGGCCGTTAGTGATGATCGCGAACAGATCCAAATTAACGGTCAGTTGATCAGCCGGGACGCGTTTGTGGCAAGTTATCAGGCGCTGTTACCAACGGTTATTGCTGTGGCCGGTGCTAGTGATCAGCTCAGTATTTTTGAATGGGAGTTTTTGATTGCGGTGTGGTGGTTTGCCAACCAACACGTGGACATGATGTTATTTGAAGCCGGGTTAGGTGGGCTGATGGATGCAACCAATGCGATTAGTGCGCCGTTGTTAAGTGTTGTGACGCACATTGCGTTGGACCACACGCGAATCCTGGGACCAACAATTACTGACATTGCCCAAAATAAGGCCGGAATCATTAAATCAGGAACGACTGTTGTGTTGGCAGATGGTGAGCCCATGGCGGCCATTACCGTTGTGGAGGCCGCTGCAAAAGCAAAGAACGCCCCGCTAAAGCGAGCACAAGTAAGCGTCCAGTTAACCCACGTTCGGCCGGAAACCACGGGCACCCGGATGGATATTCATTTGGCCGAGGAAACCATAACTAACGTGCGGCTGAACTTGGTTGGTGAGCACCAGGTGACCAACGCGGCGACGGTTGTGACCATTATTAATCAGTTGCGGCTTGCCGGTTGGCAGATTTCAGTAGCGGCAATTCGCACGGGGTTCGAGCGGGTTCAATTGCCGGGCCGAATGACCTACCTACCTGAAACAACGGGGCACCCAGCGCTGTGGATCGACGGGGCCCATAATCCAGACGGGATGCAAGCACTAGTGAAGACACTGCGGCAACTGTATCCAAACAAGCGGCTAACGTTTGTCCTTGGTTTCCTGGCGGATAAAAATGTCGACGAAATGTTGGCGCAGGTGTTGCCGCTGGCAGACCGGGTGATTTTGACGGTTCCAGACCAACACGAGCGGGCATTGGCAAGTTCTACTCTGGCAGAAAAGGTCACGGCGGTATTAACGCGCCAGCAGTTAGCGGATGTTGCCGTGCAATTAGCCCCAACTGCGCAGATGGCACTAACTTTATTACGTGAAACGCCAGGATCAACACCAATCGTTATTACGGGCAGTTTTTATTTGATTCGGGCATTGCGGGAGGCAGGACTAAATGAGTAAACCACTGTTAGTGGCAGCGACCAATAATCGGCAAAAATTTGCCGAACTTGCGCGCGTGTTTGCGGCTAATGGGCAAACGCTTCAGCCGTATTGGCTGTACGTAGGCCGCCAGCAGTTCCCAAAAGAGGGCACGGCGGATTTTACGAATAACGCGGAGGGCAAAGCACGGTTTGTCCAAACGCTTCTGCCAGAGGCTGTCGTCATTGCCGATGACAGTGGTTTGTTGGTGGATGCATTGCCAGACCATTTTGGCATCACGACCATGCGCGAACTGATGGCGCATGCACAAACCGATGCGGCGATGAATGACTATATTCTTGAATTGTTAAATCAACATGCAGGTGAACCACGGACCGCGACGTTGACAACCACGCTAACAGTTGCGGGACCAAATGAAACGTGGTTAACAGCAACGGGGCAAACCAACTTTACGGTGCCAAGTGCTCCGCGCGGTAACCATAGCGTCGGGTTTGACAAAATTATGTGGCTTCCAGAAGTGGGCCTGACGCTGGCAGAATTGCCGGACGCAGCTCGAATTCCGTTTACACCACGGGGAAAGGCAGTGCCCGTTTTATTAGAGAAGATGCGCGCAGTGGGGGTAATTTAATGAAACTCAGTGAATTAACAACTAAACCAGCGACAACGTTTGCAGAAGCAGCACTCGCGGATGCCATGGCGCATCATCAACAGATTGGGCTCCAATTTAGTGAGTTCAGTGGTGAAGAACAGAACCGTTTGGTTGCATTACTTGGAAATCTTGATGCCGTTACTTTTTCCAGCAGTGCGGATCAAGCAAGCATTCAAACGCTGGTGAACAGTGCTGCTTTGCCAGTCCTAGCGAACCAACTTGAGCGACAATTTGCTGATTCGGCGCTGGTTGAAACATTGCAAACCATTCAACGGGCTCGCGAAGTCCACTGGCTGGCCGGACGATTTGACTTTAACGTGTCAACCACGCCGCTCATTTACGGAATTGTTAACGTTAGCCCAGAATCATTTTATGATGGTGGTCGTTACGTTGAGATGACGAGTATTTTGAACCGGGTTCAAGAACTGGTGGACGCGGGCGTTCCCGTCATTGAACTTGGTGGGCAAACGACCCGTCCCGGGTTTAAAGAACTACCCGTGGATGTCGAAATTGACCGGGTGGTTCCTGCCATTCGGGCGGTGAAGGCGCGTTTTCCGGAGGTGGCCATTGCAGTTGATACATACAAGTTGCCGGTGATGAAGGCCGTTTTGGCGGAGGGTGTCGACATCATTAATGATGTTAATGCGTTTACAGATGACCTTCGAAAGTTGACCCTGCTGGCACCATCATCCGTTGGGGTGTTAACGATGCACGCCAGTCGGGGGCATGAATATGAAAATTTGACCACATCCATGCGAGACTTTTTCACCGATAATCTTGCTGCGCTGGAAGCAGCGGGCATTGACCGTGAACGGATCGCACTGGATGAAGGAATTGGTTACGCCAAGGTTGCTGATGGGTACCAAGACTTTACCATGATGCGCAATATTGACCAGTTTTTACCGCTGCAACGCCCGTTAATGATTGCGATTTCGCGGAAGGGCTTTGGTCATAAGCTCTTTGGCTTGGCCAAAGATGACCGCCTGCCTGTGACCCTGATTGCGGAAGCGTACATGTATTTACATGGGGGCCGAATTTTACGGGTTCACGACGCAACGGAGACGGTCCAATTGGTCAAGTTGCTTCAGACGATTGAAAGTAGTTACTGGTTTCCAGATCGTGACGAACCAACACGTCACTAATCGTGAACCAGGACGACGGCCATGATTTGGTCATTGAAGTGGGATCGCCAAAAGCTAATCAAAAAATGGTGTATAATGAAGTTTCAAAAAAACGTTAGGGGAAGTTTGTGAACCTATGGCAAAATTGCATTTAACAAGCGCACAGATCCAGCTGATTTTGCGCGAACATCATTTATTGGTTGATGTCGTTCAACCGACGCCAGGTGCTGGTGAACTGGACGTGACGTCTGTGACCTATGATTCACGAACGGCCGCAGCTAACGGGTTATTTTTCTGCAAAGGAAATTTTAACGTTGCTTACCTTGAAACGGCCGTTGCGGCCGGGATTACCGGGTACGTGTCAGAAATCGCCTACCCAGAGCAACCCGTTACGGGCTTCATTGTTTCAAACGTTCAGCAAGCAATGGCACTGCTGGGGGCGGCGTTTTATGGCTATCCCCAAGATGACCTGTTCATCGTTGCCTTTACGGGGACGAAAGGGAAGACGACCTCGGCCTACTTTACACGGGGCATCCTTCAGCAATCGACTGAAAATAAAACGGCGCTGTTTTCGACGATTGATCGAATCCTCGGCCCACGTCCAGAGCAAGAATTTAAGTCTGATTTAACCACACCGGAATCACTGGATCTATTCCATGACATGCGGGAAGCGGTGGATTCAGGGATGACCCACCTAGTGATGGAGGTCTCCTCACAGGCGTATAAACGGGACCGTGTCTTCGGCTTGACGTATGATGTTGGTGTGTTCTTGAACATTACACCAGATCACATCGGCCGTAATGAGCACCCCACGTTTGCTGACTATTTATTCTGTAAATCACAACTGTTGGTCAACTCGCGGCGGTGTATTATCAATGCTGAAACAGACCACTTGAAAGACGTGTACATGGCGGCCAAAATGACAACGGCACCAGAAAACATCTATGTGTATGCCCGCGAAGGGGTTACGCCAACGATTGATGTCCCGGTAAACTTTCGGTTCCGCAGCAATGAAGATAACCTGAAGGACGCTAAGTTCACAGTGTCAGCGACGGCAAATGAATCAGCCATTGACGTTAGTGGTGATTATGAGTTGGCGTTACCAGGTGACTATAACGAAAGTAATGCGGTGGCTTCGATCATTGCGGCAACACTTGCCGGGGCCACAGTCGCGCAGGCCCAAACGAGTCTGCCAACGACCCGTGTTCCAGGACGGTTCGAATCAGTGCAAACAAAGCAACATGGCACGATATTTGTGGATTATGCCCATAATTACGCTTCTGTTAAAGCATTGTTGTCGTTTTTACACAAACAGTATGACGATAGCCGGGTGATCGTTGTGGTGGGGAGCCCTGGTGACAAGGGGATCTCACGGCGCGAAGGGTTTGGTAAGGCACTGAATGAAGAAGCGGATGTGGTTTACCTCACGGCGGATGATCCTGGTTATGAAGATCCTGCTGACATTGCGGCCCAAATTGATGCGCACATTGATCACGAGCGCGTGGATGTCCACGTGCAGATTGATCGCCCAACAGCCATTCATGATGCCATTTCAGATAGTCATGGCAACGATATTGTGGTTTTGGCGGCGAAGGGTGAAGATCCGTATCAAAAGGTGCGGGGCGTTGACACACCATACCCAACGGACATGGCGGTGGCTAAACGAGTCGTGGCTGATTTAGAGGGCTAAGGCCGGGCGCCGATGACCCTGTTTGATAAGGAAGCAAATTAAAATGGCCGATTTCCCACGGCGGGAAATCGGCCATTATCATTGGTAAAAGGCGTTTTGGAACGGTTTAACTGAAGATGTGAAGTGACACCCCTAAAATAATGGTCAGCAGAAAGCCAGCACCGAGCAGCCAGTAAAGGGTGGTCGTCACGTGGGTCTCCTGTTTTCTTGCAAAAACAATTTCAATGAGACCAATTAAAATGATGCCGAAGAGACCCTTAATGATGGTCAGTAGTGGGGCATGACTGAACGTTCCGGCGGCCTCGATGACGCCGCTAATGATCATAATCATGTACAAAACACGACTCCACATGAGCCAGACCTTAATGCGTTTTTCCGTTTTGCTAGCAAGTCCAGCAATTACGGTAATGAGTAAAAAAATGGCGCCCCAGAGGTGACTGGCGATAAGTAGGTTCATAATGAGGTCCTTTCCGTGCACACAACTTGACATGTAATTATAGTTATTCTAGCATGGTTAAACCACGGCGTTAAGCAGTGTTTAATGCGCTAAATAAATTCGCCAACGGTCGAAGTGATAAAGGAGGTCGCAGTGTGGGTGATTTAACCGAGGGAAAGCCCTTAAAATTAATTTTCTTGTTTACAATGCCGCTGCTCATTGGGAATTTATTCCAGCAGTTGTACAACATTTCAGATACGGTTGTTGTGGGGCAGACGCTTGGTGTCGACGCACTTGCGGCCGTTGGATCAACCGGGTCAATCAGCTTTTTGATCATTGGTTTTGCGCAGGGACTGACGGCGGGGCTATCAATTGTGACTGCCCAGCGATTTGGGGCCCGGGATGCAAAGGGCGTTCGCGAAAGCTTTGCCGCGAGCATTTGGATTAGCATTGCGGTCACGGTGACACTAACCGTGCTGTCGTTAGCATTTGTGCACCCAATTCTTTACTTAATGCAAACACCGACTGCAATTTATCATGATGCCCAAACGTTTATTTCCATCATTTTTGCAGGAATCTTTGCCTCCGTGGCGTTTAACCTGTTATCAAACATGATCCGCGGGCTGGGTGATTCACGGACGCCGTTATATTTTTTGATTATTGGGACTGTTATTAACGTTATTTTAGAACTGGTTTTCATTCTTGTGTTTCATATGGGTGTTGCCGGGGCCGGTTATGCGACGGTGATTTCACAAATGATTGCCAGCATCTTATGTATGGTTTACATTTGGCGGCACGTCCCGTTACTACGAATCACTGCGCAGGACATGCGGGCCGGACTGGGGCAACTGTGGGAACACTTTGCAACCGGATTGCCAATGGGTTTTCAAATGTCGATCATTGCCATCGGAACGATTGTCATGCAGGCTGCACTGAACAGCTTGGGAACCGATTCGGTGGCTTCGTCAACAGCGGCCAGTAAAATTGACCAAATTGCGACAATGCCGATGTCCTCATTTGGGGTAACGATGGCAACATTCGCGGCGCAAAATATGGGCGCCGGAAAGTACCGCCGAATTATCACGGGGGTTCGACAAACCCTCGTTTTGTCAGGTGGTTTTGCCATTGCGGTCGGAATTTTGGAAGTGGTTTTTGGCCGCTCATTGGTGAAGCTTTTCATCAGCAATGGGAATGAACACGTCCTCCAATTGTCACAAACGTACTTCAATGTGATTGCGACGAGTTATATTTTTCTAGCAGTCTTATTTATTATCCGAAATACCCTTCAAGGGGTTGGTCAGCAAGCAATGCCGACGTTTGCGGGAATTGCGGAACTGGTCATGCGGACCCTGACAGCCTTCTTTTTGGTTGGTCCACTTGGCTATGCCGGGGCAGTTTCGGCCGAACCACTGGCCTGGGTCGGCTCGTGTATTGTGTTGATTCCATCATACATGCGGGCAATTCGGCAGTTACGAAATCTACAAAACATGCATGATCAAAATGAACAGGACAAAGCGATTTCAGAGGCCACAAGCCCAGCAGAGAGCAAAAGTTGAATTTTGTTGTGAATTTTGTTAAGATACATTCTCGTATGCAAGTTTGCATGGGACCAGAATAACCGATGATCACCCAGTGTGATCCGGAACTTGAGGTGAAATAAATGGCTGAATTACACGTTGGAGATGTTGTTACCGCTAAGAAGTTTGGTCCGTTTGAACATGATTTCGGTGGTGAACTGGAAAAGGTTTATGAAAACTCGGCCCTTATTTTAATCGATGATTATAACGATGGTGATAGTATGACGGTTAGCGAAATGAACCGTCGGGCCGTGGTTAAAAACGATGACATCAAAGTGATCAAGGCAGCACCAGTACCTGAGCCAGATCCAGATGCTGAAGATGACGACGATCAGGATAAAAAATAACAATGATGAGCATGGCCATTAACGCCGTGCTCTTTTTTGTATGTCAAAATTAAAAAAAGGTTGACGACATTCTCATGGTAATGTAATATATCGTTAATTTAACAAAACCGTTGATTGAATGTTGCGGAGTAGGCAAGTCGTTATGCAAAGCGAGTACCGTTGGTGAAAGGGTATGATAACCACTTGGTTGAAAGGCAAATTCAGGCACACACCACTCGAGGTGTGTCGGGGGACGCCCCGTTATCCACCAGTTTTGTAGAGGAAACTTTGCAAAGAAGAGATGACACTGTCATTGAAAAAAAGGTGGTACCACGTGAAAACGTCCTTTAGATCTTAACTGATCTAAGGGACGTTTTTTTTGGACCAACGGGAATGAAAGGATGAGTTTATGCCAACACAAGAACAAGCACCACAGCTAGAACGATCATTAACAAGTCGCCATATAACCATGCTGGCGCTCGGTGGCGCCATTGGTGCCGGGTTATTCAAGGGAAGCGCGAACGCGGTCCACACAGCGGGACCAGCCGTCATCTTAGCCTATTTGCTTGGTGGACTCATTTTGTTGTTCATCATGCAGGGAATGGCGGAGATGACCGCCAATAATTCATCCGCGACCGGATTTTCTGGGCTCTTGGCGCCTATCTTGGGTCCGT
Organism: Furfurilactobacillus sp. WILCCON 0119; assembly: GCF_053471565.1. NCBI lineage: Bacteria > Bacillati > Bacillota > Bacilli > Lactobacillales > Lactobacillaceae > Furfurilactobacillus > Furfurilactobacillus sp. WILCCON 0119. Next base: position 107,505 of record NZ_JBPCCV010000001.1, read on the forward strand.
TTGCGGCGTACATGGTTGACTGGGCGTACTTCACGATGTGGTTTGTCGACATCACCGCCGAAGCCATTGCCGCAGCTAGTTTCATTCAGGTTTGGTTTCCACAGGTGCCGACGTGGGCGATCGTTTTGGTCATTGCCGTCACCATTTCTGGAATCAACCTCATGTCGGTTCGTTGGTTTGCTGAAACAGAGTACTGGCTGGCAATAATGAAGATTTCTGTCATCATCTTTTTTATCTTTGCGGGTGTCTTTTTGATTGGCCGCAACATGGTGACAGCACCGCATGCGTTTACAAATCTAACGGCTCACGGTGGCTTCTTCCCTCATGGGGGCTTTGGTGTGTTAAGTGCCATGCTGATCGTCATTTACTCATTTGCGGGTTCTGAGTTAATTGGGATTACGTTAGGCGAAGTGAAGAATCCGCAAAAGGTGATTCCTAAGGCAGTTCACGGCATCATGGTGCGGATCATCACATTTTATCTGATTCCATTTTTTATTATCGTCACGTTGTTTCCGTGGAACCAACTTACAGATAAGGTGAGTCCGTTTGTTGCCGTTTTTCAACTGTTAAACATTCCGTATGCCTCGGACATTGTTAACTTCGTCATCATTTTGGCGTTAATTTCATCCATTAATTCCGGCATTTATTCGGCCTCACGACTGTTATTTGTTCAAAATCAACGAAACCGGCGGCAAACAAAGGTGACTGCTGCGCTAACCCGGTTGAATCGCAATCACGTCCCGTTTGTTGCAGTCCTTACTTGTTCCCTGTCGTTGTTTGCGGGCGTTCTGGTCACGTTTTTCATTGGGAATACCTTGTTTACCTATTTGGTAGGTTCCATCAGTTACACCATTTTAGTGATTTGGATGTTACTTTGTGTGGGGCATATTCGAAGCCGGAAGGTGGCCTTTGACGTGAACACGTATCACACAAGTTTATATCCGTGGACGTCGTGGTTTTCATTAATCGCGTTGGTGTTGGTCTTCTTTGGGATTTTATTATCAACAACGTGGATCATAACGGTCTTAACGGTTGGCATCTACGTTGGCCTGTGTGCGTATTATTACCTGACGCAACGCACAACGTTAGATCATAAGAATTCTGGTGAAAAGCCTGCTGCATAAGTGAATGACAGGCGAACCCGAAATTTGGTGCATAAAATTAATAAAAAGTGCTGACAGAAATGGATTGCTATGCTAAACTATAAAAGTTGAAGTTTTGCGGGTGTAGTTTAGTGGTAAAATCCAAGCTTCCCAAGCTTGTGTCGCGAGTCCGATTCTCGTCACCCGCTTAAATTAATTCTTTTATCGAAAACGTCATGACTCAGATGAGCCGTGACGTTTTTTTGTTCATTAAAAATGACTGCACCGCCTGAATGAGTGATTGCCAATGAAAATCAGGCGGTCGTTTTCAAACACGTGATGAAAATTTTCAAAATAATCAACAAAGTAAACATTTTTCCTTGCAACTCAGTAACCGAAGAACTATTATAAGTGCGTAAAGAAAACTTAATTGGCGATGACGTTCGCCATAAAGGCCTGCGGGTTCTGATGACGTCTACTACATCTTTTTTGGTGTGGTAGGCGTCATTTTTTTTGAACCAGCACATTGAGGGGGAGTTGGTAAAGATGGAACAAACGGAAAGTGAACGGCACCATGTTGAAACAGTGGATCGGTTTGAGCAACAGTACCGCGGACAGGGGTTAACCGGTAGTGAGCAAGCGGCCAGTCGGCAGGCACACGGTGATAACCATGTTGCCTATCAACAGACAACGTTCTGGCAAAGTACGGTAAAACGGCTGTGGGGGCCCATTCCATGGCTCCTTGAGGCGGCAATTGTGTTTGAATTGGCGCTTGGAAAGCTCTTGCAGGCGGTTGTGGTCGTTGGCATGCTACTCTTTTCAGCCATTGATGGCGCAATTCAAGAACGCCGGGCTAACCGGGCACTAAAGTTCGTTCAGCAAGGATTAGTGCCAACGGCGCGCACCTTAAGCGATGGCCAGTGGGCGTTTCAACCAGCCGATGACTTGGTGGTTGGGGACATCATCCATCTTCGTGCAGGCGACATGGTTCCGGCCGATGCCCGCATTGTTGTTGGGCAAGCGAGTGCTGATGAATCGGCAGTGACGGGTGAAACGGTTGCCGTCGCGCGAGAAACTGGTGATCTACTAACGGCTGCGAGCATGGTCGTTGGTGGCGAAGTGATTGCCGAAGTAAGTGCGGTCGGGGCAACCAGCAGTTATGGGAAGACCGTCACATTAGCACAAACTGCGGATGTTCCAGGGCGACTGGAACGGTTATTGTTCACGGTTGTTCGCTACTTAGCCTACTTAGATGCAGCACTAACCGTGGTGTTAGTGATTGCCGCAATTTTCCATCACACCAGTTGGCAAGAGTTATTACCATTTATTGCAATTTTAATCATCGCGACGATTCCAGTGTCGATGCCAGCAAGTTTTACGGTCGCCAATGCGGTTGAAGCACAGGTGCTTGCGCGGGAGAACATTCTTGCAACGGGGCTTAGTGGGATTCAGGAAGCCGGGACGATGGACGTTCTGTTGGTTGATAAGACTGGGACACTGACAGAAAACAAACAGGCATTAGTGAGTGTTGAACCAGTTGTAACCTTTACCAAACAACAATTGTTATCGTGGGCGCGGGTTGCAACCAGCGCAACAGCTCAGGACGCAATCAGTAAGGCTGTGCAGGCGGGAACCGGTCAACAAGCCGCCATCATTCCCGCCGTGACAGAATTTATTCCGTTTGATGCTCGGAAAAAGGTTGCCGAAGCCAAAATTATTGAGGACAGTGTTGCAAAGACGATCACGTTTGGGGCGCCAGAGGCCGTGGCCACTCGGTTAAATCTAACGGTGTCGCAGTCAGCGGTTAGCAACTTGGCCGATCAAGGTCAGCGGGTTCTAGCGGTTGGGGTCACAGATGATCAGCAACAATCACAGTTAGTTGGGCTCCTCGGGTTTTCTGATACACTTCAGCCGAATATTGCTGATCAAATTGCACAGTTAAAAGCTGCGGGGATCAGAATCGTGATGTTAACAGGTGATGGCGTGAGCACGGCCCAAGCAATTGCCAGTCAAATCGGCTTAACGGGCGCAATCGTTAATGGCATCGATCACCCCGTTGATTTAACGACTATTGGTGGGTTTGCTAACGTCTATCCACAGGATAAACAAACAATTGTTCAGCGTTTCCAAGAAGCAGGTAACGTGGTTGGGATGATTGGTGACGGGGTCAATGATGCGGCCGCTCTTCATCAGGCAGACGTCGGCATGGCCGTTTCTAATGCCCGTGACATCGCTAAACAAGCGGCTCGGTTAGTGTTGGCTCATGCTGGGCTGATTGATGTTGGTGTGGTCGTTGCAAGTGGTCGGCGCGTATATCAGCGGATGATGACCTGGACCATCACGAAGTTATCACGGACAGCGGTCCTCACAGCCCTGTTAACGTTTGGGTTTATGCTAACGGGTCGTTTCCCAATTTCACTGAATTTAATTGTTTTGATCGTGGTGCTTAACGATTTAGTGACATTAGTACTGGGAACCGACCGGACGGGTGATCTCCAAACGACACCGCGGTGGGATCTCCCGACCATTAGCCGATTAGCCGCCTGGTTGGCCACCGGCTGGTTGATTGTAGGCTTAGCGATGATCATTTTAAACCAACAAATTTGGCACTTTTCCGCCGGCTGGGTCAGTTCGACGTTATTGATGTACCTGATGTTTTCCTCAATGATGACAATTTTGATGACCAGAACGGATAAGTCATGGTGGCGGAGTTATCCAAGCCGGGCAGTTTCCGGAATGGTTGGCTTAAACATTGTGGTGACAATTGTTATTGTGACCGCTGGTTGGTTGACCGGTGCGGTTAGCGTGGTCACCACGGTGTTGGTCTTAGGCACAGTGTTAATTGTCGGAACACTGATGGATGCGTTTAAACAACGTTTCTACCGGCGCCATGTGATGGGAAGTGATGGTGAATGAGGCGGCTAACGAATCAGCTCATGTCAAACTGAACTTGTCACATTAAAAAATCACGTAAATAAAGGGAGTCGAAATTATGCAAACAATTGAACAGGTTAAGGCACGCGAAATCTTTGATTCACGGGGCAATCCAACCGTTGAGGCAGACGTCATTCTAAGTGATGGGACCCGCGGGCGGGCAGAAGTTCCGTCCGGAAAATCAACGGGAGAAAATGAAGCCGTCGAGTTACGTGATGGTGGTGACCGTCTCGGTGGGCGTGGCGTTAGCAAAGCCGTGAACAACGTTAATACGGAAATCAATGCGGCATTAAAGGGGAAGTCGCCGTTTGACCAAGCCCAAATCGATCAGGTGATGATTGATCTGGATGGCACACCGAATAAGGCCCGGTTGGGGGCAAACGCGATTCTTGCGGTTTCAATGGCAACGACCCGGGCAGCCGCAAATGCGAAGGGCGAACCGCTGTATCGTTATCTGGGTGGTGTCGACTTAGAGTTACCACAAACGTTCCATAACGTCATTAACGGCGGGGAACATGCGGATAACGGGATCGATATGCAAGAATTCATGATTACACCCATTAAACGGACCAGTTTCCGTGACGGGTTTGAGAAAATTGTGAACACGTACCACACGTTAGCGGGCTTACTGGAGAAGGCGGGCTACGCCACTGGTTTAGGTGACGAAGGTGGTTTTGCGCCAGACTTGCCTTCGAGTGAAGAAGCATTAAAAATGCTCCATGAAGCAATTATCGCAGCTGGTTACGAACCCGGGACCGACATTGGTATTGCTTTTGATGCGGCAGCCACGAGTTTTGCACAACCAGACGGGACGTATAAGTTTGAAGGATCAGTCAAAACAGCCGACGAAATGGCAGCTTACTACACAGGCCTTCTCGATGCGTTTCCGGAAATTGTGTCGATCGAAGATCCGTTTGGAGAAGACGATTGGGATAACTTTGAGAAGTTCACGACGGCAAATAGTGACCGGGTTCAGATTGTGACGGACGACAATATTTGTACAAATCCAATCCTTATTCGGAAAGCCATCAAGCAAGGGATGGCTAACAGTTTATTGATCAAGCCAAACCAAATCGGGACGATCACGGAAACACTGGAAGCAATTCGGTTAGCCCGTAAAAATGGCTACACAACGATGATGTCACACCGTTCTGGCGAAACGGGTGATCCATACATCGCTGATTTAGCAGTTGCAACAAATGTTGGCGAAATTAAGAGTGGTGCGCCGGCGCGCAGTGAACGGGTGGAAAAGTACAACCAGTTCTTGCGCATTGAGGAAGAGCTTGGAGAGAAAGCACGGCTTGCTCACTTTCCGAATGTAATTGATTTAGACTAAGCGATAAACATGCGTAAGCGGAGTGCCTAATTTCCATTTTTGGAAGTTAGGCACTTTTTTTGACAGCGATTTGGTTCGGAAACGTGAGGGTGGATGACAAGCCCAAGTCAGGATGAACGTCATCAAACACTTAGGGGCTGCTAATGTTTAACCACTGAATCTTTACATAGACAAGACAGTTGATCGTTGGCTTTTTTAATATTTTTTTCAAATGGGTTGCTCTGGGAAAGTTCCTTTAAGACTGGGCATTGAGCAACTAAATGTGTGGATAAGACTGCCGCGTGGTGATCCCAACACTTGCGGGATTGTATAGACAAGCTTTATCGTCATATATGAAAGCGGTTACAAAAAGAGAGGAGGTTTCTCAATGCTTAAAAAATACACCAGTGTGTACGATACGTTAATGACAGAAATTAGTCGTGGTGAAATTTCTGTTGGGACATTCCTACCGGGTGAAAACCAATTAGCTGAACGGTTTGAAACATCGCGGGAAACGATTCGCCGAGCGTTGACCCTGATGCAGGAAAGTGGCGTCATTCAAAAGATTCGGGGCAAGGGCTCACTGGTGTTAGCACGAAGTGATTTTGTTCTTCCAGTTTCTGGTTTGACCAGTTATAAAGAGGTTTCTGAACGGTTGAGCATTCGGGTCGATACGCGCGTGCAGCGAATTGAAGGGCGGCCATTGCCAGTCCGCGATTTTCGGGCATTAAATCCAGATGTTACGGCGCAAACAATGCTCTATGTGGAACGGCTTCGGGTGATCGATGGCCTGGCCGTGATTATTGACAAAGATTATATTTCTCCAGACGTTGTGTTAACGATTCCAGAGGTCAAAGCGGCAAATTCATTGTTTGAATATTTCGAACATGACCTGGATCTAAGCATCGGTGTCGCCCAAAAGCTCATTACCATCGAAGCAGCAACCCAAATGGATCGACGGCTTCTTGATCTTGACGGCCAGACGGACATTGTGGTGGTTCGGAGCAAAACGAGTTTAACGGATGGCCGCACGATTTCTTATACAGAGTCACGGCACAGAGCCGATAAATTTCGGTTTGAAAGCTTTGCGCGCCGGATTCATGCGGAATGAGTGGGAAAAATCAAGGCTGGAGAGAGGAAACAGAACAATGGATTTTCGACAAAAGGTGATCTATCAAATTTACCCAAAGTCTTTTTATGATAGCGACGGTGATGGGCTGGGGGATCTTCGGGGCATTATCGAAAAAGTCCCGTATTTACAGTTGTTAGGCATCGACATGGTTTGGCTTAACCCGTTTTTTGTTTCGCCGCAACGGGATAATGGGTATGATGTCGCGGATTACCGCGCGGTTGATCCACGATTTGGGACCATGGCGGACTTTGAAGAATTAGTCGCCGTACTCAAAAACGTGGGTATTGGGGTCATGCTCGACATGGTGTTTAACCACACGTCAACGACTCATCCCTGGTTTCAAGCTGCGCTGGCTGGCGATGAAAAATACCAAGCATATTATCTGATCCAGGCGCCGAAACCGGATGGCTCATTACCGACCAATTGGCAATCAAAGTTTGGTGGCCCCGCCTGGGCGCCGTTTGGAACGACTGGAAAATATTATCTACACCTTTACGACCAGTCACAGGCTGATTTGAACTGGCGTAATCCGGCGGTCCGCAACGAATGCGCCCAGATCATTAATTTTTGGCGTCAAAAGGGGGTCCAGGGATTTCGCTTTGATGTTATCAACGTTATTGGCAAGCCAGAGCCGCTGACGGATGCCGTTGCCGGAACGGATGGTCGCACGCGTTACACAGATCAACCGGTCGTCGAAACGTACCTTAAGCAGTTAAATCAAATGAGTTTTGGTCGTGATCCAGAAATCGTGACGGTCGGTGAATTATCTTCGACCACAATGGCCGCGAGCGTTGCCTACACCAAACCGCAAAAACACGAACTGAACATGGCGTTTAATTTTCATCACTTAAAGGTGGATTATGACCACGGTCAAAAGTGGACCGATCAGCCTGTTAATTACCGGTTGCTCAAGGAAACATTGACCAAATGGGAAACAAATTTAGCAGCTGACGGCGGCTGGCCAGCACTTTTTTGGAATAACCATGATCAGCCGCGGGCGTTAGACCGGTTTGGCGATGTGGGCCGCTACCGGGTTCAGGCCGCTGAAATGTTGGCAAATGTCGTTCACCTGTCGCGAGGAACCCCGTTCGTTTATCAAGGGGAGGAACTGGGGATGAGTGATCCTGAGTACACCAGCATGAATGATTATGTCGATGTGGAGGCGCACAACGCGTACCAGGCATTGCTTACGGCAGGCAAAAGCCCCGCAACGGCGTTTCGAATCGTTCAACGGAAAGCGCGGGATAATAGTCGAACACCAATGCAGTGGCAAAATGACGCACAGGCCGGTTTTACCACAGGGACCCCGTGGCTTCGCGCCACTAATCAAGCCATCATTCACCAGGGCGCACCAATGAGTCAACAAATTTTTAGCTACTATCAACGACTGATTGCGTTACGCCACACGTTTAAATTGATCAGTGACGGTGACTTTCTCGCTGTTCCGACGGTTGATGATGATGTGTATGGTTTCGAGCGTCGCTGGGGCACAGAACGGTTACTGGTGGTTGCAAACTTTTCGGGGCACACCAAGCCATTTCAAGTGCCGAGAGACTATTTAGACGCTCGCGTGTTAATCAGTAATTATGTGGACGCAAAGCCAAATGATCAGACATTACAGCCTTACCAAAGCACTGCATTTTACGTTGGTAATCACTTGTTGAGAGGGGATTGAGCACAATGGCAAACAATAAAGCATCAATTATGGCACCAGTTACAGGGCAGATGATGCCCATCACTGATGTAAAGGATCCGGTTTTTTCACAAAAAATGATGGGTGATGGGTTTGGGATTGAACCAACAGACGGGCATATTGTCGCTCCCGTTAGTGGCACGGTGATGTTGGTTGCGCACACTGGCCATGCGCTGGGGTTTAAAACGGCAAGTGGGATGGAAGTGCTCGTTCATCTAGGAATTGACACGGTGGAGCTAAACGGCGGTCCGTTTGACATAACGATCCAGGAGGGCGCTACCGTAACTGCTGGCGATGTCGTTGGCACCATGAACCTGGCTGAAATTGACCACGCAGGCAAGCAAAAGACCGTGATTACAGCAATTACTAACACTGATGCTGTTTTGGATCATTTAACGGTTAAACCAGGAACGGTTACGGCTGGTGATGTTGCGGCGGATGTAACCCTCAAGACGGCTCAGCAAGATTCAGCGGCAGCGTCCACGACTAAGGGTGAATCCAAGTATGAAACACTGGCTAAACAGATCGTGCAACTCGTTGGTGGCAAGGCCAACGTGAATAGCGTGATTCACTGTATTACACGGGTGCGTTTTTACCTCAAGGACGATCACAAAGCGGATGACGAAGCCATTCGGAACCTGGATGGTGTTATTGATATTGCCAAGTCAGGTGGTCAGTATCAAGTTGTCATCGGACCAGCCGTGACGGAGGTTTATAACGGGGTCATTAAGGTTCTTGGACCCGAATTTTCTGAAGACGGTGACGCCAGTGTTGCAGCGCCAAAACAGGTCGCTCCTAAAGGGATGTGGCCAGCCACAAAGTTTTATTTTTCTCAGTTGATCGGTGTGATTACTGGGTCCATGATTCCCATCATTGGTTTACTGGCCGCAGCTGGGATCTTAAAGGGCACGCTCGCGTTAGCGACCACGTTTCATTGGGTATCTGCCACCAGTTCAACGTACGTGATCGTCAGCGCCATGGGGGATTCAGTCTTCTTCTTCCTCCCAATTTTTGTTGGTTACACGGCGGCGCGCCGACTTGGTGCCGACCCGATCATTGTGGCCATTATTGGTGGGGTTATGACTTACCCGACGATTGTTAAAGCGGCCGCCCAGACGTCAAAAAGTTACTTTCTCGGCGTCAACATGAATGTCAATCTCTTTGGACTGCCCATCCATTTAGTGAATTATTCGTACTCCATCTTCCCAATTATTGCGGCTGCGTACATGGCTGCCAAACTAGAACCATGGTTGAAAAAACATATGCCAATGGCATTGCAAATGATCTTTAACCCATTGATTGAAGTGTTTGCGGTCAGTGCTGTTATCCTCATTGTTGTGGGGCCCATCATTAGTATTTTGAGTTCTGGAATTGCCGCTGGCTTGATGTGGCTTTATAATGCCAGTCCGACAGTTGCCGGGGTAATTATTGGCGGGTTCTACCAGTGTCTCGTTATCTTTGGGTTGCACTGGGCGGTGATCCCAATTGTGGCTAATCAAATTGCTGCGGACGGAAGTTCTCAAATTAACGCATTAGTTTCTGCTTCCATGGTGGCGCAAGGTGGGGCGGTCCTGGCAATTCTCTTAAAGACAAAAACGGCCAGTCTTCGTGAACTGGCTGCCGGGGCCACAATTTCTGCGTTTAGCGGAATTACGGAACCCGCAATGTACGGGATTAACCTGAAGTATGGGCGGGCCTTTATCACAGCTTGTATTGGTGGTGCTGCGGGTGGTCTCATAACTGGTCTATTACGAGTGAATATGTGGGGATTCACGGGTTCCTTGATCGGTTTTACGTCGTTTGTTAATCCAAAGGGACTAGATGCCAGCTTCTGGGGGTACTTGTTGGCCAGCGCAACGTCATTGGTCGTTTCGTTTGCCTGCACGTGGGCCTTTGGGTTTAAAGAAAGCGACGTCGCTAATAAAAAGATGGGCGTCAAGAAAGTCCGTCTGGGGAATCGTGAACCGGTTGCGCACTAGGTGAAGCGACGTGCTGCGTGTTTGATTCAATATGGTAGCTAAACTTAAATCCTGGCTTATTCTGAATGGATGTGTTACTCTGTTACCAATGAGTTGAAAGCAATACTCATCCTCTCGGTGACTTGGAACATCATTGAAAGTCACTATTTAATGTTTAACGAGATTAAACCAATAGTTAATTGAAGCCTCGATCTTCGTCGTTATGACAAGGTCGGGGCTTTTTGTGTTTCGTTGGTTGGCAAGGATTAAACGGTCAGAAATAATAAAGGCACACAATCGGGTGACTGTGTGCCTTTATTATTAGCGAGAAATGGTAACGACTTCCGGTTAAATTAAGCGGAGAACCTTACCGAAGTGACTTTCGATAGCCAGCAGCCTGCGCTTCTGATTCTGAACTGAATGTAACAGCGTTAGCGGGGCTGATATGATAGGATACCTGATCTGGCATGTGGTAGATGTGTGACTTTGAATCACCGATGATACCGCCCTCTGTGGTCGCCACCGTTGAGGATTGTTCAGCAACGGCCTTTTGCGAGCTTGCTGCGGCTGCGTTTGCGGCGGATTGGGCACTTGATGACTGCTTGGCAGCGTCAACTGATTGGCGCGAGGCGCTTTCTTCAAGTGATTGGCTCGCCGACGTACTCTCAGCAATAGACTGGCTCATTGAGTTTCGAGTTGAAGATGATGAATCGTCAACGTGTGAACTTGTGATTGTTTTAGTGGCTTTTTTATGCTGACGAGGTGACAAACTGCCCGTTGAAGTAGTGGATCGTGGTGCCGTGGTTTGCTCAGAAGAACTAAACGGTCCGATGAGTGATGCAATGGCGAAAATGCTGGTGAGAATTAGTAAGCTAATTCGTAGCCACTTTGTCATTGTTTTTCGTTGATAAAGGCGGTAGGCGGCGTAAGCAAAAAGGGCGGCAAATAAAAGACCAAAAAATTTATCCATAAACGAGACTCCGTTTTCGTTTTAAAATCGTAAAGAAGTGATGGCCGTGAGAAAAGGCATGCGATGGCACATGATTCACGCAGTGCAAATGGTAATAATGGTTTTTGAAAATAAATGAAATTGTGCTTGAAAATTATTTTTAATAAATATTCATAAAATTAGAATTTTTTATAAAATCATTTTTAACTGGATTTTGACGCCAAAAAGGTGGTTTTATAAATAGGAATTAAAATTCTTTTCTATAAAAAATATTTTATAATAAAATATATAAGCGGTCAACGAACTTATTGAAAAGTAAATTAAATTAATTTACACGTGGCATTTAACTAAACTGCCGCAAGTGTCTGTTTAATCGGGCTTGCAGTTCAGCAGGAATGTGGTACGATATTCATAGATATTTAGAATCATTCTAAATGTAAATGAATGAAACAAAGAATGGGGCAATTAGGATGGAAACAACAGTAGAGAAGAAGAAGCGGCCGACCGCCTCACTAGCACAACGCATCAACATCATGCGAGCTAGCGTGATGGGTGCTAACGATGGTATTTTATCTGTTGCTGGGATCGTTATCGGGGTGGCGGGAGCGACGAACAGTCCGAACGCGATCTTCCTAGCCGGGATTGCCGGCATGCTTGCCGGAACAATTTCTATGGCGATGGGGGAATGGGTCTCCGTTAGCACGCAGCGTGACTCGGAGCAACGGGCCATTCAGCGTGAAACGGTTGCAGTTGCTGAACACATGCCGGAAGAAATTACCTTTATTAAGGATAAGTATATGCAACAGGGGATTTCAGCAGAACTTTCTGAACAAGCGGCCCATGAAATGATGGCCGGTGACCCGTTATACATTGGGGTCCGGGAACGTTACGGCTTTGATCCTAAAGTGAAGACCAGTGCCATTGGAGCGGCAGTTGCTTCCATGATTTCGTTTCCGCTGGGATCGATTTTGCCCCTCGTCGCAATTACCTTCTTCCCGGCCCGAATCCGGATTATTGCCACGATTATTTCAGTAATAATTGCGTTATCAGTTACCGGATTTACAGCCGCAGCCCTTGGAAATGCGAATCGTTATAAAGCAACACTGCGAAATGTTGTTGCTGGGATTTTGACGATGGCCGTTACCTATGCCATTGGTTTGTTATTTGCACGGTAGGCTTATCGAGAATGAGGAAATGAGGGAAAGTAAATGCAACAAGATGGGGTTAAAACTAAAACACGGCCAAAAATGACCATGGCGGAACGATTGAACACGTTACGGGCTGGTGTGCTCGGCTCAAATGACGGGATCTTAACGGTTGTCGGGGTACTGTTTTCAGTTGCCGTGGCAACAACCAATCAGTTCACAATTTTTATTGCTGGTTTGTCAGATTTACTCGCATGTGCGTTTTCGATGGCTTCTGGTGAATATGCGTCGGTCAGCTCACAAAAAGATACAGAAAAGGCCGTCGTGGCCGAAGAAAAGGCGCTGTTGGACAGCCAACCAGACGTCGAGGCTGGCATTGTCAAAGCGTACTACGTTGAACGAGGGGTTAGCGAGGAGACCGCCCAGGCAATCACAAACGAACTTATGCACGAAAATCCACTGGGCACGTTGGTTCGAATTAAAGATGATCTTGAACTAGGTGAATACATGAATCCGTGGAACGCTGCGTTTTCATCGCTCTTTGCGGCAGCGGCCGGAGGACTGTTTCCACTTTTTGCGATGACCTTTTCACCAGTTAACATTCAGTGGCCCATGACAATTTTTGCCGTGACCCTGTCCGTGGCCTTAACGGGTTATCTAAGTGCCAAACTGGGGGACGGCTTAGCAAAACGTGCCATCATTAGAAATGTGATTGTTGGCCTTGTAACGATGTTCATTCACTACCGCGTGGGGTTACTTTTATAATTAATGATGAAAAGACTGACCTCTGTGTCAGTCTTTTTTGACAGTTAAAATGCGAAGGCCTTAGCGTTGATAGCACGTGGCCTGTGTTATACTGACAAGCAAATCATTCTAGGAGGTGGTTTCAACGCTTAATAAATCATTTTCGGCGTTATCAACGCCTGAGTTGTACCAGATCTACCGTGCACGAACGGATGTCTTTGTTGTTGAACAAAACTGTGCCTATCCCGAGGTCGATGACATTGATCTTACGGCTCAGCATTTGTTCGAGCAGGCGGCTGATGGCCATCTTGAAACGTACTGTCGCATTTATGCCGGTGCGCAAGGTGCTGTGTGGCACATCGGCCGGGTGTTAGTGGCACAGCAGGATCGTGGCCGCGGCTTGGCGCGACAAGTATTGACGACCGCATTAACGTGGCTTTCTGAACAGACGACCGCAACAACGGTTGAAGTTGAGGCACAGGTGTATTTAACCGCTTTTTATGCCTCGCTTGGTTTTAAAGCAGAAGGTGATGCATTTGATGATTTTGGGATTATGCATCAGAAAATGACGTTGCAATTGGTCGCCAACGGGCAATGATTGTGTTTCACGATAAAGGCTGTTATAATATCAAGAGTTTCCGGTTAGAGAAGTAGTTTCACCACTGAATCCTAAGCGAGTCGCGGTCGATGGAAGGCGATGGTTCAGCGAAACGAAGCGTGTTAACCGTTTGATAAATTAATCAATGAGTGGGATGACTGGTAACAGCCGTCCAATAAGAGTGGTACCGCGGGCAACCGCCTCTTACATGAACATGTAGGGGGCGGCTGTCCTTTTTTATGCAGAAAGGATGACATTATGGATAATAAAACTTTAATTGCAACAGCCATTAGTACAGCTTTAGATGGTGAACTGAGTGTTGAGACCATCGTTGATAAGTTGGAACAACCAAAAACTTCTGACCTGGGAGACTGGGCCTTTCCCGCCTTCATGTTGGCAAAAACGATGCACAAGGCACCAAACATGATTGCCGCTGACCTGGCTGAAAAAGTCGCAACGGATGACTTTGAAACGGTTCAAGCAGTGGGACCATACCTTAATTTCTTCTTAAAAAAGGGAAATTTTGCGGTTGATACGTTAACCGCCGTGCTAACGGAAAAGGAAAATTACGGTCAACAAGACATTGGCCATGGTGGTAACGTGCCGATCGACATGTCATCCCCAAACATTGCCAAACCAATTTCAATGGGGCACTTGCGTTCAACTGTGATCGGAAACGCATTGGCAAACATCCTAGCTAAGACGGGTTACAATCCCGTCAAAGTAAACCATTTAGGTGACTGGGGAACCCAGTTTGGAAAGTTGATCCAAGCGTATAAGATGTGGGGAAGCGAGGAAGAAGTTAAAGCTGACCCCATCAACAAGTTACTGGAATACTACGTGCGTTTTCATGAAGAAGATAAAGCGCATCCTGAAATGGACGATGCTGCCCGTGAATGGTTCCTGAAGCTTGAAAACGGGGATGAGGAAGCCATGCGCTTGTGGAAGTGGTTCCGGTCAGAATCACTGAAATCCTTCATGAAGATCTACGATGAGTTAGGAATTACGTTTGATTCCTATAACGGTGAGGCCTTTTATAACGATAAAATGGCTGAAGTGGTTCAAATTCTGGAAGACAAGCACCTGCTGCATGAAAGTAAAGGGGCCGAAGTTGTCGACCTGGATAAGTATGACCTGAACCCGGCCCTGATCAAAAAGTCTGATGGGGCAACACTGTACATTACCCGTGACTTAGCTGCCGCTATCTACCGGAAACGTGAATACAACTTTGTGCAATCCCTGTACGTTGTTGGGGCGGAACAAATCAACCACTTCAAACAATTGAAGGCTGTGTTGACGGAAATGGGCTTCGACTGGGCCGACCAAATTCACCACGTTCCGTTTGGATTGATCACGTTAAACGGGCAGAAGTTGTCAACTCGGTCCGGCCGCGTTGTTTTATTGGAAGATGTTTTGAGTGACTCCAAGAAATTGGCAATGAAACAAATCGAGGAAAAGAATCCTGATTTAGCAAACAAGGAAACGGTTGCGCACGAAGTTGGTGTCGGGGCGGTTATTTTCCATGATCTGAAGAACGAACGCATGAACAGCTTCGACTTTAACTTAGAAGAAGTGGTTCGTTTCGAAGGGGATACTGGTCCTTACGTGCAGTATGCGCGTGCTCGGGCTGAGAGTATCCTCCGGAAGGCCCACAAAACGGACTTCGCGATGGATGACCTGAGCATTGACGATCCAGCTGCATGGAACACGATCAAGTCATTAAGTGAATTTGACCATGTTATCAAACGCGCCGTGACGGATTACGAACCATCGATCATTGCCAAGTACGCGATCAACTTGGCCCGTGATTTCAATAAATACTATGCAAATTCTAAGATCTTGGTGGAAGACGCTGGGTTAAACGCCCGTTTAGCACTGGTTAAGAGTGTCAGCATCGTTCTGAAAGAAAGCTTGCGGTTATTGGGCGTTGATTCACCAGACGAAATGTAGGGTGGTGGCTGAATGCGAAAGCAAGATCGGCAGGCAGCAATTTTAGAGTTGGTGCGCAGCGAACAGGTGGTAAACCAGGATGACCTACAAAAGCGTTTGGCTGAAAACGGCGTTTCAACAACACTTGCCACATTATCTCGCGACTTAAAGGAGCTCCACATTGTGAAGGAGCCAACGGTCACGGGACCGGCAGTGTACCGTGTCCTAAAGCAACCGGTTCCGGTGCCAATGGATCACTTTGCACAGCAATTTGGTGAAGTGGTTGTGGATTTCACTCAGGTTGAATTTATGAACGTTGTGAAAACCACGCCAAGTGACGGAAACGCACTGGCTGCGTTAATTGATGAATTAATGGAGTCACGGATTACGGGCACGTTGGCCGGTCATGACACCATTTTGATCATTAGCCCGAGTAAAATGGCGGCAACGTCATTACACGAGATGTGGGCTGCCTACTTAAATTAGTAACCTGAGACGGACCGCTTTCCTAACGTTGGAAAGCAGCCCGTTTTTTGGTTGCCCCAGGCACTGGTGACGGAAAGAAACAGGGTAACGGGCAGCGATTAATGATGTGGCGTTGTAAAAAATGGTTAAGCTCGGTTAAATCGTGATTTCCGTTTGGGGTTGTGTGGTAAGATACACGGGACGATTTTGACGAGAGAAAGGTACGAAAAATATGAAGCGCAATCAACATCCAGACGGTGGCCCATCATGGCGCGATAATGCTGTGGTGCAGTGGTTTAGCCGGTTATTGAGGACACTATGGCGGCACTTACGTCATTTTTGGCACCGATTCCAACTAACCCGGTGGCTTATCGTGATTATTTTGAGCGTTGTGTTGGTCATGAGTGCGTACCTAACGTTTGAGGCAAAGACGGACCACGTTGGTGACCTAAAGGCGGCGTTATCACAACCAACCACCATTTATGACCGTGATAATAAAAAGGCCGGTGAACTATACTCACAAAAAGGGACCTATGTGTCACTGGATAAGATCTCCCCAAACATCCAAAATGCGGTGTTATCAACGGAAGATCGTAATTTCTACCATGAACACGGGTATTCCGTGAAGGGACTTGGTCGGGCGGCCTTCTTATTGCTACGAAACAAGCTTCTCCACCGTGACTACATTAGTGGTGGGGGCTCAACGTTAACGCAACAGTTAGTCAAAAATGCGTACCTATCGCAGGAACAAACGGTTACGCGGAAGGCCAGAGAAATCTTTATTTCGATTGAAGTTGAAAACGTGTATTCCAAAGAGGATATCCTCGCCATGTACCTCAACAACGCCTACTTTGGCCACGGGGTCTGGGGTGTTGAAGATGCCTCAGAGCGGTATTTTGGCAAACATGCGTCAGCACTAACTGCACCCGAGGCGGCAGTGCTAGCCGGAATGTTGACGTCACCAAGCGGGTACAACCCTGTCGATCATCCGGAGGCTGCCAAGAAGCGGCGTAACGTGGTTCTTGATCTGATGGTGGAAAACAAGAAGTTAACCACAGCGCAGGCGGCCAGCTATAAACAAACTGCCTTAACAACAACGGATAATTACGCGGCGAATAGTTCATATAAATACCCGTATTTCTTTGATGCAGTGGTTGACGAGGCCATCTCCAAGTATGGTCTAACGGAATCCGACATTATGAACCGGGGGTACAAGATCTACACCACGTTGGATCAGTCACAACAGACCACCATGCAAACGTTGTTTAAAAATCCGGCCAACTTCCCGGCGAATGCGGCGGATGGCACCATGGTCCAGGCGGCAAGTATTGCGATGGATCCATCTGATGGTGGTGTGACAGCTGTTGTTGGGGGCCGGGGGGAGCACGTTTTCCGTGGCTTTAACCGTGCCACCCAGTCGCTGCGGTCACCTGGATCAACAATTAAACCATTTGCGGTGTACACACCGGCCATTGAGAATGGTTATTACTATGATTCAGAGCTACAGGATAAAAAGCAGTCGTATGGGGCCAATAACTACAGCCCAAGTAATTACGGTGACATTTATCGTGGTAAAGTGCCAATGTACCAAGCGCTTCAAAATAGTTATAATGCGCCAGCAGTTTGGTTATTAAACAAGATTGGGGTTCAAAAGGGGTATGATTCTGCCCAGAAGTTTGGCCTCGGTCTTGATAAATCTGATGATAACCTGGCGATGGCTCTTGGAGGCATTAAAAAAGGGGTTACACCACAAACCATGGCCCAGGCGTTCACAACGTTTGCCAATGGTGGAAAACTGACCCAGGCCCACTACATTACAAAGATTGTGGATGCTTCAGGAAAGACAATCGTTGATAATGAGTATGATCAACCAAAACAGATCATTAGTAAGAAAGTGGCCAATGAAATGACCAGTATGATGCTGGGCACGTTCTCTCACGGAACCGGGGTTTACGGCAAACCAGCTAACTACCAGGTTGCCGGTAAAACCGGGACGACCGAAGCAGATGGTGTGAGCGATTCAGCCGGGACCACGGATATGTGGGTCGATGGTTACACGCCAGACATCGTTGTGGTCAACTGGGAAGGCTTTGACCAGACCAGCAAGGGAGACCATTTGGATGTTCCGGATGGGTTAACCGTTGGGTCTTTATATAAGGCGGAAATGACGAGCATCATTCCAACAACAAATGAGACACAGTTTACGGTGAAGGACGCCAATACCCTCGCGGCCTCAGAAAATTCTGCTTCCAGTGATGGTGACATGTGGAGTAGCATTCAGGATGGCGCCGGTAAAGTCACTGATTCAATCGGTAAGGGCGCGGATTCCTTGGCGCAAAAAGCAAAAGGATTTTGGGATAAAGTGACCGGCAGTTTTGGCCACTAATCGGTTTAAGAATAAGGTAGCTGACGATGAAACGATAAAAGTCAGCTACCTCATTTTTTAACCCTCATTGAATGCTAAATTCCTGTTAAATTAGGCGAACAGCTGTTTTGATCCCTAGAGAAATGGTAAAATAGTGAAGTACTTTAATTGAGGAGGCTACCCATAATGGCAGCAGATATTTTAGCAGATGCAAAAACAATGGCAGGAACGTTAACTACTAGTGACGAATTTAAAGCATTAAGCGATGCTTATACAGCAATGAAGGCAAACCAAGATGCGTTTGACACCTTCAAAAAGTTCCAAGACATGCAAGTGACTTTGCAACAGAAGCAAATGCAAGGTCAGGACATGACTGAAGAAGAAATGAATGACGCACGTGAATTGGCCACTAAAGTTGGTGAATTCGAAGAAGTGAAGACGTTGATGCAAAAGGAAGAAGCAGTGAACAACTTGCTGAACGAATTGAACAACGTCATTACGAAACCAATCCAAGATTTATACCGCGACTCAGTGAACTAGGACCGGTACATGTGAACGGTGAGAACAAGTCTGGTCGTCGCGGGAGTTTCCGTGGCGGCTGGGCTTTTTTCGTCCAGTACGCACGTTAAATGAAAAAGGGGGGCTCACCATGAAGTTTATTCATGCAGCGGATCTACATTTAGACAGTCCGTTTTTAGGACTCAAACAGTTACCCCAATCGTTATGGGAACAAATTTATCAATCACCATTTACGGCGTTGACGCGCATGGTTGATGATGCGATTAATGAAAAAATCGATTTTATGCTGATCAGTGGTGATGTGTATGATCGACAAGATCGGGCCATTGGCGCGCAGGCGGCATTTTTGACGCAAATGAATCGTCTTGATCAGGCCAAAATTCCGGTTTATTTGAGTTATGGGAATCATGATTATTTAACCGGCACGACGGATACGTTGCAGTTGCCACCAAACGTTCATGCGTTTGATGAAACGGTTAGCACACAAACACTGACGACAACAGATCAAACAACGGTGGCCATTACCGGCTTTTCGTACGCGAACCGGGCGGTAACGACTGATATGATTCCTGATTACCCAGTTCGGCAACCTGGCGTGGATGTTGCCATTGGGATGCTTCATGGGTCCGTGGCCAGCGTCGATGCGCCCCACGCAACGTACGCGCCGTTTAGTCTTCCTGAATTGACCAGTAAACACTATGATTACTGGGCGTTAGGGCACATTCACAAACGGCAAGTTTTGCAGGAAACACCGTGGGTTATTTACGCCGGCAACCTTCAGGGGCGTCACGCAAACGAAACTGGTGCAAAGGGGTACTACCTTGTGACGGATGATCACGGCACACTAACACCGCAATTTCGGGCAGTGGCACCAGTTATTTGGCAAACGGTCACCGTTGATTGTTCACAAACGACCGATTCGGACGGGGTGTTAGCGGCCATTCAGGCGCAGTTAGTTGATGAGCAACAGACTGATGATTTAATGCTCGTTGCTGTGACGTTAACGAAGACCGCTGGGCTACCAGAGACGGTGCGCACCCGGTTGACTAACGATAGTCTGCTGACGGTTCTCCAGACACAACAGGTTCACCGGTTACAAAATGGTCATGGCCGAATGGTCGTTAGTTTACGGGTGGAAGAAATCGCGGCAACACCAGCGTTTAGTACATTGGACCAAACGTATTGGACGCAGGCCGCCGAATCCGTTTTTACGCCGGAAAACATTACGGCGCTTGCAGATCAGTTATTAGCAGAGACCGCGATTGACGATGCGGTCAAGATGGCCTCCGTGGCCGCCCTTAAAACGGCAGCAGAAACACTCATTAACCAAGAAAGCGTGGGGGATGAGCAATGAGAATCACACAAGTACACATTGACGGATTCGGGAAGTGGCAAAACGTGGACTTTACGTTTGATGACCACTTTCAAATGATTTATGGGGCAAACGAGGCTGGGAAAACAACCCTTCAACGG
This sequence comes from Furfurilactobacillus sp. WILCCON 0119, assembly GCF_053471565.1. Classification (NCBI taxonomy): domain Bacteria; kingdom Bacillati; phylum Bacillota; class Bacilli; order Lactobacillales; family Lactobacillaceae; genus Furfurilactobacillus; species Furfurilactobacillus sp. WILCCON 0119. The sequence goes on from NZ_JBPCCV010000001.1 coordinate 127,806, forward strand.
TTCATTCACGGCGTTTTGTTTGGCTTTGCAACGGGAAAGCATCCCGCCGAACAATACATCCCGAAGAGTGGTGCGGGGTACGGTGGGACGGTGACGTTTGTGGCAAATGACAAAAATCAGACGGTCTACCGTGTTCAACGAACAGCAGGGAAGAGCGGTGGTGATGTGACGTTACTAAACGTCACCACCAACACAACAGTGCCCGACACCCTGTTACCAGAATTGTTGGGTGGTGTTGATCAACAGTTTGCTGAATCAACGTTTAGTTTTGACCTTGCAGGGCTTCAAGCATTGACAGCGACCTCACAAGAAGCACTGATTGCAAATGTGCAACGGGTCGGGGCTGTCGGTAGTCAGGCATGGATCGAGCTCGCAGAACGGCTAACCAAGGCGGCGGATGACGTGTACAAACCACGTGGTCGGAAGCCGCGGCTTAACCAAGAGTTGGCAACGTATCATGATTTACAGGATCGGGTTCGTCAAGCAGCCGACCGGTACCCGGCGTTTGTTCAATTACAGCGTGAGATTCAGCAGGGCAACGCTAATGTGGCCGGCTTAACCAAGCAGGTCAGTGATCTTCGTCAGCAGCGCGACCAACTGGCGACGGTTCAGCGGTTGTGGCCAACGTACGAACATTATCAGGAGCTTCAAGCGGCGGCGCCAGCGTTAACGGCGCAAATCGATGATGACGTTTACAACGACTTTCTAGCAATTCGGGCTGAACACGAGTCGTTAAAAAAATCGTTGGAAGACCAGGCCCGTCAGTTAGCCGCAACTGATGATGCGCAATCACCAGAAACGGCATTTTACATTGACCACCGCACATCGTTTACAGATCAGGCGAAGCAGTTTGATCAGGTCCATGATTGGCTTCGGGAACGGCAGGCCGGGCGTGATCGGCGGACAACCATGACGACTAATCGCGACGAATTAGCGATGGTGCATCACTGGCAACCGCCATACCCGACACCACTAACATCAAACGAACGAACGGCTCTACAACAGCAATTGACGCATCAAAACACGGCGGATGGTTCGTCAGTTTCAAGTGCTCGCCAGTGGTGGGGCGTTGGTGCTGGCGGCGTCCTTGTGGTTTTGGGCTTACTAATGAGTAGTAGCATCAAATGGGGCTTTATCCTTGTCGGATTAGCGCTGGGGGTTGCCGGTTGGCAAGGTTGGTTGGCCGGCGTTACGGCGCGTGTGATGGGACAACCTGGTAGCAAACAACAGGTTGTTCCGCCCGTAGACATTCAAGAATTAGCCCAGAAGCACTATTTGACCGGAATCCCGGTTGCTGACTGGCTTAGTTTACAGGCTGATAGTGAGACGGTGACAACGCTAACCGAGCAAATTGATCAGTTAACAAAGCGCGACCATGAGTTAAACGATGAAGTGGGGCAGTACTTTAGCCGTTACGGTTTCGCTGATCAATGGTTACCACTAACACAGTTGTCAGCCGCTGACGCGTTAAGCCACGCGGAGGCGTACGAACGCCGAATGAGTGCGTTAGTGGCAACGGATTCCGCCCGTGCGGAACAACGCGTTAAGTTGATTCAAACAACTGAGCAAATGCAGGCGCGGCAAACTGAATTAACGACGCAACTTGGAACGCTCCTAGCAAAAGCAAACGTGGCGAACGCCGAGCAATTGGTGGCTGCTTATCAGGCACAACAGCAAGATCAGCAACGACAGGCCCAGCAAGCGGCACTCGGTGAACAGTTGACGCCGGCCATTCAAGCCCAGTTAGCCCAGTTTAGTGATCAGGCAGCGGTAACAGAAGCCGTTCAGGCGGCGACCACGGCGTATGCAACTGCTGTAGCCCAGCGGGAGCAAGCGCAACGACAAGTCGCTCAGCAACAAGCGCAGTTTACCCAGCAGGCCGAGCATGATGTTTATCCACAGTTACAACAGGAACTTGCGAACCAGACGACAACCATTGTTGATTTAAGTCGGCAGTGGTTGGTGAACCAACTGGCAGCGCAGTGGATTGATCAGTCATTAACGGCTGCTTCAAGTGACCGGTTACCGCTCATCATTGAACGAGCGGAGCAATACTTTGCGACGTTGACGCTCGGGCATTATCCTGAAATTAAATTAACGGGCACTGACCTCCAAGTGGTGACAACCACTGGGACCCGCTTTACGGTCGCCGAGCTATCACGCGGAACGGCAGAACAATTATACGTTGCCCTACGGTTGGGCTTTGCGAGTGTCATGGGTGACCGTGTGCCGTTGCCGTTAATTGTGGACGACGCGTTCGTTAACTTTGATGAGGAACGGCGAGCAGCCATGATAAGCTTGTTAAAGCAGTTTGCAGAGCAGATTCAGGTGCTGTACTTTACGGCAGATGAACGGTTGCTAGCAACGGTCACCACCGCCCAACAATTACGATTATCACGATAAAATTGATGTAAACGAGGAGAAGCAAAATGCCAGAAAAACAGTTAATGGCGTTCCAAGTGGATGAAGAATTTGATCTGTTTGTTTTGCTGAAGGGGGCTGATGTCCGGACAGCAAAGAACGGCAAACAGTTTATCCACCTAACGTTTGAAGATCAATCAGGCGAGTTAGCGGGAAACTTTTGGGATGCAAATGAACAAGACATTCAAACCTATGTTGCGGGACAAGTGGTGCTTGTCCACGGAAAAAAGGAATTGTATCAAGGACGCCCACAGCTCAAAATTTTAAACTTACGGTTGGCCAACGACAGCGAACCACATGACCCGTCAGTATTCGTCGCTCACGGACCAATGTCGCGCGCGGCGATGGAAGAAGAGATTTCAAACATTATTTTTGAGATCACAACGCCATCATGGAACCGGGTGGTGCGGACGCTGTTACAACGGCACGCAGATGACTTCTACAGCTTCCCAGCAGCCAAAAAGAACCACCATGCGTTTGCCGGCGGATTGGCGTACCACACAATTTCCATCGCCCGGCTTGCTAAAACGGTGGCCGATCTCCACCCGAATATTGATCGCTCCTTGCTGTACGCCGGGGCCTTGTTACATGACCTTGGAAAGACGACGGAACTATCAGGACCAGTGTCAACCACATACACTTTGGCAGGCAATTTGATCGGGCACATTGTCCTCATTGATGAAGAAATTGTTGATGTGTGTCACGAACTGCACTTTGATCCTGAAGATGAGGAATTGATCTTGCTCCGGCACATGATCCTGGCACACCATGGCCTAATGGAATACGGTTCGCCAGTTCGCCCCCACCTGTTGGAGGCGGAAGTGCTTCACGATTTGGATGAGTTAGATGCCAGCATTCAAATGATGACAACGGCCGTCGAACACACTGAACCGGGGGCCTTTTCCGAACGAATCTTTGGCCTGGACGGGCGCAACTTCTTTCGGCCAACGGCGGAAGAAACAAATGAACAACCAAAATAACAATTTATAAGACTACTTAAAAACGATCAGGGAATGATTCCCTGATCGTTTTTGCGTTGACCAGCTGGTTATTAATAATTCCTGTTATAATCAAGAAAACGCGGCCTAAGTAAGGGATAGTTAGTCATGAAAAGTGAACGTCAGCGTCAACAAACTGAAGCCAAAATTGAAACGGCAGTGGTTCAGCTTATTTCAAATAAAGGATTTAGAAAGATGAGCGTTAGGGACATTGTCGAAACGGCCCATATTAGTCGAGGCACCTTTTACTTACACTATTTAGATAAGTTTGATTTGTTGGAAAAGTTTGAAGACCGATTGATCAACGGTGTGGAAAGTGTCTTTGAAACATACGCGAAACGAGAAATGCCTAAAACTATTTTGCAAGCTGAGGATAACGCTTTTTATTGGCTCTTTAATTATTTAGATGCACACCGGCAACTAGTGAAGGCATTATTGAAGACACCAGAATCACAATTGGCCGATAAAATGAAGCAAGCAACGAAAGCTGAAATCACGAAGGGGGTCAGTGACGCGCCACAAGCGGCACCGGCGGCTGATTACAACATCCCGTCGGCATATGCTTGTGAAATTTTGGCCCAAAATGTGCTCGCAACAATTACTTATTGGTTACAAGATGAGCGGTCAGAAACAGTTGCTGACGTTTTCCAGATTTTTATCGCGAGCCACCAACTATCAGCCGTTGAATTAGCCCGGTTCGTTTAGAATCTTCCCAAAAATGAACACTTGGCGTCGTTTTGCACATTGAATCCCGATAAGTCCCCGACTAGGATAAGCCTTGAACCAAGCGTCAAATGGTTTACGAGGGGAAGGGATTTAAATGATTAAAAACGAGTGGAACCAATTATGGAAAAAGCCGGGATTGGTAGCAGCGTTACTTGCGATTGCGTTGATTCCCGCCATTTACTGCTTTCTCTATTTATCATCCATGTGGAATACGTACGGAAGGGTGGACCACATTCCGGTAGCGGTTGTTAATCATGATCAGGCGACAACCGTTCATGGACGGTCGATTGATATTGGCCGCCAGTTGACGAATAAACTTAACGATTCAAAGTCGATGGATTATCATGTTACAACAGCAAAGGCCGCACGTAAGGGGATTCGGACTGGTGACTATGACATGGTGGTGACGATCCCACATGATTTTTCTAAACGTGCAACGACGTTACTTACTAAAACACCGCAACCGGCCCTGCTCAAATTTACGATCAACTCAGGCCGCAATTTTATCGTTTCAAAGATGACAACTGGGGCGACAACAGCGATTCGAGCAAACGTTTCAAAGCAGGTAAGTCAAATGAACGTCGCCGCTTTGCTGAGCGCATTTAAGGGTGCCCAGGTAGGAATGGCAACGGCTGGGCAAAAAAGTGGCACCGTCACAGCGGGACTAACAAAAATTAGTCAGGGCTTGCAAACCGTGGATGGCGAAAATCAGAAACTAGACCAGCAGTTAGGGGCTAACCAAGCGGCACATGCAATTGCTGCTCAAACGGCGGGATTAACCGCGGGGACGCAGCAGGCGACCGCGGGCGAACAGTTGTTGACGAGTCATTTAACGAAGGGGGCCATTCAGTTGGCCCAAATTAAACAGACAAATAAGACGGCAAAAGTGTTGGCTTCACCCGTGGAATCATCTACAACGGATGTTGCAAAGGTTCCGAATAACGGAACCGGGATGGCACCATTCTCAATTGCCATTGGGGTCTTTGTGGGCGGCATTGGTCTTGGGACTATGTTTGATGCAAGCTATTCAAAGAAGCACACTGATTCAGCATGGTGGTAATGGTGCGGCAAATTTTCAATCATTGGTGCAGTTGGGCTTTTACAGGCAGGCGCTTTAATTCCGACATTGGCTTTCGGGAACGGGCTTCATGCTGTCAATGAAGGAAAACTCAGCGCCATGATTGTGTTGGGCGCGCTGACCTTCTTATCATTGATTTTCTGTTTGCGGGTGGTCTTGGGTGACTTTGGTACGTGGCTCATTACAATCTTACTGGTGGTCCAGCTCTCTGCGGCAGCCGGATTGTACCCGGTGGAATTAACGAGTAACTACGCCCGGATCATCAATCCGTACTTACCAATGACGTACCTCATTGATGGGCTTCGGCAGGGAATCTCATTGAACGGTGGGATTGGCGTTGATGTGTTGATGCTTTTGGGCGCACTGGTGCTTGCAAACGGGTTGATCATTGTAAAATACGCCATGGATCGGCGGAAAAGTAAGGTTCAAAAGACAACTGGTAAAGTCCTTAAAGCAGGTGTGGTTTAGTTAGACAGGACGGCTAGTGCTCAGTGAATGTTAATCCATAGGAAAACCCCAAAAGTTATCACTAACTTTTGGGGTTTTATACTGCCACTAAGACGGGATTTCACTGACGGCAAAATAATGACCTTCAGGATCCGCAAAGTTAAAGCTGCGTTGTTGATTGTGCACACTGATGGCACCAGTTGATGGGCTAACCGTGCGGATCTGGTGGTAGAGGGCATCAAAATGTGACGTTTGGAATAAGAGCGATGGCGAATTTAACGCCACTTCTGGGGAAGTCGTCTGAATAAAGTGTTGATCAAACAGACACAAATCAACCTCGTTCAAAATTGTGAGCGTTACACTTTCAGACCCGTCAGGCATATTCTGACGGTGGGTCACTTCTGCGCTCACCGCGTGTTGCCAAAAAGTGGCCATGGCCGGCACGTCGTTAACGTACAACATAATTTGAATGTGCGTAATGGATGGCATGTGACAAACCTTTCTGGCTAACGTTATTTAGCCGCGCTTGGATCAATAATTAAGGCAACGTCATCGTCGATCTGTTCACTTTCATCAGAAAGGCGAATGGTGTGCATCAACGTGTTAAAGTCGGCTTGCAAGTGGTGACCGAGAAATTCGCCGGAATAGTCTTTGTAATGGACGGGGCCCAGATTAGATGGCAGCGTGGCTTGATAATCGGTGATGTCTGCGTCTTCACCCACAACAATCAATTGAAAGGAAATTTGAAGCGCCATTAACCCATGATGTGAATAGGGGCCAACGCCGTCATCGTAGCTCAATAATAAGCGGTTGCCCTTAATCAGTAGGGGGTTGATTTTAGCTAAAACAGCGTCACTAAAGGTTAATTCATGTGTTGTTGCCATAATAACGCACCTCCGATAAATGAATGGTTTAAAACAGCCATATTGTCGGCTAACTTTGAAAAGAATGCAAGCATATCAACACTGCGATCTTAACCGGCGGTGATTTTGGGCCTTCGCCATGCAAAAAAGCGCCGAAACCTAAGGAGGTTTCGGCGCTCTTATTTAGAAAACGAATTATTTTGAAGTGGATGAAGATGAAGTTGATGTGTATTGTGATAAGACATCCTTCAAGTCATTGTCCTTGATGGAAACATTGGCTTTCTTCAATTCCTTAGAGATAACGGATTGAAGAACCGTCCCACCATTGCTGGTATCCATGTCTTGGTCCCAGATTTGGTTCTTTAAGTCCTGCTTGTGATCTTTCCAAGTTCCCTTAGAAGGCTTGTCAAGCATCTTGATGACGTAGTAGCTCTTTGTCCCAGTGGTTGAGCTTGTGTCAGCAACAGGACTAGTGGTGTATTCACCATTCTTCAGCTTGAAGGCTGCTGTTTTAATGGAGTCATCAACAGAAGAAGTGGCGTTATCGAACTTGCCGACTTTTCCGCCCTTGTTCTTTGTGCTGGAGTCTTCAGAGTACTTCTTAGCAACGGTACTAAAGCTGTCTCCGTTGTTTAAAGCGTCAATGGCTTTTTGAGCCTTGTCCTTAGAAGAAGTAACGATGATGGCTGTTTGGACTTTAGGTTCCCAGTCTTTGAACTGTTTCTTCAGGTCAGAGTCAGAAATCTTCACGTCGTTCTTAACAGCTTCACGTAACAACAGGTTTAAACGCAACGTGTCTTTTAAGCCAGAAGCGGTCATTCCTTGTTGTTCTAACATGCTACTAAAGCTTGAGCCGTATTGTTTCTTCAGGGCATCGTATTGCTTAGTAACCTTCTTGTCAGAAACCTTGTCGCCGTATTTCTTTTCAAGAACCTTCTTGATGATCATCTGTTGCAGAACTTGCTTACCCTGACTTGTCGTCTTCATGCTTGAGTAATATTCGTCCTGAGTAACTTTACCACCATCAGTTGTTGCCACTGTTTTGTTACCACAAGCGGCTAAGGAAAGGGCCATCAAGAGGCCAGCAGGAATAAGTAACCATTTTTTCATAAAAAGTTCACATCCAATTCGTTTTTTAGTTGAGTCTAATGAATCACACAAAGCATATCTTAACATAGATTAAGCTGAAAGTAGAATGCCTGCGCGCCCTTAACAGAAACTTTGCTTTGGGTTAAGTTTCGCTTAAGGAATCTTCCGTTTAGTGGGGGAGACGGTTGGTAAGATCATTAAGATCCTGGTTGAGTTGGTCCACACCTTCCTGAAGAACTTTTTGGTGTGCGTCAACCTTGAACTGGAACCGGTCCACGGACTTTTGAATGTCGGTGATGGTTTCTTGAGCCTGAGTTGCGGTTGCCGATAGTTGGTTCACGTTGTTGTTGAGCCGTTTTATTGCCTTTGTGAAATCCGTTGTGGATTGGATGAGGTCACGAATCGGATCAGTGAGTTTGTTAAACATGGGCTACGCCTCCATGTGATCAATGATGTGTTGTTGCAGCGCTTTGTAGGCATCGTCATCATATTGAGCGCTATTATCCTTGAAAATCATTTTGAAATCATCGTGGTCACTGTAACGGGGAACTAAGTGAAAGTGTGAGTGAAAGACTGATTGGTACGCCACGGCACCGTTGTTATTAACGATGTTCATGGCCACGATGTCAGGGTTAGAATCGCGGACGGCCCGGGCAATCTTCGGGATTTTTGCAAAGACGCGCTGCGCAAGTGCCTCATCATAAGCAAAAATGTCAGGGATGTGTGTCTTAGGAATAACGAGTGTGTGACCAGGGGTGCCCTGTGAGATATCCAAAAAGGCCTTGACGTCATCATCCTCGTAAACCGTATAGCTCGGGATATCACCCTTAATAATTTTACAGAATAGACAGTTATCATCTAACATTGTGGAGCCTCCTCAGTTAATCGTGATTACCCCAATTATACACATCAATGGAGAGAACGAAAAGTTTTGCGTCGGGGGTGGGAAGCGGCGTTTGATGGCCGTCATCACGGGGTGAGGTATGCTATAATCGGAGCAACGATTTTTCTTTGTGAAAGGACATCATTATGGGTATTGAAGTCAACCACCTTGTGGGAGGTTATTCACAAGTACCAGTGTTAAAAGACGTGACATTTCGCGTGAATGACGGGGAGATTGTCGGCTTGATCGGGTTAAACGGTGCCGGGAAATCAACCACCATTAATCACATTATTGGGTTATTAACGCCGCAACGTGGACAAATCAAACTGGGCGGTGTGACGTTAACCGATGACCCGGTGGCGTATAAACAACAAATTGCGTACATTCCGGAGTTGCCGGTATTGTACGATGAATTGACGTTGGAAGAGACGCTGACATTAACAATGCATGCGTACGGACTCGATCCAGAACAGACCTGGCCACGGGCTCACGAATTATTAAAATTGTTTCGGTTAGACAATAAGCTAACCTGGTTCCCCGTGAACTTTTCAAAGGGGATGAAACAAAAGGTGATGATCGTGAATGCGTTCATGACGCAGGCCAGTGTCTTCATTATTGATGAACCATTTTTGGGGCTGGACCCGGTTGCAGTTCACGATCTCTTAGATTTGATTCAGGCAGCAAAAGACCGTGGGGCAGCCATTTTAATGTCGACCCACGTTCTTGCAAACGCTGAATTATATTGTGACCGGTTCGTCTTACTGCACCAAGGTGAGGTTCGGGTCGCTGGGACATTACCAGAACTGCGGGCGGCCTTCCCAGACGCCGGGGAATCCCTAGATGAAATTTACCTTGCGCTGGCCAATGGTGAGCGCGATGAATGAGTTAAGCCGGTTGTTTTCACAGCGGTTGTCTCGTCACGGAAACATGCTGCTGAAGTATCTGCGCCTCGTTTTCACAGATCACTTTGTTATCGCACTGTTCTTCTTTTTCGGTGCGTTGGGCTTTGCCTATCAAAACGGATTGAAGTCCTTAACAGCAGGCGTTTGGTGGGGACCCATTCTAACCGTTATTGTCCTGACGGCCGGCAGTCAGTTGGGGCGATTAGCAACGCTGATTGAACCAGCCGACGCGGTTTTATTGTTACCAGCAGAGGCACCACTCCACACGTATCTGCGTCACGCACGTAATTACAGTTTGTTAATGGCGAGCGTGATTCAAGTGGTGATCGGTGTTATCCTCGTGCCATTTATGGGGCAAGCAGACCAACTGAGCTTGCTTTCAGCCGGGCTCATGATCGTCACCCAGATCTTGGTTAAAGCGGCATGGATGAACTTAGCATTGCGCCAAACCGTTCAGCAAACACGCTTAACGGTTGGATGGGCGCGGTGCTTGAACTGGATCGTTCCATTAGTGATTTTTGCAAGCGGTGTATGGCTTTCAGCCTGGTTAGCAGTCGGGTTGGGAATCCTTGCTGTCGCCTTGACCAGTTTTGGACTACGCCAACCGTGGGTGCGTGGCCAACTGGCCTGGCATGTGCTTGTGGATGAAGAATCCAGCCGGATGATGTTGTTATACCGGTTCTTCAATCTGTTTACAGACGTTCCTCAGGTTAAAGCAACGGTTAAACGGCGCCGGTATTTGGACCCACTGTGGCGGATGATCGTTGGTCGATCAACCAATCCATACCTCTATCTATTTACCCGTGGGTTGGGCCGCGACAGTGATACATTCGGTTTGGTGGTGCGGCTTACCGTTATTGGCATGGTCATTTTGATCTTTGTTCATAGTCAGGTGATCAGCCTGATCGTGATGCTTTTGGCGGTCTATCTAATTGGCTTTCAGTTATTGCCATTTTACGGGCAGTACGCAGGCAAGGTGTTCACGCACCTTTATCCGGTGACCACTGCCATGCAGTTAGCGGCCTTTCGCCGGGTGTTAACGGTGCTGTTAACATTGACGGCGGTTGCACTGGTGGCCGTTGACGCCAGCGTGAATTGGTCCTGGGTGCGGCTTGGCACCGATATTTTCGCCTTAGGCTTAGAATTAATCATCTTCGTTGGTTGGTACAGTCGCTTACGATTGAAGAAGATGGCAATGTAATGACATTATTTAGCGACCTTAATTAAGGAGAATAAGTATGCGCGTTAGAAACAAACCATGGGCGGACGAGCTGATCGCCGCTAATCCACAAGCAATCGTTTTGGAACCCGTGAATCATCGGGGCCACTGGCAGGACCGCTTCGAACGGGAACAGCCGCTGCAAGTTGAAATTGGGACTGGTAAGGGGCAATTTTTAATTGGCATGGCAAAGGCCCATCCAGAACGAAACTTTGTCGGGATCGAGTTACAAAAATCTGTGCTGGGAGCCGCATTAAAACGGTCGCTGCCAGAAGCATTGCCAAATCTTCAGTGGGTGCTAGCAGACGGACAGGGGATTGAAAACTTTTTTGAACCCTTGGAAGTAGATCATCTGTATTTGAATTTCTCTGATCCATGGCCAAAGACGCGTCATGAAAAACGGCGGTTAACATCACCGACCTTTTTAGCCAGTTACGTTGCTGTTTTAGGGATCGGTGGCGCAATTCAGTTTAAGACGGATAATCGGCATTTGTTCGAATATTCGTTGATGAGCATGGCCAACTTCGGGATGAAACTGACGGAAGTTTCCTTAGATCTGCACACAGACGTTGCGGCAAGTGATGGCCAGTTTGAAAACGTAGAAACGGAATACGAACAAAAATTTGCTGCCAAGGGCCAACCAATTTACCGGCTGGTGGCACAGTTTGTTCCAACAGAAAAATAACGGTGAATGAGCCGTTCTTAAATGACGCTTTTCTTAATGATAAGGAAGGGCGTCTTTTTTGTGGTCATCTTCTCATCAACATGGGCGCCCGGACTTTTAACGAAAATGACGTGATATGGCTTGCAATCAACAAACCCGGGGGGTATAAAGAACTTAATTAAAGGGACGAGGAGGAACCATAATGAAACGCTTAATGAGCGCTTTTCATGCACGAAATGGCGCCATCGCGCTTTTTTTTCGTGATCGGCCATTAATGGCTGTTATTCGCCACGCACTAACCATCCTCTTTCCGTTTGTCATGATGGATGTTTTGCTTAACTGGATCAACGAAGCCTGGCTTCGGCCAGACGGCTTTTATTTTCAAATTTTCCACTTTCAGGCCCTTGGTGAGAAGTTGCTGATTGCAAGTGATTTGTTAACCGACCTGGTGATCATGCTAAACGTTGTGGTCAGTATTTGTGCTGCTTATCTTGTGGGGTACTACTACGCTGAAATGTGTCGCCGGGATAAGATGACCACTGGGTTAGCAAGTGCCGCCGCATATATGATTTTGAATTATGATTATCGGAGCGCAGATAACCTGTTTTTGTTTAATAACTTCGGGTTGCGCGGCTTATTTTTAGCGTTTGTGACCGGAATTATTGTCGGAATGATTTTTCGCTTGCCGTTGACGCGGCACCTTCCAAAAATCGAACAATTAACGGACGATGACCGGGTCTTCGCGCGGTCTCAACGCATGTTTATCCCATTGGCGTTGGTGCTGATGCTATTTATGCTCTTGGGCTGGTTGATCAGCCTGGTTACAACACAGGGACCACTAGGGATTTTAAACGAGGGGCTGGCGGCCATTACGGTTGGGAACGCAACCACTCGGGTTCCGGCGATTTTGCTTTCGGCCATTATTAGTAATCTCTTGATGTTTATCGGGCTGGCGAGTCCCATTGCACAGCCACGGTTGATTAATTACTCGACGTTTTCTGGCGCTAACGCTCAATTTGCCCAGGCGCACCACACGTCCTTTGGGGCACCATATCCGATCACGTTACATACGTTGTACGATGTGTTTGGAAACATTGGTGGTGTTGGTGGGTTATTAGCATTGGCAATTGCCATTATTTTAGTCGGGATTACCCATCGTGAGCGACGGGTTGCTTACCGATCACTGTTACCTGCATTGTCAAACCTATCGGGAATTGGCTTAGTTGGGTTGCCTGTGATTTTCAATTCGATTTATCTGATTCCGATGGTCTTTGTGCCGGTCATCAACATGGTGGTTGGGGCAATTTTAATTAAGACAAAGGTGATTCCACCGGTCGTTTATCGAATTCCGTGGACGACACCGGGCGTGTTGCAAGGATACGTGGGAACCGGGGGCGACATCAAAACGTTGATCGTCGCGTTTGTCTTGTTCATCGTGGATGTGGCGTTGTTTATTCCGTTTGTTAAAAATGGTAATCGTCTGCAGGCCTTATTGATTCAGCGTGACCGGGCAAAGAAAGCCAAGGCAAAAGGAGACGACCATGAAGATTAAACGAACTCGGTGGGGCGTGTTAGGCGCATTTGTTCTCTTTCTGGTGCTCATTGTTGTGTGCACCGTGCCATGGGTTACCCATACAGTGACAAAGCCACGGGCCATCCGTGAGTCGCAAATGTCCCCGGTGATTTTTATTCCTGGATCATCAGCTGGTCAAAATCGGTTTGACGACCTGATCAAAACAATTAATTCTGGGAAGGCGAACCCGAACCAGCAGGGAAACAAGCAACCAGTGCAGCACAGTGTGGTTAAGGTAACGGTCAAAACTGATAACACGCTGCGGGTCACTGGTCATGTGCGGGCTGGTGATAACGCACCATTCTTTGTTGTGGCGTTTGAGAACAATAAGGATGGGTACAGCAATATTAAGAAACAGGCAAAATGGTTTAACACAGCCTTTTTGTACTTAGCAAAGACCTATAACTTCAATAACTTCTCTGGTTATGGCCACTCGAACGGGGGCCTCATTTACACCCTCTTTTTAGAGAATTACTTCAACCAGTCTAAATTCAAGATGCACGAGTTAATGATGTTGGGGTCACCGTTTAACCTTGAAGATAAGGATCAAACTAAACGGGTTGACATGTTAAATGATATGGTTGATAACCGGAATAAATTACCAAAGGCCCTTAATGTTTATCTCGTCGCGGGCACGGAAAATTACACCAGTGACGGGATTGTGCCGGTTGAAAGTGTGTACGCGGGTAAGTATGTTTATCAGGACCAGGTGGCTCATTTTACTGAACTAACGGTCACCGGGAGTGACGCGGAACATACCGATTTGCCGCAGAACAAGCAAATCGTGACGCTAATGTCGCAAAACTTGCTTCAGTTCCAGGGTGCCCGGTTCCGGCAGCCACAGTCAACAGGGACGACTAATCAAAAGACTAATGTAGGTGACCTTAATGATCAGTCATCCTCAAAAAAGTAAGCGATGATGATCTAAATCGTGATTAAGAACGGCGGTAACATAAAATGGCTGCTTCCCAAAACTTGGGAAGCAGCCATTTTATGTTATTGAGCAGAATTATTTAACGCGCTATGAAAGGGGCGTGGCCACTTTCCATACATCGAGAACTTTACCGGAGTAAATGTCGGCTAAGAACGCATAAACAACTGTGTGGTGATTCTCTTGACGAGTTACGCCACCGCGGTAGACGAGGACGTCAGACGCCCGTTTTTTAAACGGAACGGGCCGGTGCTCGATCCATGATCCGTCCAGATCACCGGTCTTTTGAAATGATGTTTTAACTTTGGCGAGGATTCGGTCGGGGTGTTTGACATGGATGGCTTGAATGGCTGATCCAATGGCAAATCCGGCGCTGATACCGGCACCGGCCAAGAGTGCTAAACGGCGGTAATAATGGTCATTTGTCACAATGATTCCTCCTAAACGTGTTAATGAATGTTCATAGTGTACACCAAAAGCGCGAATATAAAAAATTGTTCACCACTAAGTTGCTGACATAGGACGGTTGACAGACTGGATCAAGTTCCGTATCGTGTAACGACATAGAAAAGAGGTGACACCATGAATTATGAACGAATCTTGGTGTGTGTTGCCGTAAACGGTGAAGGACGTTTTTCCTAGATTAAATTTTTAAGGAGAATCTGATGAAAAACGTCCGCGGAACAGTTCCGACGCTCACATTATTGGTGACGTTAGTGGGCTTTCCACAAATTAGTGAATCAATCTTTACGCCGATTTTACCGGCATTACAACAAACACTGCATGTGAGTGCAAATCGCGTGCAGTTGACCATGAGCGTGTACTTTATTTCGTTTGCGCTTGGGGTCCTTATCTGGGGGCAGCTTGCTGACCGGTGGGGTCGTCGCCCCGCACTGTTAGCCGGCATCGTGATCTATCTCATCGGCAATGTTGGCCTGCTACTTAGCCAGACATTGACGGGAATCATTATTAGTCGTCTGGTCCAAGCCTTTGGTGCCAGTACGGGATCAGTGGTGACCCAAACCATCATGCGTGAGAGCTTCCATGGCCGTGCGGGAGCCAAAATTTTTGCACAAACCAGTGCGGCGTTAGCCCTAGCCCCAGCGTTGGGCCCATTAATTGGGGGCGCGATCCAAACCTGGGCGGGTGAGCGAAACGTGTTCGTTGCGCTCGTGATTTTAGCCATTCTTGTGTTTGGCTATGCCGTACTAGCCTTACCAGAAACGAGGCCGCAGTCAATAACGGCTGAAACGGATGCTCAGCAAGATCTGTTACACCGTTTATGGCGTGATCCTGTTGTTTGGGCATACGGCATTTTAATTGGTGGAATCAACGGCATGCTGTTTAGCTACTATGCTGAGGCACCGTTTATTTTTGAAACCCACTTTCATTTTCGTGCGGTAACGTATGGGGCCCTTGGCCTGAGCCTCGCATTGGCCAGCCTGTTAGGCAGCTTATTGGTGAACTGGTTATTAACGTGGTGGCAACCACAGCAGTTGATTATTGGCGGTTTATCATTGAGCTGTTTGGCGTCAGCAGGGCTATGGCTTGCTGCCATCAATAATCAGCCAGGTTGGCTGGTGATTGGCTTTTTTCTGGCCTTTTTGGGGTTCAACGTGACGTTACCAAACGCGCTTAACCGTGCACTTGTTGGTTATGAAGCCGTGATGGGCCGCGCCAGTGGGTGGTTCAGTTTGGGATATTACTGTCTGGTTAGCGCGCTGACGTATGGAATGAGTGTTTTACACGGACACTCGATTCAAACGTTACCGAAATATTTTTTGGGAACCGCAATTGTGATGTTGACCGTATTTGGCCTAGTTGATCAGCGCCATAGACATAAAGCAACGTCCTAGCCATTAATGACGATTGAAAAATGCAGGTGGCCGATTCTTCGAAATGACGAAGCGTCGGCCATTTTTGTTTGGTGCAAACGTTTATCGGCATAGTGAAAACTAAATTTTGTGCAAATTGATGAAAACATGGTGTTTCAGGGCCGTTGCACCTTTAAATTGCTGATAATTTCGTATAAACTGGTGTATAAACGTTTATTGGGCACGAAATCTGGTGATTCTCGTGGCCCAATCTTGGAGGATGAAAAATGTTGATTGCAAGTATGAACCAGCAGGCATCACCGGATGTCCTGGTTGTGATTCTCGGACCGGACGTGAGTGAACAGGCCGTGACGGTTACAGGTAACATTGCCCGGATTTTCGATCCAGCAACAGATCAAACATTGGGCTACAATTTCTTAAACGTTAGCGCGATTGATGCCAGCATTTCTGGTAATGGTCAATTAGCATTGACTGACGCCCAGGTTGCCGCGTTGAATCAGGCGTTAACTGCGGCAAACATGCCAGCTGATTTGGAAAATGATCACGAACCACGCTTTGTGGTTGGCTATGTTGAAGCAACAACACCACACCCTGATTCAGACCACCTATTGGTGACAACAACGCGGATCGATAATGATCAAACGGTTCAAATTGTCAGTGGTTCACCGAACATGACGGATCACATCTATGTTGTCGTTGCCAAAGTCGGTGCAATGATGCCAAGTGGGCAAGTGATCTGGCCGGGCGAATTGCGTGGGGTGCCGTCAAATGGTATGATTACTAGTGGTCGCGAGCTTCGGTTAAAGAATGCACCTCAAAAGAAGGGGGCATTAATTTTGCCGGATGATTTTGCGGCGGTGGGAACCCCTTTTGATTTTGAAAAGGGTAATACACTATTTGCGTAATGCAAAATCTAGCCAAACTAATGATCATTAAGTAATGTATTGATGTGAGGAAGGCCAGGGCCTTCCTTTTTTATTCCTGAATAGGAATCGTCATTTATCGCTGAGTAAACAACAAAATTGATTTAGGTGATTCAATGAAACACTATGATGGTCCGACGTTTTTTCGGCAACATCCAGAAGAATTTGAACGAGCACGTGAACAACGGCAACACCGGTTACTGGCGACACCAGCACCAAGACCGTCATCGACAGCCGCAACACCAATGTCCGCAACCAGCGAGGCCGTTCGCTACGGAAGTAACGAAGTTGAGCTAGACCGGTCAATGGCAATGAAGTATGCGTCGCAGCAAGCCCGTGCGATTGCGCAAACCGTTCGGCCACGTCGTGCATGGCATACGCCCGCTAGTGAAGCAGCGGTGGTGGAATCAACTGTTTCAACGGCACCTGCGGCCGCTTCAGTGACGCCAGTTGCGCCAGAAGCAAGCGCGACGAGCGAGGCAGGCTATGTTTCGGCTGTTAACCGGCCATTCTCACAAGCGTCAACGGCGTTTTCTGAGCAAAACAACGGTGCAATGAGTGCGTGGGGGAGTGATGATTGGTCTCATGAAGTCACGTCTGCAACGGAAACGAGCGCGCCAAGCGCCGTCCAATCACTAGCAACGCCAACCAGTGAACCAACAAGCGCCACGGAAGCAACCGTCTTGAGTGATAAGATCAGTGAAGCGCCGGTCACGACCGAGGAAGCGGCCGTTGTTGTCGCGCCAACCACAACGGTCGTTCCCGTAACGAGCCAACCGGTCATGGTGGCATCAACGGCTGCCGAGTCCGCACAATCAAGTGAAGCCCCGGTTGAGCCAGCAAGCGTTACGCCCACAATCGTTGAAGAAGTTCCGTCAGTGGTTACCAAGCCAGCAAGTGCTGCACCGGTCGCACCATCGCGGCCACAGGGGGCGTTGGGCCATGGGTTGGCTGACATCTTCAATGAAGAGCAAAACGGTCAAAAGGACCTGGCACTGTTTAATAACGACCACGCAGATTCTGTTGATGAAGATGAGGTGGCCGAAGAAACCAGCGCACCAATCACCGAGTTACCGTCTGGTCGAAGCTATGCCAATGAGGATGATAAGTCGTTATTAACGTATCATTTTCCAAGCTTAGATCTGCTGAAGCCTCCGGTGATGCGTGATGAAGCAAAGTTGGATGCGTGGATTGAAAATCAGATCGACGTTTTAAACGAAACGTTATCCTCGTTTCATGTTTCAGGTGAGGTAGTTGACTATACTGTCGGCCCAACGGTAACCCAGTTTCAAGTAAGCTTGGGACCAGGCGTCCGGGTCAATAAAATTACCAATTTACAGGATGACTTGAAGCTTGCACTGGCTGCAAAAGACATACGGATCGAGGCACCAATTCCAGGGAAATCAACCGTTGGGATCGAAATCCCTGATTTGAAGTCGCGGCCAGTTATGTTGTCCGAAGTGCTCCGGTCACCTGCATTCCAGAATAGTACGTCACCATTGACGGTGGCACTTGGGGTCGACCTTTTTGGCCAACCACAAGTGACGGATCTTCGAAACATGCCACACGGACTGATCGCTGGGGCCACTGGTTCCGGGAAGTCTGTGTTCATTAACAGCTTATTGTTGTCCATTTTATATAAGGCGACCCCGCAAGAGGTCAAACTGATCTTAATTGATCCAAAGGCCGTTGAAATGGCACCGTATAATGGGATTCCTCACCTGCTGTCACCAGTTGTCTCCGAACCACAGGCGGCCGCAGCCGCATTGAAGTGGACGGTTACCGAAATGGAAGAACGGTACCAACGGTTAGCAGCTGCTGGCGCACGTAACATTGAGCAATACAACGACAAGGCCATGGCAAGCGACCATCCAGAGCAGAAGATGCCATACATCGTAATCATCATTGATGAATTGGCTGACCTGATGATGGTTGCGTCCTCAGAGGTTCAAGATTACATTGCACGGATTACGCAAAAGGCACGGGCTGCCGGGATCCACTTGCTTGTTGCCACTCAGCGGCCATCCGTCGATGTTGTCACGGGGACCATCAAAAATAACATTCCGACCCGGGTTGCGTTCATGGTTTCAAGTCAAATTGATTCCCGAACGATTCTGGATACGGCGGGTGCTGAACGACTTTTGGGTCGTGGAGACATGTTGTATCTAGGTAACGGAAAGAGTCAGCCAATTCGGTTGCAGGGGACTTATGTCGATGCTGAAATTGACGCAGTGACTGATTTTGTTCGGGAACAAATGGCGCCACACTATGCGTTTGAGCCCAAACAATTATTGGCAACTGAAATTGCGGCGGAAGACCAAGATGATTTATGGCCGGAAGTTTTGACGTACGTCGCTGACGAAAAAACGGTGTCAACATCGAAACTTCAGCGCGTCTTTTCGATTGGGTATAACCGGGCGGCCAACCTTGTTGATCAACTGGAATCTAACGGCTACGTTTCTGCTCAGCAGGGTTCAAAGCCACGGGAAGTGTACTTAACGCCCGAGCAGTTGAACCAGGAGACTGATGAAGATTAGGTTAAACAAGGACCATCAATTGCGCCAAGCGTGCAAAACCTGCTACATTATTAATTAGTAAACAGAGACAATGTGTCTCATGAAGGAGCTCATTAGTCATGGATAACACTGAAACAACGTATTATTTTGTTGGTATTAAAGGGTCAGGAATGGCCTCGTTGGCATTGATCTTGCATGATCGTGGTGACCACGTTGAGGGTTCTGACATTGATCAGTACACGTTTACTCAGCGACCACTGGAACAAGCGGGCATTAAGATCTATTCTTTTGACCCAGCTAACATCCACGAAGGCCTAACAATTATTGCCGGAAACGCCTTTCCAGATACACACCCTGAAATTGTTCGGGCTAAGGAACTGGGCTTAACGGTTGTTCGTTACCATGAGTTCCTCGGGCAACTAATGGGCGGTTATACAAGTATTGGTGTGGCTGGTGCTCACGGGAAGACAAGCACAACTGGCCTATTAGCGCACGTGTTGAGCGGGATTGCACCAACGAGTTACTTAATTGGTGATGGAACCGGGAAGGGGACACCGAACTCACGCTTCTTTGTTTTTGAAGCGGATGAATACCGGCGCCACTTTTTGGCCTACCACCCAGACTATGCGATCATGACAAACGTCGACTTTGACCACCCGGATTATTACAAGGGAATCGATGATGTTTTCGACGCCTTTCAAACGTATGCGAGCCAAGTTGGAAAAGCCATTTTTGCTTGGGGTGACGATCCAGAACTTCGTAAATTGAAGGCGGACGTTCCCGTTTACTACTACGGGGTCAATGAACGTGATGATGTACAAGCACGGAACATCAAGCGGACGACAAAGGGCTCAAACTTTGATGTGTACATCCATGACGAATTTGTGGGAAACTTCGAGATTCAATTGTTTGGTGAACATAACGTGCTGAACAGTCTGGCTGTGATTGCCGTGGCACACTTTGAAAAAGTGGACATGGATGATTTACGCAAGGAACTGTTGTCGTTTAAGGGTGTTAAACGACGCTTCTCAGAACGACAAGTTGCGGATATGACCATCATTGATGACTATGCGCACCACCCATCAGAAATCAAGGCGACCATTGATGCTGCTCGGCAAAAATATCCTGACAAGCAATTAATTGCGGTATTCCAACCACATACGTTCAGTCGGACGATTGCGTTGATGGATGATTTCGCTAAGAGCTTAAACCTTGCTGATAAAGTGTACCTCACAAACATCTTTGGATCAGCGCGCGAACAAAACGGGACTGTTTCCAGTGCCGACCTTGGGGCAAAGATCACCAAGGGTGGCGAGGTGTTAACACGGGCGAACATGTCGCCGCTACTCGATTATCACAATGCCGTTGTGATCTTTATGGGTGCCGGTGATGTTCAAAAGTACGAACGTGAATACGAAACGTTATTGAGTAACACAAGTTTGAATAACGGTTAGAGTCGTCATTAAAAAGCACGCCAGATTTTCTGGCGTGCTTTTTTGTCGTTTATGTTTATGAGTGGGCTGCTGGCAATGTGGTGTTTTTACGACTAAACCATAGTAAAAGCAGTCCGGTTAGTTCAAAGAGGAAAATGATGATAATCATTGGCAGGGCACTGTTAGAACCGAAAAGGCCGACTAACGGTGAGGCGATTCCGCCAACAATTTGTGAAAGTGTGCCAAGGACTGCTGACGCCGTCCCAATGTTGGTTGTGGTGCTTTCCATGGCGATGGCAGTCGTAATGGCACTGTTGAACCCGATCGACACAACGACAAGCCATAAAGCAGCGGTAAACAGCCAGAACTGGTTAATCGTCAGTGCATTGATGACTAAAATAACGCAACTAATGATGGGCACTAAAAAGCCAACTTGGGCAATTTGGTGTTCAGACAAGCGACCACTGGCGCGCCCCATGAGCTGGCTACCAAGGGCAATGCCGACACCGTTAAATGCGTAAATTAGACTGAATGCCCCCGTGCTCAATCCGTACTCCTTTTGGAAAATAAAGGATGAATCCGCAATGTATGTAAACAGCGCACCATAGACCAGGGCAAGCAGCGTTGCGTTTAACATGAACCGTGAATTATGGAAAATTGGTTTGAAGTTAAGCGGTTCTGGTGTTGCTGTGTCTGCTGGCGCTGTTTCCGGGAGACCGAAAAATGTTGCGGCAACGAGGATGAGGCCGATTAGCGCGAGGGTAATAAAAATGGCTGGCCACGGAAAGAGGCTGACAAGCCCGGCCCCAACAATCGGGGCGATGACGGGGAAGACCCCGTTGATCGTCATCAATGTTGCATAAAAGCGGGTCAACCGCGGGCCTTCAAATAAATCACGGGCAACAGCACGGGATAGGACTTGCCCCGCAGAACCAGCCAAGCCCTGTAGCACACGAAGAATTAAAAAGAGCGTAATGTTGTGAACGAAAATAAGGGCCGTTGACGTTACGGTAAATAAAATAAGGCCGGTTAGTAGCGGTGTCCGTCGACCAACACGATCACTCCACGGACCGATGGCAAGTTGGCCAACAGCCATTCCGATCAGGCAGGCACTGATACTCGCCTGAACGGCGGCAGAACTCGTGTGCAAACTCGCTTGTAGTTGCGGAAGGGCCGGCAGGTACATATCAAGTGATAGTGGCCCAAACGCCGACAGGGTTCCTAACAGGAGGGTTAAAAAGGTTGTGGGTTTAACGGATGGTGTGTTTGTTTGACTCATGCAGGTGATCCTCTCTTGAAAATAACGAATGACGTTACTAACCATTCTAAGTGAGTGGTGAGGAAAAAACTAGCGGAAACGGTGAAACGTTGAACCCAATAAAACTTTCTAAAGTTGTGCATGGTTAGCGGTAAACACTTGCTTGTTTAGCTAGATTTGTTAAAATACATGTGAAAGTAATTAGTCAACATTCGTCAGACTTTTACGAATGCACACTAGAAATGGGGAATTGACGTGAATAATAATGAATATCAACAACCGCGCCGTGAAGTGAATGTTTCTGCTTCCGGGTTAAGCGCCTTTATGACAAAGGTGTTTGGTTACATGGGTGGTGCCGTGTTGGTGTCCGCCATCGTGGCGCTCTTAGCCGGGAAGGTGTTTGCCACTCAGTACTTTAACTTTTTGTCAGCCAACCACTGGTTCACATGGGTCTTGGTCATCGCAGAATTTGGGATTGTCATTAGCTCATCGTTTAGCGCTCAACAGAATGAGTCGACTGGGGTTGCCCGGCTAATGGGGTTTGCCTTGGTTAATGGCTTGATGTTGTCGACGATTTTCTTGATCTATGCAAATGCAACCATCATGGCAGCTTTTGTGGCCTCCGCGGTAATCTTTGGGGGAATGGCGGTGTATGGATCAACAACGCACCGTGATTTAACAAAGATCGGAACACAGATGGTTTTTGCTTTGATCGGTGTAATCGTCGTCAGTCTGATCAACTTGTGGCTGCGGTCATCATTGATCAGCTACGTTTTTAGTTTCGTTATTGTTGGGATCTTCGTCGTGTTGACGGCGTGGGACACCCAAAAGATGAAGCGAATCTATGAACAGTACGGTAACCAAGTTGATCTTGGCGGATTAGCTGCTCAAGGTGCTTTGCAACTGTACTTGGACTTCATCAACATCTTCCTGTACGTGCTTCAAATCTTTGGTTACGGCAGCAACCGTGACTAATGCATAAGCCAATAAAAAAGAGTGAACAACCGTGAGCGACGGTTGTTCACTCTTTTTTAATGGCTTAGATTACTTTAGTAACTGAATAATATCAACAACTGATTAAATAATTCACAAGCTTTATTATAATCATATCATAAAATAAATGTTGTCTCTTTTGAGAAACTTTAGTAAAATGAAAACATTGTGCACAGTCAATTTTATGTTTTGCTCACGTGATCGTAACGCATAATGAGTTGATGCAAGTTGTTATGTGATGTTAATCACATTTATAGATCAAGTTGAGCAACGGCATGTCAGTGATTGTGTTTGATAACTTATCATATTTTATGGGGGATTCAAGAATGAAACATAAACGATTATTGGTATTACCAGCGTTAATCCTGGCGACACTGCTCACAGCTTGTTCGTCAGGCTCAAAAGCTGGTCAGGCGTCTCAATCAAACGGGGACGCAGTTACGGTTCAATCGGGGACCTATGTAAAACCAGATCAGGAAGCAGCGCCAACCAAAGGCCATGGTTACTTAGCCTTAAAAGTTGAGATTAAGAACAACGGTCAAAAGCAAACGTTGATGGATACCGACATGGTGTTACGTGATTCAAAAAATAATAAAGTTAAGACCACGATGGTTTTGGGTGACGGCAATGAATTTTCGACGATTTCTGATGAAAAAATTGCTCACGGTGACTCAACCACCGGTTACATTGTTTTCAACATTGATAAAAGTCAGAAATACACGCTTGAAGTAACGCCACAAACGGAGAGTGATAAGGACGAACCATCCACGAAGGTGGCAATTGATCCAAAGAAGTATTCTGATAAAACGGATCAGCCACGCCAAGCATTAGACGCATACATTTCAGAAGTCTTCTTAAATAAAAAGAATTTAAACTATGACAAATTAGTGGCCAACAACGCGACGACTGACAAGCAACAGTATCAAAGCGCAACCCGGAAATTCCTAGAAGAATCATTTGATGATTCAACAACAGATGAAGCTGCTAACAAGATGATCAGTGAAATTCAGGACGTTAACAGTAAGAAATCACGGGTAAAATATGCAGTCAAGTCGGTCACACCGACAAGTGCTGAAATCACGGTCACACCGATTGTTCTTAAGCTAACCTCATTGTCAGATGTTGTTAACGACGTTGAAGACTCAGCACAGGATGCTGCTGACGAAGATGATGATCCAGATGATGTTGATTTAGGTGCAAAGAACGCCGTTTATGAAAAGTTCCCAGAATTATTGGCAAAACTGCCAATCCGCCAGACCGATGATGTTGATATTAAGATGACGAAGGTTGACGGAAAGTGGAAGTTTGATACATCCGATGATGAATTTAAGTTACTGATGGGTGATTACACCGGCGAAGCTTATTAATGAGCACCGACGAGGAGAAAGAGGATGGAAATTTTATTAGGCGGTCTTGGGATTCTAATTATCCTGATTATCGTTATCTTGTTAATTAGCTACCGAAAGGCTGGCCCCAATGAAGTGCTGGTGATTACCGGTGGTGCACTCCGCGGACCGTTTGTTCAGGTTAATGAGATTACCCACTCACGGGTTAAAATCGTGAAAGGTGGCGGAGTCTTCGTCATTCCCATTATTCAACAAGCACAAGTGCAAACGTTGGACACGTTTAACATTGATGTCACGGTCGATAACATCATGACGAGTAGCATGGTTCCCGTTAATGCGAGTGCCAATGCGGTGTTGCGGGTTAGCTCAGACCCAAAACTGATTGCAGTCGCTGCGGAAAAGACACTGGGATTAGACGCGCAGGAACGCGATGCCCAAATGACCGAAATTGTTAAGGGTGGCCTGCGTGAGGTCCTCAGTGCATTAACGCCGAAAGAGGCCAATAACCGTTCGGACTTCCAAAACAAGGTTCGTGATTCGATTGTTTCAACGTTTGAAACGCTCGGACTAGAAATTACGAATTTGCAGATCACCAGTATTAATGATAATAACGGCTATTATGAAAATTTGGCCGCTCAAGAAATTGCGGATAAGCAGGCCGGAGCTGAAAAGGCAAAGGCTGAGGCGGACCGGGTAGCTCGTTTAGCCCGCGCCGAAAACGATCAGGAGGCTAAAAAGGCCGAGCTACAAGCAGATCAGGCGATTGCCGAAAATCAGCGAAATACTGATATCGCAAAGGCGCAGTATAACGCACAGGTTCAGGCTGAAAAGGCGAAGGCAGACCAAGCGTATGCATTAAACCAAGCTCAGGCAGAGCAAGCGGTTAAGGAAGCACAAATTATTGTGCGGCAAAAGGAACTAGAGGGAACTCAGGTTGCTGAGCAGGAAGCCAAGGCGAAGGTGATTCGAAGTCAGGCAACGGCGGATGCGTTCGCTACGGAAACGCAGGCAGAAGCCAATGCTAAACAGATCCGCATTGAAGGAACTGCACGTGCTGAGGCACAAACACGGTTAGCGGCGGCCTTTGCGGATCATGGCCAAGAGTTATTGGCACAAGCAGTCATTGAGCACTTGCCAACGATGGCTGGTCAATTTGCCACTGCCATCGGGAACATTGATCAGTTGACAGTGTTTGATGGTGCGGACGGCGTGACCAACCAGGCGAATGCCGGGTTGGCGGAAACACTGACATTTATCAAACAGGCAACTGGTGTCGATATTACAGATGTGATCAACCAGCGCGCCAAAGGCATGACAACGGTCACCGGCAAACTGCCAGTGGAACTGCAACAAGCGGCAGACAAGCTTGTTGAACCGCTGAAGGGTAACGAGCAACACAAGTAAAAATTCAATGATGTTCAAAGAGAGGACTGGTTATTAGAACCGGTCCTCTTTTTATATGGGACTAAATGTGGCTGAAAATGGTGTCTGATGGCGTTTTTTGGTAAAATAGAATCATTAAAATAACGGAAAGAGACGGCCTTATGAGTGAACAATTAGAATTATCAACCACGAAGAAATTACTATTGATTGATGGAAACAGTGTGGCCTTTCGGGCGTTCTTTGCGCTCCACCAACAGCTGGATCGGTTCACCAATCATGATGGCCTGCATACAAATGCACTCTATGCGTTTAAAACGATGCTTGATAAGGTCATCAAAGCGGTCAATCCAGATAAGGCATTGGTTGCGTTTGATGCCGGAAAGACGACTTTTCGGACCGGTAAATTTGCCGATTACAAGGGCGGTCGCTCAAAAACACCGGAAGAATTATCGGAACAATTTCCTTATCTACGCGATCTATTAACGGGTTACGGGATTAAAAGTTACGATTTGAAAGATTGGGAAGCCGACGACATTATCGGGACCATGGCTCGTGAAGGTGAACAGGCCGGTTACCAAGTGATCATTGTAACCGGGGACCGTGATTTGACCCAGCTGGCGACAGCCCAAACAACGGTGGCCATTACCCAAAAAGGTGTAAGTGAAATTGAATACTATACACCCGCTCATGTTCAGGAAAAGTATGGTTTGGAACCACAGCAAATCATCGATATGAAGGGGCTAACGGGTGACACGTCAGATAATTATCCTGGGGTGACCAAGGTCGGCGAAAAGACGGCCCTAAAGTTGCTTAGTCAGTACGACAGTATTGAGGGCATCTATGAGCACATGGATGAGATTAAGCAAAGTAAAATGAAGGAACACTTGATTGAGGATCACGATCAAGCGTTACTTAGTAAGGATTTAGCGACCATTCGGACAGATGCGCCGATTGCCATTCATCTGGATGAAATTGATTATGTTGGTCCAGATATCGAAAAATTAATTGCGTTTTATCAGAAAATGGATTTCAAAAACTTCCTCAACCAACTTCAAAATGCGGGGCTTGATCTCGATTTGGATGAAGGGTCTACACTGCAACCCGTTAAATGGACTGAGTTAACCAGTGCCAACCTCGAGCTAGTCGATCAGTTTACGGATGAAGTCAGCTTTTTCCTTGAAATGCCAGATGAGAATTATCATTTGAGTTCGTTTGCAGGGTTCGGATTAACTGACGGGAACCAAACACTTGTTAGTCGTGAAGTGGACCTTTTGCAAACGCCTGAACTCAAAACGTTGATGAGTCAAGTGGCCCTTAAAAAGAATGTGTTTAATGCAAAGGCCCAGTATGTCGGCCTGGCTCGTCTTGGCGTTGACCTACAGGGTGTTGATTTTGACTTGTTGCTCGTGTCTTACTTGTTAGATACAAATGATAATTCAAATGACTTGGGCAGCTTAGCACAGCAACACGGGTACACCCAGGTTGAAACAGACGAAGCTGTGTACGGTAAAGGGGCAAAACGGGCCTTGCCAGATGATGATCAGGTCTTTTATGACCATCTCGCCCGCAAGACACTTGCCATTCAAAACTTACATGATCAGTTGTTCCATGAACTGGATGACAATGAACAACGTGATTTGTACACGAACATTGAATTGCCGCTGACGTTTGTGTTGGCTGACATGGAACTGGCCGGTGTCTATGTTGATACGGATCAGTTGATTAACATGCGTGAGAAGTTCAAGGAACAACTGGCGACACTCCAACAAAGCATCTACAATGCGGCCGGTGAAGAATTCAACATTAATTCCACCAAGCAGTTAGGTGAGATCCTGTTTGAAAAGATGAAGTTACCGGTCATCAAGAAAACCAAAACGGGTTACTCAACGTCAGTGGATGTGTTAGAACAACTAGCCCCACAAGCACCAATTGTGGAAGATATTTTGGCATACCGTGGCTTGGCTAAATTGCAGTCCACGTACATTGAAGGACTGCTAAAAGTGGTCCACAGCCGTGATCACAAGGTGCACACCCGTTATTTACAAACACTAACGCAAACAGGGCGGCTCTCCTCAGTTGATCCTAATTTACAAAACATTCCAATTCAAACGCAACAGGGCCGGGAAATCAGAAAGGCGTTTGTACCGAGTCACGAAGGCTGGGAGATCTTTTCTTCAGATTATTCGCAAATTGAATTGCGGGTGTTGGCACACATTACCGGTGACGCCAACTTACAGGAAGCGTTCCGCGAGGATGAAGATATTCATGCAGCGACGGCTCGCCGAATCTTTGGTCTTGCGAACAATGATGAGGTCACGCCACTGATGCGGCGTCAGGCTAAGGCCACCAACTTCGGAATTGTGTACGGGATCAGTGACTTTGGTTTGGCCCAAAACCTTGGTTTATCCCGAAATGAGGCCAAGCAATTTATTGACACGTACTTCCGGGAATATCCTGATGTTAAACGTTACACTGAGGAAATTGTGGAACGGGCGAAGGATCAAGGCTATGTTGAGACGATTACGCACCGGCGGCGGTACCTTCCTGAAATCAATTCAAGCAACTTTAACCGGCGATCGTTTGCGGCAAGAACGGCAATGAACACGCCAATTCAAGGTTCTGCGGCTGACATCATTAAGATTGCAATGATTAACATGCAACAAGCGTTAGCGGACGCAGGGTTGCAGGCAACGATGCTCCTTCAGATCCATGATGAATTGGTGTTTGAAGCGCCGCTTGAAGAAATTCCGACACTGGAAAAGTTGGTCCCAAGTGTGATGGACTCGGCCGTGAAACTGGCCATTCCGTTGAAGGTTGAAAGTGCACACGGACAGTCATGGTACGAAGCAAAATAGTGACAAACTAAAGGGTGGAGGCAGAAACAATGCCAGAATTACCAGAGGTTGAAACGGTCCGGCGGGGCCTAACAAAAATGGTGGTTGGTAAGACCATCACAAAAATTGATGTTTTTTACGATAAGATGATTTTAAACGGGGTTTCTGACTTCAAAAAGCGGCTGACAGGTCAACAGATTCTCCGGGTTGACCGGCGGGGCAAGTACCTTCTGTTTCGCTTTACTGATGACCTAACGATGGTGTCCCACTTGCGGATGGAAGGGAAATATTTTGGGGCACCCGCGGGGACACCAGTGGATAAACATACGCACGTTATTTTCCATTTGGATGATGGGCAGGAATTATGCTACAACGACACCCGTAAGTTTGGGCGCATGATCGTGATTCATACCGGTGACGAAGACACTGTGGGGGGCTTGAAATCATTGGGGCCAGAACCCACACCAGAAACGTTGACCGTTGATTATTTAGTGGCGAAGGCCGCTAAAAGTCGTAAAGCCGTCAAAACGTGGCTTTTGGATCAGCAAAATGTTGCCGGGCTTGGCAACATTTATTGCGATGAAGTGTTATGGCTGAGCAAAATTCATCCCGAACAACCCACGAATTCATTAACGCGTTCACAATGGGCAAGCCTGCGTGAAAACATCTTTGCCGAATTACAATTAGCAATCGATCATCATGGGACCACCGTTTTCACGTACAGTGCATTTGGTCATGCTGGTGAATTTCAAAACGAGCTGCATGCTTACGGCCATGTGGGGGAACCCTGTGAACGGTGCGGCACCGAAATGGTCAAGATTAAAGTTGGCGAGCGGGGGACAACATTTTGTCCCAAGGAGCAAGTGCTGACGGTTAATGGGGCGCCTGTAAAGAAGGCCGGCCAATGACAATTATCATTGGTTTAACGGGTGGAATCGCGAGTGGCAAATCCACCGTTTCGAAGATGCTCGCGGCGCAGCACTTGCCAATTGTTGACGCAGACCAGGTGGCTCATGAGGTGGTTGCGCCCAACACGCCGACCTTAGCACAGTTAGTGAAAACGTTTGGCAAGGAAATTTTGACAACCACTGGGACTTTGAATCGCCGGCGGTTGGGCCAACTGGTCTTCGCGGATCCAGAAAAAATGACACAGTTAAATGCCATCATTCAACCCGTCATTCGGACTGCGATAAAGGGGCAGTTGGCGCGGCTAACAGCGGATAAGGCACCAATTATTGTCCTTGATGCACCGCTACTACTTGAGCAACATTATGAGGCAGAGGTTGATTTGGTCGTGGTGGTTAGCGTACCGCGGTCCATCCAATTACAGCGGTTGATGGCCCGTGATCAGTTAACGACCAGTGAGGCGACACGACGAATCATGAGTCAGCAACCATTGGCTGAGAAGGTTCAACAAGCTGACTTTGTGATCGATAATTCGGGGAGTGTTGAAGCAACCCGTTTACAAGTGGTAAAATTGCTGGACAAAGTCCGCCAACCCGGGGATTAAGCGAGAAACATAAAGGAGCCCATAATTATGCAGTGTCCACATTGTCATCATAACGACACACGGGTTGTTGATAGTCGACCAACGGCTGAAGGACAAGCAATCCGGCGGCGCCGTGAATGTGAAAAGTGTGGTTTTCGCTTCACCACGTTTGAACGTGTTGAGGCAACACCATTATTAGTGATTAAAAAAGATGGAACCCGTGAGGAATTTAGTCGGGACAAGATTTTGCGTGGCGTCATTCGCTCAGCCGAAAAGCGGCCGGTGACCATGCAACAAATGAACGAAGTGGTTGAACGTGTGGACGGGAAGGTTCGCGCGTTAGGTGAAAATGAAGTCTCCAGTCAGTTGATCGGTGAATATGTTATGGATGACCTGGTCAATGTGGACGAAATTGCCTACATTCGGTTCGCCAGTGTTTACCGTCAGTTTAAAGACATGACGGTCTTTCTAAACGAAATGAAAGAAATGGTTGACCGGGATAAACGGTTAAAGAAAAAATCGTAATGTAAAAGAGGAGGGCACGATGACGAATTCAGCATCAGTGACAACGCCGCGATCAGGGCTGATCGTGACCGTGCCACAGCACCAGGCGTTTGACCAAGAAAGCTGGCAGTGGTTGTATTTGCCGGTCCTCGGGGCGGACGCCTTTGCCGTCTATGACGGACTAAAGACATTCACGACTGATCGGCCGCAATTATCGACCCGGCGGTTGCACAGTGAGCTACTTGGATGGCTCAACATGGACCTCCCAACGTTTGTTGCGGCGCGACGGCGGTTAGAGGCGTTAGGCCTGTTAGAAACGTTATACCAAACGGATTCTGTCGGGGATGTTTATGTGTATCAACTTCAGTTGCCACTTTCTGCCCAGGCTTTTTTTGCGGACGATTTGTTAAGCATTTTATTATTACAATTGGTTGGACAGCCGCGGTACGACACCGTTCTTGATCACTTCGATCAACCAATGTTTGACGTTAGCCACCTGACCAACGTTTCGGCGGATTTTTTGGAAGTTTATCACATTAATGAACAGCAACTCGCTAATCGGCCTGCGCAATTAACGGCACCGATGGCGGCTGCGACGCTGAAGCAAACCGGGACGCCAGCGATTGATTTTTCATTATTAGCAAACTATCTAAAACCAGAATATGTCGATGTTGACTCTGTTCTCGCTGAGCGCGAGCTACTGACGGCTGAGGCCCAACTGTATGGTTTTACTGAGCGAGAATTGGCGAACCACATCGTTAAGGCAACGAGTGTCACGACAAACCGCTTTGATCCAGAACGATTTAAGCGGTTGGTGGCCGGCAGTTTTCAAATGGAACAGCAGTCCAGTAGTTCGTCACAGGCTGATCAGGCGAGTGTTGCGGCAGCACCAGTTACTGCTAGTGCAAGTGCGCCAGCGACTGTGGACGCCCAGACTGCTGGTTTGTTAGCGGCCGCCAAGGCTTATGCACCAGCAGATTTTCTAGCAGCGTTGAAACAAGAAAAAAATCAGTACGTGACGGATAATGAGCAGCGTGTCCTTTCTAAACTAATGGAGCGCCATTTGTTTGCACCAAGTGTTGTGAACATGCTGATTTATTATCTGATCAATGATCAGGATCAAAACGTGCTGTACCAAAACAGTGTGGATCGCATTGGTAATGACTGGTCGAAGGCAAAGGTACAAACACCCGAACAAGCGGTAACGCACATGCGTGAGTTTGCAACGGCACAAGAACAGCGTCGGATTCAGCGGCAAACAGGCCGTGGTGGGCAGACCGTTTCACGGGAGCAACTTCCGGATTGGAACGAACAGGCTTCATCATCAGCGGCCACCCAGCCAGCCTCGCAAACCAGTGATGACATTGCCCGGTTACGTAGTCAAATTCAGCAGGCAAAACAAGAACAGGAGGATCAATAATTATGCAAGATCTTGGTAAATCAATGCGCGAATTACTTGATCGTCAAAACCTCAATTCGGATTATCAGCAGCTGATTGCAAAGGCTGTGAATGATCCTGATGTGCAGGCGTTTATTACTGAACATCAGTCAGAATTAGCGGAAGATGTTCTGGAAAAAAACGGGTCGAAGCTGTATGAATATGTGAGCCAACGGGATAAACTTGCTGCAGGCCAGCAGGTGTTTGCCCCGGGATATGAACCCAAGTTGGTCATTAGTGACCATTACATTGAAGTGACGTATGAACCAACGGAAGCAACGCTATTGAACCAGAAGCGGGCCCTCCTTAAAAAGCGGGTCCATGCCGTTTCGATGCCAAAGATGATTGAACGGGCTTCCTTTAACGACTACGATGTGGCCGGAGAAGAAGCACAGCGGAGCGTTGCTTTGCGTGAGGCCATGCAGTTTGTGGCGGACTATGCGCGTCATCCACATGAGTTTTATCAAGGCCTTTATTTATACGGGAACTTTGGGGTCGGAAAAACTTACTTGTTAGGTGCGATTGCTAATGAACTGGCAACGTTAGGGTATCAGAGCACACTGGTCCATTTTCCGAGCTTTGCTGTCGAAATGAAGAACTCCATTGGTGAAAACTCAGTGGCCAAAAAGGTTGAGGCCATTAAACTGGCGCCAATTCTCATGATTGATGATATCGGTGCGGACTCCATGAGCTCTTGGGTCCGTGATGAGGTGTTGGGGGTCATTTTGGAATACCGGATGCAGGAAGAATTACCGACATTCTTCACATCGAATTTCTCCATGCAGTTGTTGGCGGACCAACATTTATCTGTCAACCAACGGGGAGAACGTGAGGACGTGAAGGCGGCACGGTTAATGCAACGAATCCATTTTCTGAGTCGTGAAGTGGTGGTGACCGGACCAAATCGACGGCCACAATAAAAATTTAATTAGAATACCGCCATTTCTGGATGAAATGGCGGTATTTTTGGTTCCAATTGAGGTAAAAATTCACGTTTTACTGATAAAAACACCAAATCTGACAAGAAACGTTCTGCTTTTGATGGGTTTTAACATAATTTACGTGAATTAGTTCGTGATTTTTGAATTTGTGTTCGTGTTTTACATTTTTCTTCAATGGTGATACGATGTTATTCGTTCTTCAAAGAAGATATATCCGAACAATTGCTAACGGCCGTTAGATAATTATTCTAAAAAGGGAGTCACTTACTGTGAACAAAAAACTGAATCACTATTTTATGATCGATGAATTACACACAACGGTGCCTCGTGAACTATTGGCTGGATTTACAACGTTTATTTCGATGGCCTACATCATGTTTGTGAATCCGAGCGTGTTGGGCGCCGCTGGTGTTGATAAGGGGGCAGTCTTTACTGCAACGGCATTGGCGAGTGCGATTGGGTGTATTTTGATGGGTGTTTTAGCTCGTTATCCCATTGCTACTGCGCCAGCACTAGGAATCAACGCCTTCTTTGCATATTCTGTCGTGATCGGAATGAAAGTGCCATGGCAAACAGCCATGGCCGGTGTGTTTGTTGCCTCGCTGATTTTCATGGTGATTACGGTCTTTAAATTACGTGAGATGATTATTAATGCGATTCCGGTTGATTTAAAGTATGCCATTTCAAGTGGGATCGGTTTGTTTATTGCATTTATTGGGTTAAATGGTGGGGGCCTCATTACCGCCAACAAGGCGACGGTGGTTGGGCTTGGTTCGTTATCCACACCGACCACCTGGCTGACGATTTTCGGGTTGTTACTAACGGCGGTGCTGATGGTTAAACGGGTTCCTGGTGGAATCTTCATTGGGATGGTTGCCACGGCTGTGTTGGGACTGATAACTGGCTTGATTCCGATGCCAAGTCATTTAGTCGCTGCGGCGCCCAGCTTAGCACCGACGTTTGGTGTTGGGGTGACCCATATTGGTGATATCAATTCCATTCAGATGTGGGTTGTTGTTTTGACGTTCCTATTGGTCACATTTTTTGACACTGCGGGAACACTGGTTGGCTTGGCCCAACAAGCTGGCTTTATGAAAAATAATGAAATGCCCCGAGTTGGGAAAGCACTGATGTCCGACTCAACGGCAATGTTAGCTGGTTCAGTGCTGGGAACATCCCCAGTTGGTGCTTACGTTGAATCTTCGGCAGGGATTGCTGTGGGTGGTCGGACCGGCTTGACGGCCATTACAACCGGGGTGATGTTCATCTTCGGGATGTTCTTCTCACCGTTGTTAACGGTGGTGACTAGTCAAGTAACGGCGCCAGCATTGATTATTGTTGGGGTGTTGATGGCCCAATCACTGGCCAAAGTTACCTGGACGAAAATGGAAATCGCCATTCCAGCCTTTCTGATTGTTTTGGGAATGCCCTTAACTTACAGTATCTCTGATGGCCTGGCATTAGGGGTCATTACGTACCCAATCACAATGATTGCTGCCAAACGGGGCAAGGAAGTTCACCCATTGATGTACGGGCTGTTCTTTGTGTTTATTGGTTTCATGGCCATTTTGAATTTTGGCAAATAGGGTTATCTATGTGAACCGCCAGAAAAACTTGTGGTTTAACATTGACATTTATAAAGTTTGTGTTTTAATAAGTTATAGCATCCAGTCAGATATGATCGATTAACATTTACCTCTCAGAAAGCGTCCCGATGATGAGAACGGACGTAGGTGATTTAGTGGGTTACCCCTGACTCAAGCGTTTGGTGATCAAGCCAGACCGGTCGACCGCGTTATTGGTCACAAGAGGCAGTTATTGAGCTATGCCAGCTCTAACTGTGAATTTTGGGTGGAACAACGTTACTGACGTCCCTGATCGCAATTGCGATTGGGGGCGTTTTTTTATTACCGGTGTTAACCGCGAACATAAAAGGAGAGAAGAATATGGCAGATATTAACATTACGTTCCCAGATGGTGCAGTCAAGGCGTTTGCAGCCGGTACCACAACGGAAGAAATTGCTAAGTCAATCAGTGTGAGCTTAGCTAAAAAGGCAGTTGCAGGGAAGTTTAACGGGGAATTAGTGGACTACACCATGCCACTGACCGCTGACGGAAAGATTGAAATCGTCACCAAGGATGCCCCTGAAGCATTGACCGTTCTGCGTCACACTGCTTCTCAAATTTTGGCAAACGCGCTACACCAGCTGTATCCAAACATGCACTTTGGTGAAGGCGAAGCCAATGACGAAGGGTTCTTCTTCGACACTGACAACCCCGATAACCAGGTTAGTTCTGATGACTTGGCAACGGTTGAAGCCAAGATGAACGAAATCGTTAAGGAAAACCTGACGATTACGCGTGAAGTGTTATCAAAAGCGGACGCATTGGCACTGGTTGCTGGTGACCCTTACCAAACACAACTGGTTGAACAAGCAGCAGAACAAGATGGTCACGTGGTTGTTTACCGTCAGGGCGACTTTGTTGACCTGAGTGATGGCGTTCAATTGGCAGCAACAGGGGCCGTTAAGATCTTTAAGTTGCTGTCCGTTGCTGGTGCTTACTGGGAAGGGAAATCTTCTAACCCAATGCTCCAACGGATCTACGGAACGGCTTTCTTTGATCAAAAGGCAATGGACGCAGATGACGTTCGTCGCCAAGAAGCACGTGAACGTGACCACCGTGTGATTGGGAATGACTTAGACTTGTTCTTTGTTGATCCTAAGGTTGGTGCAGGGCTGCCTTACTGGATGCCAAATGGGGCAACCATCCGGCGGACGATCGAACGTTACATCATCGATAAGGAATTGCAACATGGTTACGAACACGTTTATACGCCAGTTCTGATGAACTTGGATGCCTACAAGACGTCTGGTCACTGGGACCACTACCGTGAGGACATGTTCCCACCAATGGACATGGGTGATGGCGAAATGCTTGAATTACGGCCAATGAACTGCCCAAGCCACATTCAAGTGTACAAACACCACATCCGCTCATACCGTGAATTACCATTGCGGATCGCTGAACTTGGCATGATGCACCGTTACGAAAAGTCTGGTGCCTTATCTGGATTGCAACGTGTTCGTGAAATGACATTGAATGATGGTCACACGTTCGTTGCACCGGATCAGATCCAAGATGAATTCAAACGGATTTTGAACTTGATGGTTGAAGTGTACGCTGACTTTGACATCAAGGATTACTCATTCCGTTTGAGCTACCGTGACCCTGAAAATACTGAAAAGTACTTTGCTAACGATGAAATGTGGGAGAAGGCGCAAGCAATGTTGAAGGGTGCCATGGATGACCTTGGCCTTGACTACGTTGAAGCCGAAGGGGAAGCAGCCTTCTACGGTCCTAAGTTGGACGTCCAAACGAAGACAGCGCTTGGTAACGAAGAAACGTTGTCAACGATTCAATTAGACTTCATGCTACCTGACCGTTTTGACCTGCACTACGTTGGTGCGGATGGTCAAGATCACCAACCCGTTATGATTCACCGTGGGTTAGTGTCAACCATGGAACGGTTCACGGCTTACCTGACAGAAATCTACAAGGGTGCCTTCCCTACTTGGTTAGCCCCACACCAAGTTTCAATCATTCCAGTTAGTGATGACCACCAGGGTGATTACGCACGGGCCCTTCAAAAGCAATTAGCTGCTGCCGGTGTTCGTGTGACGGTGGATGACCGAAACGAAAAGATGAACTTTAAGATCCGTGATGCCCAAACGCACAAGATTCCATATACGTTAGTCGTGGGTGAAAAAGAAAAGACGGATAACACCGTTTCCGTGCGTCGTTACGGTGAAGATGATTCAACGACTGAAGCAAGCACTGCCTTTATTGCAGACTTACTGGATGACATTGCATCATACTCACGTGCAAACAATTAAGATGTTTTTCACGCAAACGTTCAGCTTTTGCTTGACGGACTGATAAAAATTGATTATGCTGTTACCAACATGGAGAACCTTTAACGTAGTCCTGTGAGACTAGTAAGGTAACGGCGGTTATGACACGGAGATGAGGGGAAAGACCATCATCAAGTGTGCTCATAGCGAAAAGACCACTTACCTGAATGGGTGAGTGGTCTTTTTTTGTGCAAATGCAAGCCGTTGGGGTTCACGTGAAAGATGAAGGGAGCGTTCTCAAATGACGCAGAAGGAATTTCACGATGATACAGCAGTGCTCGATATCCACGACCGGCCACGGTTTTGGCCGTGGGTCGGGCTGTCCTTGCAACACATGTTTTCAATGTTTGGGTCGACGGTCATTGTGCCGTTACTGGTTGGGTTGAGTCCCAGCATTGCTTTATTTTCTTCGGGGGTTGGGACACTTCTACATATTATGATCACCCAGCGAAAAATTCCCGCATACATGGGCTCAAGTTTTGCCTTCATCACACCGATGCTGGCGCTCATGAAAACGACCGGGTATCCGGGGATCGGCCAAGGGGTTGTTGCCGTCGGGGTTGTTTACCTGATCGTTGCGTTACTGATTGGGATGATTGGTTCAAACTGGGTCGACAAGGTGCTCCCGCCGATTGTGGTTGGCCCGATCGTGATGGTCATCGGGTTATCACTCGCCGGGAGTGCGGCAACTGATGCCATGATGAAAAACGGCCATTATAACCTAGAATATTTTATGATCGCCTTGGCAACGTTACTGCTTGCCATTTTGTTTAACATGTTTCTCAAGGGATCGTTGGGATTGATCCCAGTTCTGTTAGCCATTGTGTGTGGTTACGTCATTAGTGTTTTTGCGGGGATTGTCGACCTTCATGCAATCGCCGTTGCGCCATGGTTCAAATTACCAGCCTTCCAAATTCCGGGCTTAACGTATCATTTTCACCTCGAGTGGGGCGCCATCGTCACCATTGCGCCAATTGCATTTGTGACCATGACGGAACATATGGGGCACATCATGGTGCTAGATAACCTGACGCACCGTAATTTCTTCAAGGATCCTGGTCTTCAAAGAACGTTGGCTGGAGACGGAACGGCGTCAATTGTCGCCGGCTTGCTGGGGGGCCCCGCAGTGACAAGTTATGGTGAAAACATTGGTGTTATGGCCATTACTAAGGTTCACAGCGTGTACGTCCTGATGGGGGCAGCCATGTTTGCCATCATCTTCGCGTTTATCAATAAGTTAAACGTCTTGATTATGGCCATGCCGCTACCAGTCATTGGTGGAATCAGTTTTCTATTATTTGGAACCATTGCTACCAGCGGAGTGTCCGTCATGGTTGACCACCAGATTGATTTTGGGAAAAAGCGTAACTTGATGATTGCGTCTGCCATTATGGTCATTGGGATTGGTAATGCTTATCTACAATTGGGGAGTTTCCAATTTACTGGCCTAGCACTCGCAACGGTCCTTGGCATTGTGTTAAACTTAGTGCTACCGGAAACGGCGGCTAGCGAACGTAACCAAGCCGCTGAACCAGTGAAAAAGTCAGCCTAAGTGGTTGACACAGATGAATAAATCCAGTATCATTATTAACTGTTGAGAAAAGCAGAAGCGCCCGCTTCTCGCCTAGGTAACGTTGTTGCCGGGCTAAAGATGAGTTGAACCACATCGTTTCGGTGTGGACAGCGGGTGACCTCGGTCATCCGCTCTTTTTCTGTTTACATCTCTTCATTGTTGGTTCGTTAGAATTTTGGAGGTGAATACCATAGCTCAAGATACTTTGGTAAATAACGCAATCCGCGCCCATGAGGTTCGGTTGATTGCCGATAATGGTGACCAGCTTGGGGTTAAGCTGACCAGAGAAGCCCAACAGCTTGCGGACGATGCAAACTTAGATTTGGTTCTGGTTGCGCCTAAGGCAAAGCCACCGGTTGCCAGAATCATGGATTATGGAAAGTACCGCTTCGAGCAACAAAAGAAGCAGCGTGAAGCTCGTAAGAATCAAAAGACGGTCGAAATGAAAGAAATTCGGCTTAGTCCAACGATTGACGAAAACGACTTTAACACCAAGTTGAAGAACGCAGAAAAGTTCCTGTCAAAGGGAAACAAAGTGCGTGTTTCAATTCGGTTCCGTGGTCGGGCCATTACGCATAAAGAAATCGGACGCGATGTGTTGAACAAGATGGCAGCTGCCACCAAGGAAATTGCCGATGTTCAACAACAAGCTAAGATGGATGGGCGGAGCATGTTCTTAGTGCTCTCACCAAAACCAGAAAAGTAGTTACACATAATTAGGAGGACATACTTATGCCAAAGCAAAAGACAAACCGTGCCGCTGCTAAGCGGTTCAAACAATCTGCAAAGGGCGGTTTCATCGGCGCTAACGCCTACACAAGCCACCGTTTCCACGGTAAGACGAAGAAGCAACGTCGTCAATTACGAGGAACAAAGATGATGGATGCTACGACGGTTAAGACTTACAAGAAGTTATTATTGACCAAGTAATTTTTTAGACTAGAATCTGGCCAGTCTTGGTCAATTATTGGAGGATACAATTATGCGTGTTAAAGGTGGAAGTGTTACACGGCAACGTCGCCGTAAGATGATCAAATTAGCCAAGGGTTACCGCGGCGCAAAGCACATTCAATTTAAGGTTGCTAAGCAACAAGTTTGGAAGTCATGGCAGTACGCTTACCGTGACCGGAAGGCTACTAAGCGTAACTTCCGTCGTTTGTGGATCGCACGGATCAACGCCGCTGCTCGTCAAAACGACATGAGCTACAGCAAGTTGATGCACGGTTTGAAGGAAGCAAACATCGAAATGAACCGGAAGATGTTAGCTGACTTGGCCGTTAACGACCCACGGGCCTTCACTTCTTTGACTAAAGAAGCTGCTAAGGCATTAAAGTAGTCAACAACTAATTATGAAAACCACTCGTCCAATTGGATGAGTGGTTTTTGTTTGCCGTAAATTCGTGTTAACGCGTTGATGGTCAAAAACTTTTTTGTCGAATTCAGTCGAAAAGTGTGTGATAAACGCCCGTTTAACAGCGTTTAAAAACTTCACAGTGAAATATAATATATCGTTCGGATGTGGCTGTTGACGCGTTAGGGGCGAACCTGCTAAATTAGTAACAATTTATTTCACTAGGAGGATTTGATCATCATGACCAATTGGGACGCAAAGTTTGCAAAGCAAGGGTTAACGTTTGACGATGTGCTGTTGATTCCCGCAGCCAGTGACGTATTGCCAAACCAGGTGGCATTAGGCACCCAGCTCGGAAAGAATTTAAAGCTGAACATTCCGATTTTAAGTGCCAGCATGGACACGGTTACCGAGGCACGGTTAGCGACCGTTATGGCCCAGCAAGGTGGCCTAGGTGTTGTTCATAAGAACATGAGCATTGATGATCAGGCCCATGAAGTGAGTGCCGTTAAAGCCGCGGTTGTCGACCTGGATGTAACGCCCATGGCCGCTACGGATGAAGCAGGCCACTTATTAGTTGCTGCTGCCGTTGGGGTGACTGCCGACACGTTTGATCGCGCCGACAAGTTGTTCCAAGCCGGTGCGGATGCCATCATTATTGACACGGCTCATGGTCACTCAAAGGGTGTTTTAGACAAGATTGCGGAAATCCGGACCCATTATCCAGATAAGACATTGATTGCCGGAAACGTTGCGACAGCCTCCGGGACACGGGCGCTGTTTGAAGCCGGTGTTGACGTTGTGAAAGTCGGGATTGGCCCTGGCTCCATCTGTACGACACGGGTTGTTGCTGGTGTAGGTGTGCCACAAATTACGGCCATCTCAGACGCCGCTCAGGTCGCTGCTGAATATGGTAAGCAAATCATTGCTGATGGTGGGATCAAGTATTCAGGTGACATCGTCAAGGCATTAGCCGCCGGTGGTAACGCGGTCATGCTAGGCAGCATGTTGGCCGGAACGGATGAAGCACCCGGCGAAGTGTTCACAGCTGATGATGGAAATAAGTACAAGACGTACCGTGGCATGGGTTCCTTAGCAGCGATGGAAAAAGGATCATCTGACCGTTATTTCCAAAGCGGCGTGAAGGAAGAAAAGAAGTTAGTCCCAGAAGGAATCGAAGGCCGGACGGCTTACAAAGGCGCCGTTGCTGATGTTCTGTTTCAAATGATTGGTGGTTTGCGTTCTGGTATGGGGTACACAGGTGCACATACCGTTGACGACCTGATCGAAAACGCCCAGTTTGTTCAAATTACCAATGCCGGTTTGATTGAATCACATCCACACGATGTCCAAATCACCCGGACTGCTCCTAACTACAAGCGCTCATAACACTTGACCAGGAACGAGGAAGATTAATGAAAACAGTAGACCAATCAAAATTTGATCGCGTCATCGTACTCGATTTTGGGAGTCAGTACAACCAGCTGATTACCCGGCGGATTCGTGAATTCGGTGTTTATTCCGAATTAAAATCACATAAAATCTCTGCCGCAGAACTGAAGGCCATGAACCCAAAGGCAGTCATCTTCTCCGGTGGTCCCAACAGCGTGTACGGTGACGATGCCCTGACCGTTGATCCAGAAATCTATAACTTAGGGTTACCAATCTTAGGGATTTGTTACGGTATGCAGTTGATGGCCAAAGACCTTAAGGGTGGTGAAGTTGCCCCAGCCGAAGATAACGGCGATTACGGTCAGTCCACAATGCACATCTTAAACACGGCGTCACCGTTGTTTAAGGGCATGGCTGAAGACCAACAAGTGCTGATGAGTCATGGTGATTACGTGAAGACCGTTCCTGATGGCTTTGAGGCCATTGGGACAGGAGCTAATTGTCCAACGGCGGCCATGCAAAACGTCGCTAAGGGCTTCTACGGTTTACAATTCCATCCAGAAGTTCGCTTAACAGAAAATGGTAATGACATTTTACGGCACTTTGTGTTTGATATTGCTGGTGCTACTGCTAACTGGACGATGAGTGACTTCATCGACATGCAAATTGCCGATATCCGTGAAACGGTTGGCGATAAAAAGGTGCTGCTAGGCTTGTCTGGTGGGGTTGATTCCAGTGTGGTTGCTGTGTTATTACATCAGGCCATTGGGGATCAATTAACCGCCGTCTTTGTTGACCACGGGTTACTTCGGAAGGATGAAGCCAGCCAGGTTCTTGCCAGCTTACAGGGTAAGTTTGGTGTAAACATTGTGGCCACTGACGCGAGTGCGCGGTTCTTGGGTGCGTTGCAAGGGGTTACGAGTCCGGAAGAAAAGCGGAAGATCATCGGTAAGGAATTTATCGAAGTTTTCAGTGATGAAGCGCGGAAACTCGATGGTGTTGAATTCTTAGCACAAGGGACGCTGTACACGGACGTCATTGAATCAGGGACGGACACGGCCCAAACGATTAAGTCACATCATAACGTTGGTGGGCTGCCAGAAGACCTGAACTTTAAACTGATTGAGCCGCTGAATAAGTTGTTTAAGGATGAAGTGCGGGCATTAGGTGAACAGTTGGGCATGCCACATGATCTTGTGTGGCGCCAACCGTTCCCTGGTCCTGGTTTAGCCATCCGGATGTTGGGTGAAGTCACACCCGAAAAGTTAACGCTGGTTCGTGAATCAGATGCGATTCTGCGTGCAGAGTTCGCGAAAGCCGGTTTAGACCAAACGGTTTGGCAATACTTTACCGCCTTACCAGGCATCCACAGTGTGGGGGTCATGGGTGATGGTCGGACGTACGATGAAGCCATCGTTATCCGAGCCGTTACCAGTGTCGACGGAATGACAGCAGAGTTTGCTGAAGTGCCATGGGCCGTCCTTGGGGATGTGTCCGCGAAGATTGTCAATGAGGTGCCGGGGGTTAACCGCGTTCTCTATGACATCACGGGCAAGCCACCTGCCACGATCGAGTACGAATAGCCTGATAAAAAACGGTCACCATCTATGGGTTGTTAACCCTTGATGGTGACCGTTTTTGCGTTGGATGAAGTAAATTAATTTGGGATAGATTGGGATAATTAGGGATAGTTTTGGGGGATTTTCTGGGGGATTTTTTTAAATGTCGAAAAAATCCCCCAAAAAGTTATCAGCCACCTGACATTCCTTTCATAACGCGTAGCATACCCTCTTTAGTTCCTCTGGTATATTCTTCTGTCATTTGTAGATGCTTA
Source organism: Furfurilactobacillus sp. WILCCON 0119 (assembly GCF_053471565.1). Lineage (NCBI taxonomy): Bacteria > Bacillati > Bacillota > Bacilli > Lactobacillales > Lactobacillaceae > Furfurilactobacillus > Furfurilactobacillus sp. WILCCON 0119. The sequence continues at coordinate 170,557 of NZ_JBPCCV010000001.1, forward strand.
TGCCCAAGCCAGTGCATAACGTCCATGTTCGGTAAGTTCGCACCGCTTGCCTCGGTGGCAAAATAGTGGCGAAGCAGGTGGGGGTGCACATCAATGCCACAAGCAGCGGAGACTTTTTTTAGCATGCGATTTGGATAGGTGGGATGCACAGGCTTGCCAGTGTCTTCATTTAAATAGATGTAATCACTGTCATTGATCGATAAGTTGTGCCGCCGGCGGATGCCTTCGGATTCTTGAATCACATAGCGGATCATATCAACAATGTCTCCGAATACATAGATCGACCGATAGGCAGACTTAGTCTTCAAAGTGGTCCCATTGGGTTCATCAGGAGTACGCCCACGATCAAACGTAATTTTACATACATCGCCATGAAGATCATCACGTAAGAAGTCAAACGATTCCTTGCGTAACCCCAATATTTCACTCCGTCGTTCGCCAAGTGTCAGTAAATAGAGCATATCAAATTGATAACGATTCAGAACCTTTTTAGCAGTGTTCATGTAGGTTTCATAGTCTGCTTTTTCCAATGTTTGCGACCGAGGTTCTTCACCGCCCAGGACTTGAACCCCACGAAGCTTGTTCTTTTGAATGATGTCGTTGCGTTCGGCGTCATTCATGATGAGCTGCATAATTGCATTTACCGTGCGAATTGTCGTTTTAGAGAGTGCTTCGTCACCGGTCCTTAATCCAAGTTCATCGATCAGATGCTGATAATCAATCCGTCTGACTTTTTCAAGTGGAGTGTCACCAAGTGTGTCTTTAAAATATTGGTTAAAGTAGTTTCGCGAGACTTTAGCGGTGGAAGTTTTCCAGATGCCCATTTTAAGCTTTCGGTCACGTAGTAGCTTGTAATACTGGGCCACAGTAATATCAGAATGGGAAAGGGGGCCAAGTTCGCCACGGGCTAGACGGCCTTCGAATAGTTTCAGTTGAACATCGGCCTCACGCCAAGTTTTAAAACCGCTCTTATTAAACTCTTGCCGTTTGCTGTAAACATCAGTGAAATGTTCTCGGATGCCATAACGGGTTCCTTTTCTTGTTTCGTAGGAATAAATGTTTGGATGTTTAGGTAGTGGAGTCCATTTCGCCATTGGTTTTACCTCCGTTATTGATTACAAAGTTGGATTTTTAGAATTTAAGTTCTCGTTTTACAAACGTACGTTCTTTTTTGCTGATAAATAAAAGCCCAGAAGGGCGATTATCTAGTTGCTCAAATGCGCTATTGCGAAGTCAGCTTGTTCTTGAGTGAATTGTTCACCGTAAGATGACGTCAATTGTTCCCTGATTTCCTCTGTGGACATGTCACCCATTTTTTGATAACTTTTTGCAGACTGTAACGCGTTTTCGTCCCAGTTTGCATTTAAATTATTAATAGCGTATTGAGCGGCTTCAGGAGAGAACTTATCAGCACTTGAAGTCAACTGATCATAAACGCCCTGTTGGGACATGTGTGCACTCGATGAATAATATTGTGCGGACTTTAAGGCCGCCTTTTCATCGTGTGTGGCTGATTCGGTACTTGAACTGTCGTTAGTTGAATCCGACTCTGTATCGCTTGATGAACTACTTTGATCAGAGGAATCATCGTTGTCTGCATTATCGGATTCTGTGTCAGTAGAATCTGCTTCATAAGAATCGTCGTCTTCATCATCATTTGAATCAGTGGTTGTATCGTCATCAGAGTAATTGCGCACACGCACCTTAATGGATTCACTCTTTTTTCCGTTCTTCTGTGCGAACACTTTATAGGTGGAACCCGCAACAAGGGTATCAATACTAAATTTACCGTGGTCATCGACACTGACATGTCCTGCGTCTTCGCTATCTTTTTCGTTTTTAAAATATACAGTAGACATGTCTGCCGCTGTCCCTTTTAAAGTTGCGTCAGGGGAAATGGTCTTCGCTGAAACATGAAGAGTGGGCTTTGCGTTGGCAATTCCCACTATGATTAATAAAACAGCAATTACTGCTAGCACACCCCAAATTTGTCTCTTGTACTTCTCTAGATTATTCATGGAAAGGCCCCTTTATGTGAAATCAGCTTTTAAGGACATCTTTTTTGGTCCATAACTTCACTTCAATGAGAGTATATATTGTTTATTTTTTCACGAATACAGTTTTCAAAATGCAGCGGCACACCAAACTGGTGCATAAAGTCTACTACATTTATTTCAGTTGGATCCGTCTCAAAATCAGCGAGGTAGTACGGTAGTAGCATTGCAATGGCACCAATATTAGCGTCATGTTCAATTCCATAGTCAACATCTTTGGTAGCGGAATAAGGTAGGATAGCTGTTTCATCGTCACCATTTTCAATGTGACTAATTTCATGGGCAAGCTCCATGGCTAAATCATCATAATCGTCAATGGATCTGTGTACCATTGCATTCATGACGATTACCTTGTATCGAGTAGACACGGTGCTGGGGGTATTTGGTGAAAGGCTATAAGACCAAATTACCTTAATTCCTTCTTTTTTGGCTCGCTTACTTAGGTCTTCGATTACATTATTCATGTCCATCTCTAGCACCCCTGATCAATCGCTTAATTAGCTCCAAATCCTCTGGCGGAATTGGTTTGCCGTTATAACGTAAAATTGCTCCTGGCTTGTCTAAATCGACTTCTTGCCTAGCAGGTGAATTGCCGAGTAAGTAATCCGTTGATACATCAAAATATGATGCAAGGCGTTGTAGAGTGTTGAAGTCAGGTTCTCGCTTTCCCTGTTCATAAGATGAATACGTGGTTTTAGCAATTCCTAATTGATCAGCAAGAGATTCTTGAGTCAATCCACGTCTTTCATGTCTCAATTGTTTTAATCGTTCTGGAAACATAATGGCTCCTTGTCTTGCTTATTATGTACTTAGAATAGTACGCAAAACGCGTATTGCATACTTTTATATGAGTTTTAATACAAAAAGAGTAATTTAAGCTTGATAAGTACGCGTATTGTGTTATTCTATATTCATAGCCAATACAGGACGCGTAGAAAGAAGGTGATCAAATGCGAGAATGGTTATATGGAATTCGTAAAAAAAACAATTTAACCCAAAAAGAAATGGCGGTGCGACTTGGCATACCTCTAACGACGTATGCTTCATATGAGCAAGCGCATAGAACTCCTTCAGTAGAATCCGCACAAGAGTTGGCGTCTAAACTTGATACGGATTGGACCTATTTTTTTACAAAAGAAGTACGCGATACGAGTACAAAAATCAATAAAGCAAAACAGAACGCGTAGGAGGACGAAATGAAAAACGTAGAAGACAAGGTTGAAAAATTAATTTTAGATTTGGCAGATGACCCGCAAACAAAAGCAGATGCGGAAAGGTTAGAGGCTTTCACACACCTGCTTAATGTCTACACGATGTTAATCGGACGTTAGTGTAGTTCTTCGCGTTCTGATGAAGTGGCTTTTTCTTCAGACTTTTTATATTCACGAAGAATGGCCTCAATGGCACTAGATAATTGATTATTGCTATCAGTTATTCCGTGTTGCATCAGAATCCGAGCAATGGTGAATTGGTTAATCATTTGTATCACCTCCTTTGCATTAATTATCGCGCAGAAGGTAAGTAACATATTTAATTTTTAAAGAACGCGCAGGAGGACGAAATGGAAATACTAGCCTTTTTGCTGATTGGGTTTCTCGCTGGCGTCTTTACAACAATGACGGTTATCTTTTTCTTGATTTATTTTAACAAGATTTAGCTGTCGAGTTGTTGAGCAATGATATTAAGCGCGGCAATGATTTCGTTAACACCATCTGGAAGACCACTTTTACTTGCTTCCTCATATATAAGGTCGTCACCATATCCAAAGTTGACTGAAAAGGTGTCGTTGAAAGTGTTTTTATTAGCGTCCGTATACATTACTTCAAAAATAACGGTATCACTGAAATTAGCATTTACGTTTGCACGGACAGACATGCCTGGGGCCAATACAAAATTCTTTAATGATGCCAGTTTCCTCTCTTGATTAGGTTTATCTAGATTGCCTTTAGGAATTATGGAAGATATGTTAGCAGCTGATTTGCCAAAATTTTTGATAACAAGGTATTTGTGCATAGACATTACACCTGTATCTAAGGCAGTCATGTAAATGGTGACGTATGGTCTGGATTCATTAAAAGCAATGTCTTTAGTTCTTAAAGCAGCCTTTCTGGTTTGGAGCAACGCAAGTACCGCAATGGTTACGGAGACTGTGGATGCTGTAAATGAAGCAATAATGCCGATTATTTGAATCCAGTTGTCAGTTGTCAAATGTGTCATTTGAATTCCTCGCTTTCAATCTAATTATTGCATAGCAAGGTGATGAATACTTAATTTTGAAAGGTGCTTTTATGCAAAAAATTAAAGCATGTTGGTACGCCAAAAAAATTACAGCCAATGACCCAACTCATTCTTTCGATGAGATGGTGACGTTGTTGACTCAACATGGTGAGGAATTTGCTGAGAACGTTCTGGCCGTGTCGGAGGGTGTTGCAAGGCGCAGAGCAGTTGCTACTGATTATGACTAAAGCATAGCAAATACCATTTAGAAAATTAGAGGCTTTTTTTCTAAATGAGAGGGGGTGATTATGATGCAGACACAACAGGTAAATAGATTTAGCCGTTTACTAAATCACACAATGGAACGGTTATCTCTAAATCAAAAGGCAGTTGGATTATCGTCAGGAGTTAATAAATCATCTGTTAGTAACGCAGCCAAAGGGGTTCAAGTATCCACTGAAAATATGGTGAAAATGGCTAACGGAATTAATGATTACGAGGCAACGTTGAGTGTTGCTTATGAGCTGTTGCGGGTGCTGCCTTTGTTTAATGGGTCAGCATTTAGACATGAGGCATTAGCAGTCGACGCGTTCAGTGAACAGGAAGAACGGGAACGACAAGAAGCTTATGTAACTGATCAGGTTCGCACGTTACTAGCAACGGGTCATTTAGATCATAAACAACGGGAACAACTTCATCACTATGTCGGTGAAGAAATGGACTCTTTGCTCATGCTACTAACTGACTTCGTTTACGCCTGTCGCTTGTTGGATGTTAACCCGTCTGATCTGTACGACGAGCGTAAGGGCGAGTATTTGAAGAAAGGCTACATTAAGGAGGTGTAACCATGGACATTCAAGTGAATGGACTTGATGAACGTGAAATCGTACAGGCGGTAGTTAACCAGGTGTCTCGCGATTCAATTAATCCATTGTTGGAGCACATTAAGATTCAACTGCAACCGCATGACGAACTTGTTGGCAAGCAGGCAATCTGTGATCGGGTACTTCATTGCGACGTTGGAACGCTGAATGATTTTTACATGTACCAACCGGATTTTCCCTACAGTCGCAAAGGGACGCGCTTACAGTTCTCGCTTAAAGCCGTTGATCAATGGATTGCAAACAATCAAGAAAGGGTGGCCGGGTAAACAATGCTAATTAAAATCATTGATTTTATGTTTTGGGCATTCCATGAATTGCAGACCAACTGGCTTGCACTAGTAGTGTTCGGGACAATGTACACTTATTACCATCAGAATCAACTGTTTAAAGAGGAGGAAAGCACAGATGAAACAAACGCTACAAACAAGACTGATTCAGTCGTCCGGCATGATCGGGCAGCATAAAGGCAATAAAAAAGCCGCAAGCCACGGCAATGGCTTGCGGTTTGGAAATTTGGCAAAACAACTATACCTAAAGCTTATCACGAAATGGCGGTGGCAACAATGACTGAAAACGACTTTGAACAGCAGGTGTTGCCAGACAAGATCTACTCATATGGCGCCTTTAGTTTTACCGGTCAGCAATTACTCAACAACGAAGTCAACATGATTGATGTGATCGCGGCCTACGGCGACACGGTGGCGGTTAACCTGGTGGACCGGATTAACGACGAAGGAAAGGCGTTCTTTATGATCGCCAGTGAGGAGTAAACAATGAGTGAAGCAACGAGTATCAGTTTGAAACCGGAAGTAACTGTTAAGCCCAGTTCCATCGAAATTACTAACTTTGAATCATTACAGAAACAAGTAACCATGTACGCAGCGAAGTACGAAAACTATGTAGCGACTGAGGCAACCCTTAAAAACGACAAGGGGTTACGCGCAGAGCTAAAGAAAACCACCAGCTTACTTGATGAAAAACGTAAAGAAGTGAAGCGAGGTTACAACAAGCCTCTGAATGATTTTGAAACGCAAATCAAGGGTCTGGAAAGAATTATCCAAACGGTTATTGATCCAATTGACGCTGGAATTAAAGACCTCGAAAACAAGGAACGAGAAGCAAGGCGTGCCGATGTACAAACAATCATCGATGAGATGGCGCCTAAGTACGAAGTTGACGCTAACGACGTTGAAATAGATTCCACTTGGCTTAACAAGTCGATCAGTAACAAAAAGTTGCTCGATGGTATCGGCGGAGCAATGCACGACATTAAGGCTGCTAAAGATAAATTAGCAGGCGATATCAAAGCCATTACTGAATATTGTGCTGCTATGGGTATTGACGCTGGTGGTTATATCGACCAAATCAAGTCGGGGGCACTGTTATCAGACGTTATGCAGCGTGCCAATAATTATCAACAACAACTAAAAGAGCAAGCTGAAACAGAACGCAAACAGGAAGAAGCGCGTCAGGCCGTCACTAGATTAGAGCAAATCAAGCACGGTGATAAAACGGTCAATGCCGACACTGGTGAGATCATCATTGAATTCCCAGAGTTTTATAGTGTTGTATTCGAAGTGATCGGTACTGATGAACAGCTAGACAGCTTGGCTCGCTTCTGTGTGCAGAATGACTTGAAGGTTAATACCAAACAACCACGTGAAAGAGTAGGTGCGTAGCTATGAGTGAAGTAGCAAGAAATGAAATAACAATTTCACCGATGGATTTAATTGAACATGTAAATCAGCAAGAAATGAGCAAAAAAGTTCAAGCAATTGATAATTTCCAAAAATTAGTTCAGTCACAACTGGCAAACAAACATGACTACGGTGTGATTCCCGGCACGCAAAAACCGACCTTATTAAAACCTGGTGCAGAAAAAATTTTGATGCTGATGGGGCTCACAAGCGATTATGACATCGTTGATCAGGTTTTGGATTATGACAACGGGTTCTTTAGTTACACGGTTAAATGTACGTTAACGCAAGGCACGCAACGAATTACCGAGGGACTTGGTTCTGCTAACACTAAAGAAAATCGGTACCAATTAAAAACCTGGAACAAAAAAGAAAATAAGAAGATGTGGGATGGGGTTACCTATCAAGACCCATATACATTGAATAACACAGTTTTGAAAATGGCTAAAAAACGGGCACAAATTGACGCTACTTTGACCGTTGCAAGTCTATCAAACGTCTTTACGCAAGATCTTGAAGACTTAGGAAGCACGATGGACAACGGATACTCACGACAGCAGTCAAATAGCGGTGAACAGTCGAGTGGGCGACCAGAGGACTTTACAATGACTTCCGGTAAGCATAAAGGCGAATCGCTTGGACAACTGGTAAACACCGATCGTGAATACGTTGAGTGGGCTGGGTCTGATAAGAACACCTATAACTCTCGTTTGCGTCAGGCCGCGCGTGAAGTGCTTGCTGGGCAACAGACGGCTAAATCACAAGCGACAGCGCCGGTAAGTTCACAGAGCTCTCCATTTGATGGGGATAGGATTGATATTCCAAACGAACAGTTGCCATTTTAGGAGGCGCTCATGGGAAAAATTCTGTTCGATGAACCGCCAATGCTATTGGTTCCATCTTTAGCGGAAGCCTTAGGGGCTAAGGAAGCCCTGTTACTCCAACAAATGCATTACTGGGTGGAGAGGTCGACTAATGTCAAGGACGGCCGTAAATGGATTTACAACACTTATGAGGACTGGCATAAGCAATTTACATTTTACAGTGTAGCGACAATCCGCCGTACTATTACACACCTCGAAAAAATGGAAATTTTGGTAACGGCAAATTACAACAAGGCCGGTTTTGACAAAACCAAGTGGTATTCAATCGACTATGAGAAGTTAGAAAAATCAGTGAGCAGACGATCTGCTCAAAATGAGCAGACGATGAGCTCAAATTGCGCAGATGGAGCTGCTCAAAATGAGCAGACCAATACCATAGACTACACAGAGACTACAACAGAGACTAACAAAGAATCAGCAGCGACTGCTCAGTTACCCGCGGTTCCTGCTGAAAACGACCCACGACCACCGGCCGGTGAGGCAATTGAATATTTTGAAACCACGTGGAGCAAGTTTCCTAATCCTCAACAAGTTCAAGACTTGACCGAAGACGTAGATGAGTATGGCAAAGATTTGACCATTGCTGCGTTGAAGCTGGCAGCCAGGAATGAAGTGAAGAGCAGTGGGCTAATCCGCTATGTGGAAAAAGTGTTGCGGGATTGGCGCGCAGCCAAAATAACCACGGTCGAGGAAGCGCGGGAAGAAATGCGGCGGCACTTAATTCAAGGCCGAGGAAGCTACGGGCCCAAACAATCTATGTCCCGTGAAGAATTGCCTGATTACAACCAGCAAGAGGTAACCTCACAGCCTGATTCAGCAGGGGAAACGATTGAGCAGTTGCGTGCCAGAATTGACGCCGCAAAGAATCAACATGCAGAGGAGGAGCAATCATGACAACTCAAGTACTAGACAAAGAGTTTAACAACCCAGCAGTTAACCTGGGCGATTGGATTCAGTTTCAAGGCGGCGACATCGTGCTCGTTTGCGGAGTTAACGATATTTTCACTCGTTTCGATTTGTTCAGTGTAAAGGACGACGCCGCCAGCACGGCAACACGGGAGAATGATGGAGGCTTATCCACATCTGAACCCTATCGGCTGCTAGATGTGGCTGTGCGGGTTATAGGCACTAAACGGCCAGAGGAGTAAGTCATGGATGAACGAGTTTTCTTGAAGCTAACGCCAAAACTGTTTGCTGACATCGTGGACGCTTTGGACCCAGTGCAGGACCAGAAGACAATTCACCGATTGGCTAAGCTACAAGGTGGCTTGTTCGAAGCCCAGTTCCGCGACGAACGGAAGATAACGGCTGATCAGCGTGCCAAAATTTTCGCCATGATTCGCGATTATTGTAAATCTCAATATGGCTGGCCTTTCAAAGAGACGCTGGCAGCGGCTGAGATGGATATGAAGCTGTTCTTCTGGGAGAAGACGAAACGAGAGCCATTTAGTTTTAGCGATTGCTCAATCGATGCGGCAAGCGACTTCATCGAGTTTCTAATTGAGTTTTTCTATGAGTGGAAGATTCCGTGGGCTAGGCGAACATGGGACCTGTTACAAGGCGATCCTGGGCGGATGTACTACGGCATTAAGTATCGCGTCTGCTGTATTTGCGGCAACGAAGCACAATGGGCGCACGTTCATACGGTTGGTATGGGACGGCCTAGAACAAAAGTGGACCATCGCGGCAACTACGTGATGCCAATCTGCGTTAAGCACCACAATGAGCAACATAACATTGGCATTTGGACATTCATGGACAAGTATCACATCAAAGGTGTGAAGGTCGATGACGAAATCAACGCCATGTTGCAGTACAAACATTTCAGCATTGATGACACGGAGGACGGAGACAAAAATGAAAGCAATTACGGAAATTGAACGCGGCGGCGTTGAACAATATGAAGACGAGATTAACCAGCATGGTAAGACAATACTCAATCCCACCAAACTTGGGATTGAGTATCATAACGGAAAAATGCAAGTGGTGATGGATTGTGAGCCAGTTGAAGCGGGAATGCTACTTGCTAACTTGATTACTAACTTAATTACTGACCATGGCAAAGAGTTTACCGGCTACACAACTGAGGTTGTAACCCACTTGGCAAACACGATTGTGCGGGCACAAATGCCTAAGGAATTGCGCAGCATTGTGGATCATTTAGAAAGTGACACCAAAAATAGCGAGGATAACGGAAATGATTAAAACGAATCTATCTCCGCTTGAGGAAGCATACAACAAGTGGTGGATGGGAAGATTTGATGCCGAAGAATACAAGATTATTTCGCTTATTTCCTATGGCAAAAAGCTTTACGAATACACCACTGCTAACAATCGTTATAGCGATGAAGAAGATTTATGGTGCGCTATCTATGTGGCGAAACAGTACGGCATTCGCGTTGATCAAGTTGGCATTAACGGCAAGCTATTCAAGGTTAGCCACAGAATGTATGAATCAGTGGACACGTCGGACAATCTTACGGGTGGCCGCCTATGAAGACACTGGAAGCCATCACTGTTGTGATTCTAGCGTTTGGAATGTTGGCCGTCACATTTTACTGTAGCATGCACCGGGAAAGCCTAATAGCACTATGGGGTGCTGCAATGACGGCCGTTTTAGGCATTATGCTAACTCAGTTAGCGGGGAAGGATTGAACCATGCTGTACAGAGTAACGACATTAGGCGGGCAGACCCTTGTCGGGTGCGTTCGACTAACAGAGGCCGAGATCATGCGCAAGTTGCAGATTGAGTGTCCATACAAACGGCGTAAGAGTGATTCACTATTGCCCGATGTGTGGAAGAAAGTTAATGGATAGGTGTGAATTTAATCTGAAAAGTAAAAAGCCCACCATTTAGGTAGGTTTCAAAGGTCATTTCAAAGTAGGTATGGATTAATTTAAAATTGCCACTCCTAAAGTCAGATATGTGGCAAATGTAATCCAAATTACGTAGGGCACTAGCAAGTATGATGCTAGTGTACTTGTCTTGTGGAAGACGTTAATGCAGGCAAAGACGACGGCAACCAGGGCGATAATAATAGCTACGCCTACCCAGTAGTTACTTCCTCCGAAAAACACAATGCTCCAGATAAAATTCAGGAATAGCTGTCCGAAGAAGAGGAAAAGGTTTGTTCGTAATTCTTTGGGACTAGTGGAATGATACACAAGTAAATATCCAGCGATACCGATTAAAGCGTATAGTACTGTCCACACAGGTCCAAATACGTAAGATGGTGGGGAAAGCACGGGTAGGTTAAGTCCTTCGTACATGGCTTTGATATTGCCAGCAAAAAGGGATGATAGGATTCCAATAAACTCCACTGCTATTATCCACAATAGTAGTAGCAACCAGCTGAATCTTTTACGGGACATTCTTATGTTCATGATTAGTTAGCCTCCGATCTTTTGAATGAAAAAGGCCACATAAGTGTGGCCGCAAACGTTCTTACTTCTTAGGCTCGTTAATCAAGCCGATGAAACGAAGACAATAAATGGCACTGATGCCAACCAGTATATAAATTATTCTGGAAAGCATGGCTCCTTGGCCTCCAAATATGGTAGCAACTAGATCAAATTTAAAGGCGCCGATTAGCAACCAGTTTAAGCCACCAATAATTAACAGAACTAACGCAGTAATATCTAAAGCTTTCATAAAATAACCTCCTTTGACAAAGTGACGTAAGCTACTAATGCATTTGACAAGTTCATCTTATTCAAAAGCCAATAACAACACAAAATAACTGCTTCATAAACAAAAAAAGCCGCCCTCGAGAACGAGGACGACTGCTTACTAAAACCTGGTATGTCTTAGTATAGCAATCATTCGGGAGGGCGACAACGTGACAGAAGTAGAAGAACTAACATTTTTCCCAGCAATCGACGACGATCAAACGGTGAAGAACGTCCGTGACTTCTTCACACATAAAGTGCCAAGATTTCAGCGGATGAGTGGGTGGCAATTAAAGGACAGTCTCCGCTCTCCGGTTTATGATGGGATGCCTAAGTCACATAGCAACAATAACGGGGCAGAGCGGGCCATTTTGGACGAATTAGAGCGGTTAGATGATGAGGGGTACTTGCTGAATGCTGGCCGAATCATTGAGGCGACTGTTCAAGCCGTGCGGAAATGTGAAGCTGACTTGCAGTACATTCTGATCGGCACACACGTATTACACCAATCGCAGGATTACATCATGGATCACTTCAACTGTGAACAGTCGCAGTACCAGTTGAGGAAGCGTGATGCTTACCTACAATTTGCTGATTACTTTATGCGAACGAGAAAAGAGTGTCATGCAGGCTATCCGAACCTGGTAGCATATGCAAATCGGAAAACGACCGGAGTTTAACCGGAAAAACACCGGAAAAAATCCGTAAGAATTTTGGGAATTGCGGGGTTATATTGGTATTGTGCCATTTAACCGATGGCGCCCTCCAATGATGATGACGTTGGTAGCCGTGATAGGACGTATGGGCGGTTCGATTCCGCCACACGGCATTGGCTTCGGCCAAAAAATATATTATAGAAAAGAGGTGAATGTGCTTCTCTCTTTTTTGTTAATTAGTCCAGCTTCATGTCTGGGCACCATTCATACTTAGTTGGCCGCTCATTTTGGGCGGTTTTTTATGATGTGGTAAGATATTCATATCATAAATGGAGGTCTTGATATGAATATTTTAGCCACAATAGGAACGGTTCTTCTTTTTGTCTTGATCATTGTCATTCAACAGTTGCCGAAACATATCAGTGCGGACATAATTAAAAGACTGGAATTTGGTAACAATCGTCAGCTTCAAGTTGAACAATATTTTAGACAAATAGGCGGTAATGAATTAAAGTCTGTATTGAATGATTGGACTGAATATATCAGCAAAATGAGTGAAAAGAACAAAGAGATGGACACCGATAAAGGAAGAGAAAAATTTATTGATTTAACACATAAAACGCTATTGTATGGTTCTAAGAAGACGGTGGTTTTGTTGTCATTACTTAATCAATATAATTATAAAGGCCAGGATGAGGGTGGGGCGAAGTTTATGATTTACCTAGCAAATCTTATTGCGTCTTTAAAATATGATTTTACTGGTTATGAAATGAACCCACTGGATCTATTAATGACAAAATTAACGGATTATGAAAATGAAAAGACTCAGTACGAAAAATGGAATAATGAAGTGAAAAAAGAAGTGGAAGATGGTTTGAATTAGCGAGGTGCATAAATGCTTGATGTCAGCAATTACGTGACCATTATTTTTACAGCAGTTGCGACGTTGACCATTATTATTTGTATCTTTGTTTATTGGTATTTACATCGCGGAAAGTAAAACGTCCTTCGGGGCGTTTTTATTTTGCTTACATAGTGCGCTTTAAACTTAACCAGTACGGGTGCAGGAACATCCAATGCGCAGTTAACGGTAATCATGGCATGGTAGTCATGCCATACATAGTTTTAAACCCGTCGATTTCGACCAGTTTAGAACACGAACATTAAACCCGAAAGGCATGATAACAAACATGCAGATGACTAGCACCACGTTTGGTTATATGACCAAGCAAGAGGCCGAAATGATTGGCCGCCTCGATAATCGGAATAAACACCAGACTAAGCGTCGTCCAAATGGGCGGCGCTTTTCTGATGCACCCAGAACAAGGACATGGAGGGCTAATGATGAAGCGAGTTCAACGAGGAATCAGACAACAGACCGAGAGTATGACTGCAGCCGAATACGAGAAGGTTAAACGGCACAATGAAGCCGAACGTTTCTTGGTAACAGTCATCAATGATTTACCGGAACCACTATGCGGACCCCACAAAGCACTAATGAAAGTTCTGATGGAACAGTTTGTTAAAATGGCCAGTGCGTTTTGATGAGTAGTAATACTAACAGGAGGTGGCGGTGATATGTAATGGCAGAACAAGTCAAACAGGCTGAACAAGACTACATGGCCGGCATGAAGTACAAGGATATTGCCGCTAAGTATGATGTGTCGATGAACACCGTCAAGTCATGGAAGACACGGCATGGGTGGTCACGTAGTAATGATGCACCGCCGAAAACAAAAAGGGTGCACACACAACCGAAAAAGGGTGCACACAAATCTGCTGTTGATGAGGATGTTTTAGAACCACGGCAGGAGCTGTTTGCTCAACTGGTTGGTGGTCAGAGATTGCCATTATACAGAGCGTATCAGATTGCATTTGACGCGTATAAGAGATCTGATAACTCGGTAATGTCGGCGTCGTCAAAGCTTGCTAAGCAACCGGCCATCAGGGAAAGAATTAACAAGATTTCAGCAGAGGCAGCGGCTAAACATAAATGGTCATTAGACCGTGTACTTGATTCGTTGACGTTCATCCATGATGAAGCTAAAGCTGCTGTTTACATGGAAGGCCCGAAGAAGGGCAACACTGACGCGATGATGAATGCGTTAGACAGAATCGTGAGCCTGTTACGGTTGGACGACGCTTCACGAGACACAGCAGCTAAGGCTCGAATTACTGAACATCAGGCTGATGAGATTGAGGGTAAGGGTGCTACTAACCCATTACTGACAGCCTTGAGTACACAAGCTACATCATTAATACCTGAGGAGGCTAACCCGGATGAGGACACCACTGACTAATGTACATTATGGGGCCAAACAGTGGGATTTTATAAATTCGCTGTTTGATCACACGTTTGATGTCAATGAGGGTTCCATCCGTTCGGGAAAGTCGGCAGCGGATGCCGCACGGTTGGCGATGTTCTATTTAGCAACGCCAGACGTCAATCATCTAGTGAGTGCGTACAACCAGGAACTAGCCTACAACTTGTTTATTGAGGGTGATGGCATGGGATTAGCGTACATCTTCGATGGGGCCAGCCATTTACGACGCGATCGAGGTGGTGACCACTTGGCTTTAGACCTGCCGAGCGGAGAAAAGAAAATTTACTTTAAGGGTGGCGGTAAGTCAAACAGTGCTAATGCTATCCGTGGGTTGTCTTTAGGTTCGGTTGCATATTCTGAAATTCAGCTGCTTAACAAAGAGTTTCTTGAAGAGACGTTTAGACGGACTGCGGCGGCAACGTATCGTTACCATCTAGCTGACTTAAACCCGCCAGCTCCGCAAGACCCAATCATTAAGTTTTTTGATGATCACGATGCTCATTGGCTTCACTGGACTATGCATGACAACCCGATTATGACGCCAGCTAGATTGGCAACCATGAAAGCTGAACTCATCCGCAATCCTTACCTGTACAAACGTGACTGGTTAGGCTTACGGGTAATGCCACAAGGGGTTATCTATGACATGTTCGATCAAGACGCCATGACCGATCAGACGTTAATTGGTAAGCCAGTTGAAATGTTTTTCGAGGGCGATGCTGGTCAAGATGATGCCACCACGATGAGCTGCAATATTGTTACAAGCGTCCGTCAACCTGATGGGCGCTTTAAATTTGTCCTCAATCGGGTAGCTAACTACTACCACAGTGGGACAGAGACCGGCCAAACTAAGGCCATGAGCACGTATGCGGTGGAGCTAAAGCGATTCATTAACTGGTGTGTGAAAACGTACCAGCTTCAATACAGCATGGTTCAAATTGACCCGGCGGCACTGTCACTGCGGCAGGAACTGATTAAGGTTGGCATTCGTGCTGGTAAGGCTGACAACAACGGTCACGACCACGTGGGTGCCGCCAAGGGGATTGAAGTTGGTGTTGAGCGGATGCAGTCACTAATGAGCGACGGTCAGTTTGCTTTGGTTGATACGCCAATGAGTGGACTGGCAGAGCAAAGCTACGACCACTATCACTACATTAAAGAACTGGGGATGTATGTGCGTGATGAGGCCACAGGCAAGCCGGTAGATGCCAATAACCATGCAATGGATGAGAGCCGTTATGCGGCCAACTACTTCACGAAACGATATAAGAGGTGATTAGCCTTGTTTAACAAAGTATGCGACTGGATAAAGGGGGTGTTAGTTAAGATGGGATTAGCAACGACGTTACAGAACGTGAGCGATCACAAGAAAGTGATGGTGGATGACCAGCAATACTCACTGATCAGTGACTGGTTTAGCATTTATCAATCACATCCAGGGTGGCAACGGATCCACCGGCAACTGCCAGACGGAACGTTCCTTGATCGTCAAATGTACTCACTGAACATGGGGCAGGTGTCGGCTAAGAAGATGGCAAGCCTTGTGTTCAACCAGAAGGCGTTGATTTCAGTGTCTGAACACAAGGATAAGGAACCAGACCAGACTTCACCCGATGATTACAACAACGTTGAGAACAACTTCATTCACGGGGTGCTGCAAGATAACCACTTTTACCATAATTTTGAACGGTACCTTGAGTATATGTTTGGTACTGGTGGCATTGTGCTACGTCTGTATACCGACCGCGGCAAGGTCAAGATTCGATTTGCTACAGCGGACTCATTCTATCCAATCTCATCAGACGCTAACGGCGTTACTGAGTGTGTCATCGCTTCGACGATCGTTAGCAATGGGCAGCGCTATACGTTGCTTGAATGGCATGAGGAAGATGACGGCGCCTACATCGTGACTAACGAAGTCTATAAGAGTGTTGATGACAAGGGCAATGATCTTGGTATGAAGATTGTTGACTGGTCCGTGTTGCCAGAAGCGTTTAAGAACATGGCACCACAGACCCGTTACTCTAAGGCGTTGTATTCGCAACCGACATTCATCTACCTAAAGCCCAACCTAGCGAATAACCTTGAGATGAGTAGTCCGCTTGGTGTGCCTATCTACGCGAATGCAAAAGATACACTGAAAGAACTTGATGAAGCTTTCGACATGCTGAGACAAGAGTTCAAGATGGGACGCCGGCGCATTGTGGCACCATCTAACCAGTTAGAAAGTAGTGTTGATCCAGTTACTGGGAAGCGGCGCTTCACGGTAGACTTCAAAGAAGAAGTTTACATGCCATATTCAACGGAAATGAGTGGCGGTGATGGTGAAAGTACCAAGCCGACTGACATCACATTGCCACTGCGTAATGAGTCCATCGTGTCCGGTATTAACGACTTGCTACACATGTACGCTTCACAGGTTGGTTTTAGCTCAGACGCGTTCACGTTTGATTCTAAGACGGGCATGGTGACCGCTACGGCTGTCGTGAGTGAAAACTCTGACACATACCAGACGAAGAACAGTCATGAAACCCTGATTGAGGACGTGCTACACCACATGTGCCAGGTAATCGTTGAGTTGGCTCACAATGACCCGTCGGTGCAGTATAGCGGTGCCACTGATATTGATGTGTCGGTTAACTTCGATGACTCAATCGCCAAGGACCGCGATGAGAACCTCAAGTATTACATGACTGCGAATGGGAACCGGCCTGTGATGTCACAACTTGAATCAATCAAGCGTGCCATGAGTGTTACTGACACAGAGGCACAAGAAATGCTGGATAAAATTAACGCGGAGTCGGCTAATGCTGAGGGTGACATTAGCGACATTGTGGGTGGTGACGGTAAAGACGGTGAGGCTAATGCTTGATCCGTGGGACCTAGATAAAGTCGCTGCCAAAGATTCACAGAACTTTGCCGACGTTGAGGGTTTAATCTGGCAGCACATTGCGAACGTGTTAGCTGAGGAACAACAGAACCAAGCAGATGACACACCACCATCCAAATGGCAGCAGGAAATGCTTAACCATGCTGACGACATTCGGAGGTATGCTAAGCAAGTAACCGGTAAGCCGCAAGAAGATGCCGTGTTGACGTTAATGACGACGCTGGGTCCAATGAGCTACAACAATGTTAAACGGGCCGAGGATTGGTTAAGGACGCACTCCCATAAACCTGTGGCGCACATTGGTGATACTGCTACGGTTGCCGCCGAGGTTGCTAAAGGGCAGAAAGACGGCGAGAAGTATCTGACAATTGCCCGCAACAATATGTCTGAGAATGCCTACACACAGTTCAACAAAATTGTGACCACGGCGGCGTCGGACATGCGCACCGGTACAACGTCCACTAAAGCATTGAGCAAGGCGGCTAAGCAGTGGGCCGACCAGGGCATACCAGCATTGATTGACAAGGCAGGCCGCCACTGGTCGCCAGACGTTTACATTAGGACCGTTATTGAAGCCTCAGTGAACAACACGACCAATGCGGTTGAGCTGGCCCGCTACAAACAATACGGGGCTCTGGTGAAAATCAGTTCACACGCCGGGTGCCGTCCGTCACACTTGCGATTTCAAGACCACATTTATTCCCTCACTGGGGACACTGATAAATATCCTGACTTCGAGTCAACGACTGGTTATGGAACTGCCACAGGAATCGGCGGTATTCATTGCCGCCACCACACCTTGCCCTACATTGAGGGTGAGGGTTACATGAAAGTCCCACAAATGGACGCAGATGAAAACGCCGCTATGTATGCTAACAAGCAAACACAGCGGCGTTTAGAGTCCAGTGTTCGAAAAGCTAAGCGGCAACAGGTAGCCGCCGAGAAACTGGGTGAACCTGCTGACATTCAGAATGCCAAGCACCTTGTCAGCCGTCGCCAGAAAGCCGTACGTGAGTTTACTAAGGACCACAAGTTAACTAGGCGTTACGATCGTGAACGAGTTCTTGTTGATAGTAACCAAGCAGAAATTAAAGGGGCTACATTAAGTAAATCTGAACTTGCAGCGGTTAATTCTTATATTAGCTCAGATTCTTATAAGATTAACTATGCGCTTCGTAACGGCGCGGAAATTCCTTCTGAATTTAAAAATACTGTGCCTCATTTGGATGCAGCATTGTTGAAGACACCTAAGTATAAGGGGCAGATATATCGGTCTTATACTTTTTGGGATAGTGATGATTTAAGGAATTACCTTGCTACCCGTAAGGTCGGCCAAAAGTTTACCACACGTGCCTTTACATCATTTGGAACGTCTGTATACGATCCTGATGATACTGTCAGGGAAATTATACTTAACTCAACACAAGCACATGATATGCGAAGTTTTAACGCGGCTGAGCATGAAGTATTATATGAACGTAATAGCCGTTTTGTAGTGGTTGATAATTACATTGATGAAAATGGCAAACCGATAATAGTTTTAGAGGAGCGTAAATAATGGCTAAAGAAATGACCGAAGCAGAAATTATTCAGTGGCTAAGATTACACGATATTACGGTGGGACCGACTACGGTAGTTGTTGATGCTGCTGCAAAATCAGCGTTGCCCAAAGAGCAAAAAAAAGTGGATGATGAATTTCTTGCAGCAGCTATGGCCGGAATTAAGCAGTGGCCGCCAGAGGTGGTGCGATATGTAAAGAAAGCAAAGTCGGAAATGAATCGTAAACAAGAGTAGAGATAATGATTATCTGTCCTAGATACGACATTAAAAGGTCTATTTTTTATACCCAAATTAGGAAAGGAGCAACAATATGGCAGAAGATAATTCAACGCCAGCAACAACTGATCCAACTTCTGCGCCAACACCGGCACTGGAAACACAACCGACTCCTTCGCCGGTCGATACGCAGAAGGTGGCCTCAGAAGCACGAGCTGAGTTGTTAAAGTCGCTTGGCTTTGACAATGAAGATGATCTGAAAGGATTGGTCGACCAACACAACAAAGATGTTGCAGCCAATCAAACGGAACTGGAGGCCAAGTCCGGCGAACTGGATAAAGCAACGGGAAAGCTGTCCAAAGCAGAGGCTGAGCGTGATAATGCGTTGGCTCAAGTGGCGGCACTTAAACAAGGGGTTAACAACGACCACTTGAATGATGCCCTGGCACTAGCTAAGGCTGACCTAGCTGGAAAGGCTAACGGCGTCAAGACGATTGATGACGCCCTAGCTGGTGTGTTAGAACGCAACCCAGCATTTAAGGGTGAATCTGGGCCAGTTTCAACCGCAGTGGCAGGACAAAATCTCGGTGGAGGCATGCCGGTGACGGTCCCAGATTTATCTAAGATTAGCTATGAAGAGGCAGCTAAACTTAAACTGGAGCACCCCGATATTTATAAGCAAGCAGCTGAAAAGCTGTCAATTTAGGAGGAAAGCATAGATGGCTAATGATATTACTGTATTAGACAACCTGATTGATCCGCAGATCATGACGGCGCAAATTTCTGCAAAGCTACCAAAAGCAATCCGTTTTGGTTCTATTGCACCAATCGACACAACTTTAGAAGGCCAACCAGGGGATGTTATTAGTGTTCCGCGTTACAAGTACATTGGTGACGCCACAGACGTTGAAGAAGGTGGCGCAATTGATTACGCTATGCTGACAACGGACACTGACACGTTCACCATTAAAAAGGCCGGCAAAGGGGTAAAAATCACCGATGAAGCGGCACTGAGCGGCTATGGTGACCCAGTTGGTGAAGGCCAACGTCAAATTACAATGGCGATTGCCTCAAAGATCGATAACGACATCTTGGCAGCTGCCATGAAAGCTCGCTTGAAGTTGACTTCTAACGTTGACGTAACGACGCTGGACATGATTGATTCTATTGAAGCAGCTTTCAATGATGACACGAGTGAGTACGCAGTTGAAGATGATTCCGCTGCAACCGGTGTTTTATTTATGAATCCAAAAGACGTCAACAAGTTGCGTAAGGCAGCGGCGGAAAACTGGACACGGGCTACTGACCTGGGTGATAACATCTTGATCAACGGTACATTTGGTGAGTTGTTAGGATGGCAAATTGTTCGCTCTCAGAAGATTGCTGTTGGTTCAGCGCTAGCAGCCAAGCCTGGGGCAATGAAGACCTTCATGAAACGTGGGGTATTGGCTGAAAAGGGCCGTGACATGGACAACAAGGTTACCAAGTTCAACGCGGATGAACACTATGGTGTTGCAATTTATGATGACACTAAACTGCTTGTTATTAACCCATTTGACGTCGTAGGCGGAACAGTTATTGACCAAAACGTTACGAAATCTCCTGATCCTTCGGTTAAATCATCTGTTAAACGTGGGAAGGCCGCTAGCTCATCTACAACGGGATCAAGCACTACAACACCCACTAAGTAACGAGGTGATTTAAATGCAAATGGTCGATCAAGGGTTTTATAGTAGCACCTATTATGGGGAGCCACTTAAAGATGACGCCGACTTTAATCGTTTAGAGGCCCGGGCTGAGGAACTTGTTAATGAATACGCCAACCACTATTTTGATAGTCATAATCTTGAGGATTTGCCACTGGATGCTGACCGCCTGAATGTGAAAAAGGCCATCTGCGCTCAAATTGAGTGGTTCCTTGATGCTGGTGGCGTTGAGGAACTCGCCAATGCTAAACAGTCTGCCGGTGGTCTCACTCATGTGTCTGTGGGTAAGTTTAATTACGATAAGGCAGCGTCTGTGAGCCTGCCTCGTGGGACTGCCCAACGGTCGAACATGGCAATCAACTACCTGCGGCCGACTGGCTTGCTATACAGGGGAGTTGGTCAGTATGGTTGATGCCATTCCGTTAGAATTGCTGTCGGATTCAATCAAGGTATTGCCAGACGAACCGGACAAGGACAAAGACGACTCGTGGAGCGACGGGGATTCAACCGCCGCCGACACCAGTTACACCATTGACCATGTTCGCGTTGACCCTGCGGCCGGGGTGTCTGTCCAATCGGTGGGTAGCGGGACAACAGTAACAACCATTACCGGTAATTACATGTTGTTCGTTGATGCGGCCAACTCGACACCGTTGGCTAGGTTACCGAACGTTAACGATCATGTTGTGGTTAGTTCAACTGGTCAGAAGTTGCTAGTTAAGTCGTTTGATCCAACCTACGATTTCGGCAACCACATTCATCACTGGGAAGGGGTGTTGTCATGAATAATCAGGTTAGCTGGGGCATTTTGAACACACTCACCAACGATTATCTACTGATGAACATGCTCAAGGATAAAATCGTTACAGACGTTGACCCGTTTATCCCCAATTTGAATAGCAACTTGCAAAAGAGTGTTACTCGTATCACTCGGCCACACGGGGTCACATTAATTTGGAATGAACCATATGCCCAGTATGTCTACGGTGGTAAGGCCATGGAGTATCCAGCTGGCACACCCGTTGGTTGGGCCGCCAAAAAGGGCTACAAGAAGGTCGTGACTGGTCGGCCGTTACATTACACCACCGAGGTTAATCCGCAGGCGCAAGGCCACTGGGTTGACCACGCGTGGCTGATTAACGGTCAATCATGGGAGCAACTCGTGATGCATGGTTTGGGGGCTAAATGATGGGGCAGGTAAATCTTGACCTCGATGAGGCCGTTAACAAATACATTAGCGCAAATGTTGAGTTGTTTACCAAGATGGAACTGGGGAACAGTTACCATCCAGGTAACACGCTTAGCTATGAAGTTCAACCAACAGGCCCAGCAGTCCGTTACTACAACGGGATCCGCAAGCGGGCCTTTTCATTTGCTGTCACGTCAAAGCACACCAAGGGCATTGTGTCATTGAACACACTAAATGCCATTATGGATGCGATGGAAGATGCGACACACGTATCAATTAAGAGTAGTAACAGCTCTTTCAAATTTCAAAACGCCAAGATGACTGAATCTGCGCACATTATTGCTACCGTCCAAGACGATGCCAATAAGGACTCGCAACAGTATTCGGTCTATCAAGGCGTTTTTTCTGTAACCGTTATTTTAGTTTAGGAGGATTTATAAGATGGCAGATGCGACTCAAACGTTAAACGTCCACGGTAGTATTCAAGAAAACTACCTTGACGAGTATTTCGAAGGAAAAGTTGATAATGATTCAAAAGTAAAAGACTGGATGTACGTGGCTGAAGGCATTACGAACGTGACGCCTAAGTACACCGATAAAAAGAAGACGGCCGCATACTACAACGGTGGTGGGCAAGAAAACACAACCGTTACTGGGGTTACATCTTCATACGATATCACTGGTGATCGTTCAATCGGTAATCCTGCACAAGATGATATTGCTGCCATGAAACAAAAGACTGGTTCGGCCCGTGAACGGATGTTCCGTAAGTGCCAATACTTACAGAATGATGATGGCTCATTAACACTTCACTCCGTCGAGACAGGAATGGTCACATTCTCAGACATCGACGATGGTGGTGGGGCTGCGGATGATAACGGTGGTTTTAAAACTACCGTTAGCTACAAATCTTCGCCTGCAACAATTGGACCGGATGAAGCTGATAAGCTGGCTGCTGTTTTACTAGAAACGCCATGTCAAAACAAGGACATCTTAGGTGTTGAACTAAAGCCAGCGAGTAAATAGTGGCAATAGTTCCGCACCGGTAACGGCTGATCCAACGCCAGCACCCACACCTAATCCCGCACCAACGGATAATACTGGTCAATCTGTGCAAGGTGGTACTACGGCGTAATTTACAGGCGGCTTCGGCCGTCGTACATAGAACACACTAAATTTATGGAGGTCTACACATGTCTGACGTAATTAGCTTAATTATTCCCAAAGATCACTTGGATTTTGAAATTGGCGGCAAAACGTTCACCGCTTCATTTGCCGACAAGTCGGTAGCTGTGTTTAAGGCGACTGCCTTAGATATTGAGAAGCAAGAAGTACACAGCGTTCAAGAAGTAGATCGGTTAGCAACCGAGGTTACTGCTAAGAAGGACGAAGCACGCAATAAGGAACATGACAAGCTGAAGCCTAACGAGGTCGCACTTCAAAAGATATTGGCTGCGCTGGATCGCGATTACAACAAACGCTTTGTGAAAGTATATGAGAAAGCAAGCAAAAAAGCCACAGAACAATACAAACAGTATCTGGATGATCTATTCGGGGATGGTTCTGGTGAGCAGATTTACAAGTTGTGTTCAGAATCCAGTAACGTTCTTGCCAAAGTGGTCACTCAAATTATTGAAAACGTGACGCAGGCGACTGATTTGTCTGACTATCGCCAACGCTACGCTGATGAAATTGCGGCCATTAAGGCCAGTGAGACGAAGTAGGTGAATAGCCATGAGCTTCACGCAAGTTAAAACCAATTACGTAGATTTTAAGAACCACCGGTACCAGTTGGACCTCTCATTTAGAATTGTGTTGCTATATTTTCAGCTCATTAAAGATGAAGGGTTAACTGAGAAAGAACGTATAGAGCTTGCTGTTAAGGCATTAGTGGCAAGTGATACAAGCGGCTTGGATGTAAATGAGAAAGCACAGCTTCTTGACGCCATTTTTAAGCAAAAGCTATATACGGAGCGGGAAAAGCGACGCGAAAAGTTATTCAGACACAGTAAAACGTCATTTGATTTTGATGCTGACGAGGACTTAATTAAAGCCGGCTTTCAACAGCAATACGGTATTGACTTAGATTCTGTAACGCTTAGCTGGTCGAAATTTAGTGCCATGCTCGAAGGCCTAACAGACGATACACAGTTTCGTAAGGTGACTACCTACCGCTCTATTAAATTAAATGACGACATGTCGGACGAACAAAAGGAGCTCATCAACCAGATGAAGCTCCTTTATTCGTTGGATAACACTAACCACAATGGCAAGCTAACCCAATCGGAGCTTGAACTGGAATTAGCTGGGCTTGATATGCCGCATAAGGCTATAAGGCGAGCGGAATTAATCAAAGCAGGAAAGATTTAGGAGGTATTAGTGTATGGCCGTTGATGGGGCTGTCAGAATTAACGTTGATCTAGAATCTAAACAGGCCCTAGCCAATGCTAAGACCTTAGACCAGGCATTGAAGGGTGTGGACGTTAACCCAGCGTTAGCAATGCACATTTCAGAGTTTACAAAGAGTTTGGCAGCTAGTCGGGCGACTGTT
Organism: Furfurilactobacillus sp. WILCCON 0119; assembly: GCF_053471565.1. Taxonomy (NCBI): domain Bacteria; kingdom Bacillati; phylum Bacillota; class Bacilli; order Lactobacillales; family Lactobacillaceae; genus Furfurilactobacillus; species Furfurilactobacillus sp. WILCCON 0119. The sequence continues at coordinate 195,054 of NZ_JBPCCV010000001.1, forward strand.
CAGCAGGCACGTACCGAAGTTGATAAGCTCGCTAAGAGCGAAGACAACAATAGCGATAAGCTTAAAGAGGCCAAAAAGGCCCTAGCACAAGCTGAGGCTGAACAAGGCAAAATGATTCAGCAATTAAAGCTGAGTGCGTCAGCGTGGAAGTCTGTGGGGTCTGAGCAAGAAGAAGCTGGACTCAAGACATCAGCAAATGTCTCCAAGCTAAAAGGGTTGCGGACTCAGTTGGCCGCTAACCAAGCTGAAATTGTACGGACCGGTGATCAGTTACGACACCTTACTCAAGATGAGAATGCAAATGGCGCTGAAGTTGCGGCTACTCGCACTAAATACCAGCAGTTGCAAGCACAGCAGCAGGCCCTAGTCGTTGAAACCGGCAAGCTAGACAAGTCAGTTGGCGGGTTAACACCAGCGATGGCGGCTTCTGCTGATAAAGCTCTTGCGTTGTCTGGGCGTTTTAAAGAAGCCGGAGAAAACATGCAGAACCTGGGCCGAACGGCGACCATGGGAGCAACACTGCCGATTGTTACCGGTTTTGGTCTGGCTTATAAAGCCGCGTCCGACTTCCAGTACCAATTGCAGGACATTCGAAAAGAAGTTCAGGCTCAAGGCTACTCAACCCAGCAAGTGAACCAAATCATGAAGCAGCTGTCTGCGGACACACTTTCATGGTCCAAACAGTTTGGGGTTGGTACTAAAGAAATCAACGACGGTATGTTCGAGTTGGTTTCTAACGGGTACAACGTTAAGCAGGCCATGGGCATGATGCCGAGCCTGTTAAAGACGATGACTGCCAACTCTGATAAGTCTGGTCAGTCCATTAAGCTCACAGCGTCTATGCTGGAACAGTTCGGGCAAAACCTGGGGTCTAACGGAACAGTTATCAAGAATGGTAACGCGTTAATGAATCAGATGACGGAGGCGACACATAAGTCGGCGATGTCACTGGGTGACCTGCAAGAAATCAGTGGTAACGCTGGGGCCGCCATGCACGCGATGGGGGTCAAAACTAACGAGTTCCTGGCAATTTCCGGGCGATTGAAGTCAGCTGGGATTGATGCCAGTTCTGTCGGGACTGGTTTATCAGCGATGATGACGAGACTGGGTACTGGGACCGGGCAAGCCGCTGCTGACTTGAAGAAGTACAACATCGCTATCTACGATTCACACGGCAAGATGAAAGACGTTTTTGACATCATTGGACAGATGCAAAATGCCTATAAGGGCATGAATGATCAAGAACGCCAGAAGTTTATGTATGACACGATCGGACAGGAAAACATGAAGGTTGGTATGACCTTGATGGACGCCAACTTGGGCCGCTATAAGTCGTTGTCTGATGAGATTGAACACAGCAACGGAACAGTGGACAAGTACAACAAGACCATGCGTGACACTAGCCAGTTCTCGCAGCAACAGTTTAAGGCCAGCCTACAAGCGCTCGAAATCGAGTTCGGCCAAAAGCTGTTGCCAACCATTACGCCCGTTATCAAAGAAATCACTGACCTGATGAAGCGATTTACCGAGTTAGATGGTCAGATGCAACAAAACATTATTCACACGGCTCTACTTGTGGCCGCCGCCGGGCCAGCGTTAAGTCTGTTGGGTAAAGGGACGTCATTAGTGGGGCTTTTCGTTAACAAAAATACACGTCTATTAGAGCAGCTAGTACGTTTAACGGCAGGCACTAAGGGCGTGGGCGGTGCGTTGGAAGAAAGTGCGTACAGTGCGGTCAAGGCCGGGACTTCTGTTTCAGGGGTAACCGGTAAGATGGGACTGTTCTCAACAGCAACACGCGGCGTGTTGAGTGGCTTGTCAGCCATCGGGCCGATGTCCGTGGCTGCTGATGCCGGTATCGGCACGCTTGCACTAGGAGCCGCACCAGCCGCATTGGCAATTGCTGGCATTGGAACGGCCGCTGTCTTCGCGATTAAGTCAGAACGTGAACATGAAGCTGAAATCAATAACCACAACAAAAAGATGGATGAGTTTGGTATGAACATCAGTGACAACACCGCAAAGTCACTGAAAGGGTTCAATGATCTGCACGCAAAAGCTGAGAATGACATGGTTGAACTTGATGGATCAGTTGGTGAACAGTCCCGTAAGTTGTCTAGCGACGTTGTTTCGAAATATAGCCAAATGGCGGACAGCGTTGTTGGTAAATTCTCGTCAATGAAAAATGATGCTCTAAAAGCGTTGCAAGGATTGAGCAATGGCCTTGGAACGGCCGGAAGCCAGTGGGTCAAAGACGTAAAAGTATCTGTTAAGGATCAGAGCGGGGACATCATTAATTCAGTGACTGACGCCAAAAAGACAATTACCGACCTTAACAAAGAGTTAGGTGGAGACTTGTCAAAGGCCAATTCAACTCAAAAGGCAGAATTACAAGACGCGCAGGAAACGATTGCAAGTAGTGCAACGGTGTTCGCTAAGTCTTATCGGGACCAGTCGCTTATTTACCAGCGGTATACGAACGACCATGGAAAATTAACCGATAAGATGTATAAGGACGACCAAAAAGCTACGGATAAGGCTTATCAGTCCGCAACGGATGCAGCTGTAAAAACATATGATCAGCAAACCAAAGCCTTAAAAACGGCTTATGAAAATAATGAGATGTCCTATAATCAGTACACCGACGCGATGAACGTAGCTGATGCAAAGCGTAATGCCAACAAGGCAAAGGCCAATATTGAGTACACCAAGACTGAAAGTGCTTTTGCTGAACATTACAACAACACAGGTACCGAAATGCTTCGTAACAAGGAGAAGCTCAATAAAGCGTCTATTCGTCTAGACGATTATGGCAATACACAGTATTACAGTAAAGTTAGCCAAGAATGGCTTTACCGTGATCAATGGGTGGCAGAGGCGAAGAAAGATAATGCCAAGTACATTCAAGAGCAAGAAAAGTCACATGGGACCATTAATAGCAATTTGAAAAAGTTTACGGATGCCCAGGTCAAGGCCTACGAGAATATTGGCCTAAGTTCCAAACAAGCCAAGGCGCAAGCAGAAGTTGATGCTCAAGACTTAGCGGCTGAAGAAACAAAGTCTGGTGAAAAGCTGGCACAGGCGGCTAGTAAAACTCATGATAGCTATATCAAAGGATTACAAAGTGGCACACTTGGTAATACGGCAGATGTCGCTAAAAAATGGGGCCTTGATTTAACTAACACCGCTGACACAATCAATTTAGGGAAATACGGTGATAAGACCGCTGCTGATTTTTGGAATGACTTTAGTTCTGGTAGCAAGGTTGGGTTTAAAGAAGCCCAGGTCTATTTTCAGAGTCTTTTTGACACCTGGAAAAGTAACGATGAAACACAGATCAAAAAACTATCTCAGTCAGATCAGCAAACCTTATTGCAAGGGCTTGAATCTGGCATGATTACTGTAAAACAAGCTGGAAAACAGTTTGGCAGTAGCATTATCGATTTATTCCCAAAGGACTTATCTCAGGTTGGACAGCAGGACCTCGATACGTTATATCAAGGACTTAAACAAGGCGTCATTAGTAAAGGGGAACTATTAAAACAATTTGGTAAATCTGCTCTTGATATTTTTCCAACTGATCTGAGCCAAGTTGGAAAAAATGACATTGCGACACTTCAAAAAGGGTTAAAAGATGGTACGTTCAGCTCTGAGGACTTAAAGCAAAAATTTGGCGATCAGTTCACGCAAATTTTTCAACAAGATCAAGTATTAAGTAAGATTTCTGAAAAAGACATGAGTACCCTAAAGCTTGGTCTGTCTACGGGAATTACTAATAAAGATGAATTGTCAGCACAGTATAAACAACAGCTAGATTCAATTTATGGACAAGACTTATCAAAACTTGGAAAAGATTCAATTTCGACGCTCGCTCAGGGGTATAAGCTTGGTTTGCCAGAAGCAACCGCTCAAATGGACGCACTGGAAAAATTTGTGGGTGAGAAAACTAAAGTGAACGTCACGGGCCATGGGAAGCAAACCATGGACCAGTTGAATAAGGAATATAAAGACGGTTCGATCACTTCCGAAGAGTACTTCGACGACTTGGCTAAGTTTTTGCATAAGACTTCTAATGTCACGTTGACTCCCGAAGGTATTGCAACAATGGGAAGCTATGGGAGCGGATTGGATAGCCAACATGATTTTGTGAGAGGCACAGTCAAGGGCATTCGCACTGATGCGGAAAATAACACTGCCCCAAGTGGTGTGGTTTACAGTAATGGGCAACTATTTTCAACGGGATGGTCCAATGGGATAGATTCAAAAGGAGACCTTCCAGTGACTTCAACGTTCAACATCATGAATGGGATTGTAGGAAATATGAACACCTCCGCTGATGCAATTAATACCATTTCTAAGGGAACGGGTGGATCAGGAAACGCAGTAAGTAAGCCAGGAGGTCAAGGCTTTAATAAGCCAACGAGCATATCACAATTTAGGTACGCCACTGGTACTCGTGGACAATTAACTCGGCCTGAATTGGCTATGGTTGGTGATGGTGGCCGTAGCGAATTGATCGATTACGGTAATGGTCAATTGGAATTGTCTCCAGACACGCCAACAATGCGTTACTTAAATGCAGGTACCACGGTTTTTAATGGTCAAGACACATTGCGTGTGTTGCCTGCCTTAAAGGCTATGGGTGTACCAATGCACGCTACTGGGACCGGTGGGAATATCATGGATTGGTTCAAGAACCTGTTTGGAGATGTGTTCAAGTTCTTTGAACATCCAGTTGAAAACTGGGGAAAGTTAATCGATCAATCTTACGACATGACGCCTTTTGGAAGCGACCCCACTACCATTGGTTCAAGTACTAAGACCTGGGAAAAGAAGCAGACGAGCTTCTTAGAGAAGATAAAGCAAGAAATTGAAGCTATCGGCACTGGTCAAGGGTCTGTTAGCAGAGGTGACTTTGGGACAGCGGCTAAAATGGCCGCAAGTATGATGGGACAAACCCTATCTGATTTTGATATTGACCATCTTTATCATCAAGCAATGGTTGAAAGTAACGCTAATCCGTCACAAGGTGGTGGCTATGATGACCACGACGGTACTGGTTTGCCAATGGGGATTTTTCAGTACAAACGTGGTACTTTCGGTACTTGGGCGATCCCTGGCCATAACAACATCTTAAGTTTAATGGATCAGTTGCTTGCCGTTCTGAATGATAGTAATTGGCGTTCAGATATCGCGCCAATGAACTCCCGGCGTGGTTGGGGCCCTACTGGTCACCCAATGTACGATAAGGGTGGTATTTCTTACTCAAAGGAACTTGCCTGGGTCTCTGAGCATGGACAGAAGGAAATTCATATTCCAGATGATCAGTCATCATATTCAAAGGAACTCACTGAAGACGCAGTTAAGATGTCGTTCGGCCAACAAGCGTTTGTGGCAACAACGGCAGAACAAGCGTCAGGCTTCCGGCCGACGGTGATGGCTGCACCGCAACCCGTGCAATTGAGTGCACAGCAAGCAGTACAACCGGTTAATAATGGAGGTCTTGGCGGTGAACTCAAGGGGTTAGTGGATGCTTTGAGTTCGAAGATGGTCAACATCAATTTGCAACTGGATAACGGCGTATTATTTAACGCACAATATCCGCTGATTAAGCTGGCATTGGGGCAAGATGTAACGATTGATAAAACGAGAGGAGGTAAGTGATGGATCAGTTAGATGTGGAAATCATTTTAAAAGATGGTACTAGCCATTGGCTTTCTGAGTTAGGGATTCAAGTGGAAAAGTTTTCGCCACCAGCGCCATCCTTTTCGCGGAGTTATGCGCCAGTTGGAATGTACAACGTTGTGGCGTCTGATGTTCACACAATGGAGCGCAAAATTCCACTCGTGTTCGATGTGCGAACGGAAGACACGCCGGAGCAAGAGTTAGCGCGATTGCAGGTGTTCGACCTGTTCCGTGGTTATGAGGACTTCTACGTGATTAGCAGTGTGGCGCCGTTCATTCGTTGGCCCGTTCATGCTGACGATGGGTTTAGTTTTGATCCTTATGGTGCTTCACCGATTCTTACAGAAGATATTACGGTTAATTTAGTAGTAACAAGCGGGTTCGGTGAGACAGTCAACACAACGGATGCGATGGACAAGCCAGCATTTCTTGGGTTCGACATCCCGTTTAATTGCTTGCCACCGTACCACTTTCAGAATCAAACAGATGTGCAGGTATTCGTTGGCGGTAGCATTCCGCTAACAGCCGATGGTAAACCCGCCACATTATTTTTCCGTGGTGACGTTGGCAGCCAATTGACGATTACGAACAAAACAACCGGTCAAACATTTCAGCTTAACCAGTCGTTGAACAAGAACCAAGAACTAATTTTATATGGCATGGTCCCAGTCGTTGACGGTGTGAACGTTTACGACAAAGGGAACCATGCCTATTTGGATTTTGCCAAGGGTGTCAACGAGTTGACCATTAGCGGGGCAACCGATTTCGATTTAACGTTTACCACCCGCTACTACGTTTAAGAAAGGATGGATTGCATGCTGTACTTACATGATGTGTCGGGAAACGAAGAGCCAATACAGCCTACATCGGCTACACTAACCAATACTCTGAACCAGATTGCCAAGCTTGACGTGTCATTCTTAAACAACGGTTTGAACGAAGCGGCCGCAGGAATGTTGCAACCTCGAACGTTATTGATCGACACTGATACCGGTGAGCAATATCGGATTCAGACTACTAGTGGAGCCAACGTGGGCGACCATCGCAGCTGTAAGGCCACCTTTCTTGGTGTTCTTCATGATTGGAATGACCACTATATAGAAGGCGTGTTGACGGGAACACAATCATTAGATGCATGTCTTAAGCTAATCACGTCCAATACTGGTGTGACTTATACCATTCACGATAATTTCGATAATTACGCATTTAGTGAGAATTTTGGTGGTGGAAAAGGCTTTGACTTGTTCTTAAACACGTTAATGAGTGATTTTGGTTTTGAATGGTCATACAGCAATTCGCATGTAAATATTTACAAGAAGGTTGGCAAAGACAAAGCTTTTGTGTGGTTGGATAACCTAGACTTGTTCTCGATGAGTGATCAAGGTGACTTCACTGGTATTGCCACTCACATTAAGGGAACAGGTAAGATGGATGACAATCAGCACCCATAGGCTACTGCGGAGTATACAAGTCCAAACGCAGCACAGTGGGGCATTATTGACGCTGATCCCGTGAGTGATGAACGTTTTACCGATAACACCTCATTGCTGAATTATTTGAAGACTAAAATTCAGGACACGCCACAGGTTCAACGAACAGCGACGCTAAATCAATTCGAGCAGAACACACCGCGCGGAAAGACCAATGATGGTCATATTGGTAATTATGGGTATATCCGAGACCGTAACGGTGTGGATGTATTAACGCGCGTCAGTGAAACATCAAGCGACTTAGTTAATCCTGAATCTAAAAGTGTGACATTTGGTAATTTGGACCAAAGTTTTACGCAAATCATGGCTGGTTTAAAGACCGCGCATGAGGATTCAGGAAAGACGATTGAATCATTGAAGAACGAGGCAGCCAAGTGGAAACCGGATATTGCCATCTTGCCGAAAGTTGGTGAAGTAAATGACTGACATTAGGCCTGTGGCGCTTCCGGGCACGCAGCAGCAGTTTTACCCGCAAACGCACGTTAATGCGGTTATTGGATTAACCGGCCAGTTCCTGTATGCCCAGGTTAAAACGTTACTTAAATGGAAGGACATCGCCAATAAACCGGACCTTGTTACGCAGAATGATCTAAAGACCGCAATTGGTGGTATTCAGGTGCCAACGCTCACTTGGGCGGGTATTACGGACAAACCAGATGTGGCGACTAAAGCGGATGTATCAAGTGCTGTTGCCGCTGCTAAAGTTACAACATTGCCCTGGGGTAGTATTACGGATAAGCCGGATATTGCCACTAGGGCAGATATAGCTACCGCGGTAGGTGCGATTAAGGTCCCTGATGTTAGTGGCTTAGCCAAACAGACTGATCTCGCATTAACTCAAAAATACGGGTTACCCGTCAACTACTGGATCAACAAAACACAAACGCTTGGTAAGTCATTAGATTCTAGCGGATTGCCTACCGTCGTTAATGCCAAGGCAATCACTTCTGATTTGATTTCCTACGATTCAACGGCGCAACTAGTTTGCGTCGGCTGGGGTGCTGAAATCAACGACCAACTAACTGTGGCTTATTTTGATGCCAACAAGAAGTTTTTAAGTTCAACGATTTGGACCATCACTGCTAAGGGAACGGGTGACAGACCACGGACCATCATCGAGTTCTATAAATATGCGGTAGCGTCGACGGCGTTTATTCGGATTAGTTGCGGTTATAGCGATTCACCGCTTTGCATGGTAGTTAGTTCTGCATTTGAGCAGCATGATTTCGTGCCAGCTCTAACAGATTTAGCCGGCAATCAGTACCCACTTGTGACGGATTTGTCCTCCAAAATAACACCGTTTAATGCCAATTGGAGTGTTGGCAGCCCGGTAGTGGAAGAGGTTCGATTGTCAGCAAATAGTGGATATTTAAAGGTCAATGCAACTATCTTAAGCGCAAGCGAACAGGCAGCCAATATTCAATGGGACGCTGTTAATATCACTGGCATTGTTGGGACGCCTAAACTGCCTGTGGACAAAAGAGTTGGCATTGGCGTTAGCCAGGTAAACGCAGGTGTTGGCAACGTGGTTATGTCTGGTTTGGTCAATGGCGGTGTGACGCTTGGCGCCACGTACATGTTTAGTGTTAGCAGTAATTTCCCACGTGCGTTTGATGCGCGGATACCGCTTAAATATTAGGAAGGGGGCCTAGTTACGACATTACTAGAACAGACGCAGCAGTATGTATACCTGGCCATGACGTTCGATGAAATTAAATGGCCTGGGCCTACAATTAGTCATTTAATCGCTTCAAACGATGGGATCAACTGGGACGAGTTAAAACAGTATGATTTCGGCTGGCGCGACCCCTCATTGGCGCAATTCGATGGATGTTGGTACGTCATTTATACCGGTGGTATTGTTCGAACAAAGGACTGGGAACAGTTCGATCAATTGTCTTATCCGATTGACAAACCAGGTTGTATGACCTGGGCGCCAGAGTGGGTCAATGACAATAGCGGTTGGCACATCATTTATGCCCAAACGCCACCTAACGGAACTGAGCAGGACTTCGATTTGTATGTTGTCGATTTTGACCCGGACACAGGCAGCATTGACATGACAACTAGCGAAAAAGTGGTTGCTAACTACGTCAAGGGCAGCCCGATTGACCCGAATGTCACCGTTGTCAATGATCATTATTACTTATGGGTGCGTGAACGTGATCTAGTTATTCGACTATATCGAAGTGATACGCTTTCTGGGCCTTACACGCCCGTCGACACAAATTTCCCCGATGTTCAAAGCGGGTTAAATGACGAAGGGCCAGAGATGATCCTGATCGATGGTCAATGGGTACTGTACAGCGACCCATGGGCTGGTTGGATCCCGAAGCGGCGGCTGTATTATTCAACCGCAATTAACAACGATCTGACTAACTGGTCAGCGCTAAAACCGATTGAGGGATTGAATTACATGCCTCGTCATTTCGGACTGATCAAGCAATGGGCCGTTAAAGAGATGTCGATAACTTCTGTTCGTGACCTTAAATGGACGATGAACAACAACCTGAATCTATTTACGCAACGACTGCAAGAGTTGTTAAATCAGTTCAATTACGAATACGATGACACGTTAGTGGTTAGTCCAATTAGTGAGTTAACTAGTAATAGTCTTGACCGTAAGCTTTATCTAGAGTTACAGAACATGTTCGCGCCAATTAATGCAGATTTATTGCTACTGACAGACGTGTTGCGACAACACAAGGTTAAGGATGACGATGGCAATGTTTACGTGGCGCCGCAGTTGATGACGCCAACTGGGCTAACCATTGATGACAATTACATTAAACTACTGAATGATAATTGGCGTGGCGCATTTAATTCACTGTCACTTTATCAAGAAGCATTTAAAAAGAACTTACTCTAAGCAGCAAGTTCTTTTTGTTTACTACTAATTAGAAAGGTGTGAAGAAATGGACCAAAATTTTAACGACGATTATGTAAATAATCCCCCAGAATGGGATCAAGTGCCCGTTGATGATTCTGTCAATGGGTATAGTAGCGTGGATATCACTAATCCAAAGATTGTGAGCTATCAGATTCCCATGCACCCTCGTATGGGTGATCGCTTGTGGCCGTTGCCAATTCGTGTGACGAGCAACCAGAAGACGTTGCATTTCACGCAAAACACGTCACTAACACTGTACGGTGAAGATGCTGAAAGCAAGATCAAGGTGCAGCATTTAAGCTTCGATGGCGTGTCTGACAGTGATAAAGATAACTGGGGAATTGGCCGGGCAATCTTTCTGCTTCCTGAGGAATGGTTTTTATCGTCTGGCTCATATAAGCAGTTGATGTTGCAGGTGTCGGAAGGCCCGCAAATCCTAGGAACAGTTAACTTTAGTTTATCCGTCATGCCTAATGGATTTACAACACTATCAGTGACCAATCACGATTTCGATAGTGATTTCCAAACCAAATTAGATGCTCTGTACAAATCACTGTACGACCAATTTCAGGCGGAATATCAGAAATTTGAAGGCATTTTGAGCAATGCTCAAACCACTGCCAGCAGTGATTTAGAGGCGTTCACGGCTTACATGGCCAACATTAAAAAGCAGTTGGACGATGCGACGGGATCGATGCCAGCGCAAGTTGCCTTATTACAGTCCGCACTTGATGGTATTCAGAAGCAAATCAATGAAATCGTGGGCGTGTTTGCGCCACAAGTTCAAAACGTTAAGTTTACCGGTTCGCTGCCGAGCGTGGTGGCTTTTGCCTACAATTATGGTGCTGGCCAGCCGCAGATTGATCCAGTGACTTATAAACCAGTGGAACAGATTGAAGTGCAATGTCAGGTTCACGGCGATGATTCAACTGTGATGGACTTGTACATTAAAAATCTACGGGTAGTAGCGGGGAATACCTACATCAGCGATGATGGGAAGCTGCTTACCGTGGTGGATCAGAAAAATAATCAGTACATTTCTTTTCAAGCAAATGGCGATACTAAATTTATGGAGGTAGGTTAGAGATGGATTTAATTACTAGAGGAACGTCTAATTGGGATAAGATTTTGAATGACTATTTATCTCGTGAAAAGCAAGTGTTTACGTGGACCGGACATCACCCCAATGGCTATATCGTGACCGCTAAACGGATTGGGAACACAGTTATGTACTCATTCTCAGTCGATAACAACCGGAAGCAAGTCAAGGGATGGGTACAGTTTACGGATGCGGGGTTTATCCCAGCGGGATTCAGACCAACAACCAATAATTATTTGACGGCAGAAAGTGCGCCAGGAATCATTGATGGCAAGCCAGCTGACTGGGCCTCTGGATTCTTGGTTGTTAACCCAGATGGCAGTTTGGCAACTCGGGCGTTCGTTATTCCGTCCGCAGTGACCGACAATCCAGATTCATCTTGGGTAAATGCCAAAGGCACCGCAATCACTAGTGACGACTACCCAGCAAGTAATTAATAAGGAGAAAAGACATGATTGAATACTACAAATATGACCCGAAAACATTTGCATACGCTGGTGCCGGTGTGGGCGATAAGGTGCCAGAAAACGCCACAGCAACGCCAATTACTGGACTGGTGGGCAACATCGTTTACAACCCGGCGTCGAACGGGTGGACTGGGGACCGTTTACCAGCAACACCAGATCAGACAGCAAATCAACCCACGACTGATCAGTTGTTGATGATGAACTTGACGCAGCAAGTGGCAGCCTTGAATACAAAAGTGGCCGCCTTAACGGCAAGTAACGCGACGAAAGGGGCGAATGCATAATGTTTCCTACATTTGACGATTTAAAGATGTTTAAGTCATGGGGTGCCAGTGTTTCATACTTCCAGTTCTATTTGGACAATGGAATTATCACACAGGACCAATTTAAGGAACTTACTGCTTAGTGGTCTTTTATTTTACGCAGAAAGAGGATGCATTTGTGAATGTAACACAGTGGAGTATTGAGGATTGGGCTGCTCTAATTGCGGTCTTGACTGGTGTGGGCGGGTTTGTTATTTGGCTGGTTACCATTATTCAACGAATGATGCGGCAATTAGTCCGTGAGATGATTACCGAATTAACAACACAGTTTAATAATTTGTCGCTTAGTTCGGTTAACGAACACAGAGATTTGCACGATAAGAACGATGAACAAGACCGACGACTTAACAGTCATTCAACGCGCATTGACGATCATGAGCAGCGCCTCTCAAAAGTTGAGGGTGCTGTTTTTTATAAGGAGGAAAAATGAAGCAATTTAAGCTGAATTTCAACGTGCATTCTGGTAGTGCGTGGACTGCCTTACTGACAGCAATTGTGACCGGTGGTATTGGTGTTGCGACGGCATTGGGCTGGGTCGTAAGCAAGACTGAGGCAACAACACTATACGGCGGGATCACAACGATTGTTTCTATCTTTACCGCAGCAGGTGTATTAACGGCAACGGATAAACATACACCAGAAGATACTACTGATGATGGTTACGAGCCAAAACATTAGAAGGGAGGAAGCATGAAGAAAAATAGAATTATTACAACTGGGGCGGCTATGCTGGCCGCTTTTTCTTTGGCCTCAGCACCGGTTAGCGCTTTAGCAGCCATTGGTGACCTTGGCACTGACACGAGTGTGTACAATGGCTTTAATGCAGTTAAGGGTACCGATTCAGACGCGTTTAGTGTCGCCCAGATCGGTGGTTATACGGGGGCAGGACTGTACGACCAAGCTACTTATAATAGTCAGGTATCGACTGGTATTGCTGATGGTATGCGCATGCACACCTACATCTGGTGGCAAAACATCACGACGCAGTGGCAAGCTGATTACACGTTGAACTACTTTCTGCCTAAGGTACAAACGCCCAAGGGGTCCATTGTGGCCCTCGATGTAGAAGCGGGTGGGCAAAATACGGCTGTACTAGACTACGCATTGAACCGGATTAAAGAAGCTGGTTATACGCCAATGTTATACGGGTACAAGAACTTCCTGGTTAACAACACCGGGTTACAGTATCTGTCTTCCAAGTATGGTTTGTGGTTAGCTGAGTACCCGAACTACGCGGTAACGCCGTTCCCTAACTACAACTTTTTCCCAACGTATGACAATGTGCAGATGTTCCAATTCACTTCAACTCGGGTAGCGGGTGGATTAGATGGCAACGTTGATCTAACAGGAGTTACCGACAACGGATATACGAAGTACGACAACCCGAAGACGGATACGCCGGCAGCCAATCAAGGCGAGGCCATCAAGCACGCTGACGAAGATTACATGCAAAGCGGGTCATTCACCGCTAACCAAACAGTTAACGTGCGGACCGGTGACCAAACGAGCGCTGACATCGCCGGCCAATTGCATGATGGTGATACCATTTACTACGACCACGTTTTCATTGCCGGTGGCTATGTGTGGGCCCATTATATGAGTTACAGCGGTCACGATCATTATGTAGCTATGGGTGTTGATAGTGGTGACGAGTTTGGCTCACGTTCAACCTCAACACAAACGGTTTCGCAACGATTGTGCGTGGTTGAATCTGGTGACAGCTGGTGGAGCATTGCCAACCAGTATGGCGACAATATGTATGGTTTGGCGGCCTTAAACGGACAGTCGATTAATGACGTGATTTATCCCGGACAAGTTTTATATTATTAGAAGCAAGTTTATAAATTCCTAAAAGGTAGACTTTATAAATTAGAAATCAATGGCCTTCGAGAATAGATATTTGAAAACTTAGATATTCAGGTGTTTTAATGAGGTTCTAAAATGAAGGGTTAAAAATGGGGGAATTAATTATGAATCAAGATGTTGTTAGCCCAATCACGGATAAAGCACTAGAGGATCGTCAATCTGCGGAAGAAGCAAAAGCTGCTGGTAATTTTGTCCATTCAAAGCCAACACCTGAAAACAGTATCTTATTGTTGATTGATCACCAAACGGGGCTCTTATCAAGTACTCGGCACCAATCATTAAGTGAATTGAAAAATAATATTGTTGGACTCGGAAGAATTGCCAAAGCGATGAACATCCCAACAATGTTGGCTACTTCAAATGCACAGTGGCAAAATAGCGATTTAATTCCTGAACTAAAGGCGGTTTTTCCTGACAACCCCATTTATCGACGTACTGGAATTATCAATGCCTATGAAGATCCGAGTTTTAGAAGTGCTTTTGAAAAAATTGTCGATGAAACAAAGCGCACCCATATTATTATCGCAGCAGTTACAATTGGCACATGTTGCACATTTCCGACATTATCAATGTTAAATGATGGATATAAGGTGTTCCCAGTTATTGATGCATGTGGTGCGTGGAATAGCTTTGAATTCGACGCAGCTTCTAGTCGGATGGCTAATGCTGGTGCAGAGTTAGAGACGGTGTTTTCACTAGCCGCCGAACTGCAGGCAGATTGGAAATTACCGACCGCAGAGGCTGCCTTGGCACCTTTTGTTGATAATCTGCCTGAATATGGATATGTTATAGATAGTTTTAATGCAAATGTCGCTAATCCCTTTAAAGAGGGCTAAATGTATTCTAGTATCAGAGGTTGCAATGGCAATGGTGGCGTGTAAAAAGTCAAGAGGTTGTTAACCCATCGAATGACAAAGATAAAAAAAATACAGAGACAATGAATGGGTGTTGAATTTGTGAACTGAGTATGAAAAAGGCTCTAATCTCCTAATTTTATAGGAGGCTAGAGCCTTTTTTACTTACACTTAATTCACGTCGTTTAAAATACATGAGATATAATGTTTATATAAAATAAATTATTATACACTTAATTAAAGTGTATATTGTTTGATAAAAGAAGCCCTATAAGAGAACATTGTGGTGCAAATAGAATTTATTCTAATCACGTTGCATTAGTATCTTGGAGGTTTAATATTATGTCAAAAAAATTAACTACTGCTGAGGGACAAGCATGGGCCAATAATGAACATTCGTTAACTGCGGGTGAACGAGGTCCTGTTTTGATTGAAGACTATCAATTATTGGAGAAACTCGCCCATTTTAATCGAGAACGAATTCCTGAGCGTGTTGTTCATGCCAAAGGAGCTGGTGCCAAGGGTTATTTCACGTTGACTCGTGATATGAGCGACTATACAAAGGCCGCAATATTTACCGAAACAAATACAAAAACGCCAATGCTTATTCGATTCTCCCAAGTCGCTGGTGAGGCCGGATATCCAGATACAGTCCGCGATGTGCGTGGCTTTGCCATGAGATTTTATACGAATGAGGGTAATTATGACATTGTCGGAAATAACACTCCTGTTTTCTTCATTAATGATCCGTTAAAGTTTCCTGATTTTATTCATTCACAAAAACGCGATCCTAAAACACATCTCCGTAGTAATGACATGCAGTGGGACTTTTGGTCTCTTTCTCCAGAGTCTGTTCATCAGGTGACCTATTTAATGGGCGATCGTGGTAATCCGGCTAGCTACCGGACAATGAACGGCTACGGAAGTCATACTTTTAAGTGGGTCAATGCTGCCGGCAACACATACTGGGTTAAATATCATTTTATTAGTCAACAAGGTGTTCAAAATATGACCGATGAAACAGCCGCTAAAATTGCCAGTGAGGACACGGATTACCTTCTTCATGATTTGTATGATGCCATTGATAACAAACATTTTCCTTCATGGGATGTTTGTGTTCAAATATTGCCTTATGACGAAGGACTTCACTATAAATATGATATTTTTGATGTCACAAAGGTAGTCTCTCATAAGGATTATCCATTAATTAAAATCGGGACATTTACCCTGAATGAAAATCCTGAAAATTACTTCGAAGATATCGAAGAAGCGGCGTTTTCACCAGCCAATTTAATTCCCGGAATTGAGCCATCGAATGATAAACTGTTACAAGGACGGCTTTTTGCTTACAAAGATGCTGCACGCTATCGTCTAGGAGCCAACTATGAGCAGCTTAAGTCCAACCGTCCGTTAGATACAGTTAAAGTCGATAACTATGAGCGGGATGGTTTTATGGCGCAACAGCAAGATGCAAGTGTCAATTATGAGCCAAATAGCAAAAATGGCCCAGTTCAAGATACTGATGCGGCGCCGAGTCATGAACCTGTATCTGGTGAAACCGGAGCTTACCGAGCATATGATCAAGACTTTTACTCTGCAGCGGGTAGGTTATATCGACTCATGACACCTGCAGAACAAGAAAGGTTAATTAGTGCTATTCAAACTCGGTTAGGGACGGTTGATAACACTGAAACTAAGATTCTCGAAACGAAACAATTTTATAAGGCCGATCCAGAATATGGTACGCGGGTTGCAAAAGCACTTGGGCTTAGTATCACTGATGTCCAATAGGTAAAAAAGGAGACTGTATAATTACAGTCTCCTTTTTATTGGTTCTATAA
Organism: Furfurilactobacillus sp. WILCCON 0119; assembly: GCF_053471565.1. Classification (NCBI taxonomy): domain Bacteria; kingdom Bacillati; phylum Bacillota; class Bacilli; order Lactobacillales; family Lactobacillaceae; genus Furfurilactobacillus; species Furfurilactobacillus sp. WILCCON 0119. The sequence continues at coordinate 211,569 of NZ_JBPCCV010000001.1, forward strand.
ATAAGTAAACAACTACCAACGAATCACCTCGTAATGTAAGGTGTCAAACTCCCGTAAACATGATGATCTACCTATTAAGGAGTTGGAACCCTTTATTTGTGATTAGCGATTATGTTTTTTGATTACGAATAAGGTTGTAATACCAGCTAAGATAATAATGTCAATGGTGCTGGTTGATAAACTGAGTTACCAACGAGTTATTTTATGATGGAATGTGTCTGATTTTTGAGACCGAGAGAAAATGGCATTTAACGGATGACACCCACCAAATGTTGTTTCATTTAAAGACACTCTTAATTGGGGTAGAAATTTTTCGATATCAGTAATTATCATGATAAAAGCCACGTCCTTTAATAAATGCGCATTGAAGTAGACATTAAAGACAAATGAATTTAACGATTATAAACATACGTGTAATTACCGTGCTCATCCTGTTTAAAAGTGAATTCATGATCTAATGAATCGTTGGCACGCCAACGGGTTACTTCATAGTGTAAGGTATTAGACTCCTGTAAACGATTTAACACACCTCCAACAAGTGCATGATCGTCTGAATATGAGCCACGTAAGACGCTCTTTAACTCCGGTAAAAATTCTTCAACATTAGTAATTTCCATTCTAAACACCTCTCTTATTAAAACTTAAGTTCATTTAATCACAAATTAGTAAAAACAGCAACTATACAATAACGCTTTTTTGACAAGGGGTTAACTTGATAGATATTCATAAAATAATTTAAATGATTGCTATTTTGTTCTTTTAATCACATTTAAAACCCTTTTAAGGTGTAATGGGCATTGAAAATGAGCTAAATGTGGATATAGTCTGAAAATGATAAAACAGGCTTTCACTTCCTATTAATTTAGAAAGTGAAAGCCTGTTGTGATTTGATGATTTTGTTTTTCAATTGCAAAAAGGGTTGTCACCCAAACTGAGATAACGATATCGATATTTGGTTTTACTTTAGACCGAATTCAGAACGGTAATCAGCATAACTAGTAGGCATGAATTCGGTCTCCACAATATTTGTTTTATCTAAATCTGCAATGGTCATATCCGGGAAAGATGCTTTTCGAGATTCAAGAGATTGCAGTTTAAAAACGTTGGTAGCAAGTGTTTGGGCCAAAGCGTTAACTTTGGCGGTGTAGTCTGCGTGAGCAATATTATCCAACAGTAAATCGCGATCAAGCTTTTGCTTCTGCTGGAACACACGTTTGTCAACGGTATCTAAGAGAGTATTTAGAGAATCTTGATTGTTAATGTAAGATGACAGCTCCTTTGCACGGGAATTTCTTGGATATGGCATGGTAAGGTACTGTTGATTAAGTCTGGAGTAGGGATCAATAGCTCCAAGGAGTTCAGAATTTAAATCTCGTTGTGCACTTTCCGAGTTTTGTTGTTCCGTTGGGAGTTGTTCAAAACGAACAAGTTTGTTAATAAAAGTCTGAATGGTGTAGTCGCGAGCTGCACCAAACATGCCTCGATTTGAAAATAGCAGTTTTGAGGCAGAAAAGGATGGTGGCTTTAAGAGCCATCCATGTGCAACATCATCAGGAGTGGCAGCTGCTAAAATCGTATTGGCCATTTGATGGCAGACACCACCAAGACCGTAAACAAGTCCGGACCATGACCAGAATTTACTCTGCTCCGATTCGTTGAAGCGTGGACGACCGTTCATCGTTGATAAATAAAAAGCAATTTTTTCATCACAAGTCACATTAGTGGAGCGGGTGTTACCTTTTTCTAAAATTTTTCCTAACTGACGATCGTCATGGCCTCCGTAACAGTTAAAATTCACTGGTCTGTTAATAAGCTTATTGTCGGTCATCTGTAAATATGTGTGTTGCAGAAACCTAGCACCGCGGATATCATAGTATCCTGCTCTAAGCTGTGACATGTATAACCTCCTGTTTGCGAAAGGGACAAAGTTCCGTTCTTAATGATGCATGGACAGAATAGCAAGTGATTTTTCAATTCACAAAAAAGATGCTTTAACGATCAACCGGCATACATTAAAGAATGTCCCCAATTTTAAAATGCATTGAGGAAAAAGACATAATTTGGGGGATAATTCGGGGATAGTTCCGGGCGAGTGCTTATGCGGCGCTGTTCACAGAGGATGGCAATTATTGAGTACGAATAGCCTGATAAAAAACGGTCACCATCTATGGGTTGTTAACCCTTGATGGTGACCGTTTTTACGTTGGATGAAGTAAATTAATTCGGGATGGTTTTGGGGGACATTTTACCCTAGTGAACCTAGCCTCCATAATCAACGCTCTACGTTAATCGTTATTATTATCGATTGGGTCCTTAACCAGTTGATCGATGACCATCGTAATGATTTCTTTATCAACTGAAGAATCGAACTTACGGGCAAAGAGGTGACCCATTTCTTTAGCAGCCTTTAATTTCGAAAGATCTTGGCTACGCCAGGTATAAGGCGATCCGTCCCACCAATTGATGTAGCGTAAATTGCCTTGGAGTTCATCTGGTTTATCATGGACTTTTTCAGCATGGTAGATTTTAAAGTTAGCTGACGCATGGTTGATAACTGCTGGGATAAATAATTCGTCGACTAAGAATCCGTGACTAAACGTTGACGTAATCCATTGTTCAGATTGGACCACAGCGGTAGCAAGGTCATGCGAAATTGAAAACCAGTTTGATCCAAATTCAATTTCATGTTTAATTTTACTTGGGTGACGGTTGGCCGCTAGCTTCAAGAATTTTCCTTCGATTTTGTTAAACATCCGATAAAAGACCCGGCGATCGCGATAATGCTTAGATAAATGGTGCTTCATCATGCGAACTTCTAAATCGGATTGAGCCACTTGAGCACTGTATGTTAGAAAATTTTCACCAATATGCTGATCAAAGAATGTGTGGATATAATCTTGATTTGCTAGTGGTAAATCCAGTCCTGATAATAAATGATAAAACGAGTAATGACCTTGTTTTGTGGCAGCTTTTATTAAGTCGATTTCAGCCTAAACTTGCGAAAAATCACCCCAATAAATATTAATCCGCGGGACTAATTTAAGCTGTGAGTGTTGAACAACTAGATGTAGTGAATCCACTTTTGCCTTGTTATCAATCAAAATATAAATATCATTACGAGGGTCATCCAGTAAGGTGACCAATGATTGTAGTTGTTCAAAATTACGATTTGCAATGATAAGGTATGCGTGCTTTTCCATAATAAATCCTCAATTTTCCACAGTGCAGTCCAATAAATAAAGTGCTTTTGAAGCGCAATGTTTATTCAATTTTATTAATGCGTAAAACGGGTTAATAAGAGCCTTTTTAATTCAAGCAACTTTTGTTTATTGACCAGTGTGTCGATGGATAATAATGGTCATTAAATGATTTGTGTGCCGTTGAGCGTTGGAAAGCCATAAGAATGAACCAACTCTTCCCAGTTTTCGGGAAGCCGTTCATTTTCTTCAATAAAGTATTGGCTTAACAAGGCAACGGAAAACTCATCGGCCTGTTCTTCCAGTGAAGAACGTCCGTGTAATGCCGTTGTATAGTAACCAATGAGACCCTCTTGCAGCACAATGTGACCGAGTTCATGGGCCATAACGAAGTATTGCTTGGGTGTGTGGTTAATTGCGTCATTGAGCAAAATAACCGGTGCGTCCTGATCGTAAACAACCTTGCCCAGTGGATAATGACCAATGTTGATCCAGTCAACCTGAATATTCAGCAATTCAGCGATCCGAAACGGGTCAGCTGTCTTATATTTTTTTGTCATGTATTTCGTGATTTCTTTAATGTCCAAGTAATCAGCCCCTAGTTGTGTTTATGGCGCTTCCAGAAGATTGTTTCCATCGCCACGCGTAATTGTGCTTGTTCATCCTCCGTTAAATCATCACCTTCATAGGTCATTGATCCTTCATTAGAGGAGAGGAATTCTGCGAGATCTTGCCGATCCTGCTCATCAGCCCACGCGGGTGTTTGATGATTGTTCAGCAGGTAGTCGACGGTCACGTTAAAGTACTGCGCAATTTTCACGAGGGTGCTGGTGTCTGGTTCATTACGGTTATTCTCAATGTGAGAATAGGTCGCCCGGCTAATGGCTAAATCCGCGGCAACTTGGTTTTGGGTCTTCTGCTGTTCATTGCGAAGGGCTTTGATTCGATCACCAAGCATAGTGTAACTCCTAACGTCTGATAGTTTATGAACTCAGTATAGATACAAAATGTACCAGTTTCAAGTGTAGATACTTTTTGTATCTGATTTTAGTTGACGATACAAAAAGTATCAGTTATGCTAATCATTGTTAATTAACAGCAAGCTCATTCAAAAATAGAATGACGGAGAAAATTTTTTAAATATTTTTGATACAAAATGTATCCGAGACTAAAACGGAGGTCTTTAAAAAGATGAACGATCAGGAAGTTGACGACATGTACCCAGAAATCGACGATAAACAAACCATTAAAAACGCCCGTGATTTCTTTACGCATAAGTTACCACGATTTCAGCGAATGAGTGGTTGGCAATTAAAGGAAAGTTTGCGATCCCCCGTCTTTGATGGCATGCCAAAGGGCCAGTCAAACCAAAATGGTGCAGAGAAGGCGTTGTTAGATCGGTTAGAACAATTGGACGAGGAAGCAGACGGGCACCTGGTCAATGCGGGTCGGATCGTTTTGGCGACAGTTGAGGCCATTAAACAATGTGATCCCACCATGCGGACGATGTTAATTGGAACCTATGTGCTACACCAGTCACAGACGTACATAATGACCCACAGCGGTTACGAGGAGTCCCAGTACCGGGTGAAGAAACGGGAAGCCTACCTCCAATTTGCGGATTACTTTGAACGGACGCGGAGGGAGTGCCATGCTGGTTATCCCAGTTTGCTAGCGTATGAGGATCGTCGTTCAATCGTCGGTTGACCGTCGCAGGTTCATCGGTTTCTAGGGAAAAAGGGCGTTATATTGGTATCGTACCAAAACAACAAAGAAGCGTCCCTGGCCCCAAACTTCAATTTAGGCGAAACGACTGATTTTCCATGCGGAAAGTTGGTCGTTTTCATTTGTTCAAAAAGGTGATTGGGACACGAGCAACGAGGAGGTGATTAATCATGAGTCAAATGATCAAAACGGCGTACGGATATGTCAGTTTAACTGAGGCAGCCATTTGTGCTGATTTGGAAGGATGGCTTCAAAAAAAGCGGCATCAACAACCTTGTTCAAATGAAGAACAACGCCGCACGATTGCTAAGGACCGTTCACAAACTGCGACACGCAATGATCCGTTAAAAAATGAGCAGGGGGCATAAGAATATGTAATGGCTGATAAGAAGCAATTTGAGCTGGCCGAACAAGATTACCAGGCAGGAATGACCTATCCGGCAATTGCTCAAAAGTATGGCGTGGCTGTGAACACAGTGCGGTCGTGGAAATATCGTCATGGGTGGGCGCGCACTGAGCACGTTTCAGCGCAGCAACCGCAGGCCACGACGGAAAAAATCGTTGCTGACGTTGCGGATAATGGCACCCTTAATGATAAGCAAAAGTTATTTTGCCTTCACTATTTACAGTCGTTTAACGCAACCAAAGCGTATCAACAGGCATACAACGTGGGTTACAAGACGGCGATGGCAAGCGGATCGCGGCTGTTGACCAATCCAAAAATCACGGCGGAATTGAAACGGTTAAAGCAAATTCGCCAGGAAGCGGAGGCGTTAACAGCCGAAGATGTGTTGCATGAACTAAAGCGGCAGGCGTTTGCTGATCTCGGCGATTACATTGAGTTTGCGACTCGTGAAGAGGCGGCCACAACAAAACGTGACGGCAATGCGGCGACAAAACACTCTTATGTCTATTTGAAGGATCAGGCAGATGTTGACACGTCCCTGCTTAAATCCGTCAAGGTGGGCAAAGACAGTGTGGTTGTGGAGTTAGCTGATAAGCAACGGGCACTGTTTGAACTTCTTAAACACCTGGAGCCAACAGCATCAGCACAACCACAACCAATTATTGTTGACGACATTCATGCCGAACAAATGGGAGTTAACGATGATGAAGAAACTGAGTGAGCTTGTGGCGCCATCTTTCTACCGGCTGCACGATGACTTACGGCAACACGCCCACCTTGATTATTGGCTGAAGGGTGGCCGGGGATCAACCAAATCATCCGTCATTTCCTTAGAAATTGTGTTGGGCATTATGAATGATCGCGACGCAAACGCGGTGGTGTTACGAAAGGTGTACGGCACAATTCGTGAGTCATCGTTTGATCAGTATCTTTGGGCAATTGATTGTTTAGGTGTGTCCGCGCTGTGGAAAGCGTCGATGAGCCCAATGCAATTGACGTACGTTCCGACAGGGCAGCAGATTCGGTTTAAGGGTGCCGATAAACCAGAGAAAATTAAGTCACAAAAATTTCGCCACGGTTATATGAAGTTTAAACAGTACGAAGAGGTCACCGAATTTCGCGGCATGCGCGAGTTGCGTAGCATCAACCAGTCATTGGATCGTGGTGGGACGGACATCATAACGTTTTATAGTTATAACCCACCGGAATCGCAAAATAACTGGGTGAACCAGGCTGTTGAACAGGCAAAACGACGTGCAGATACACTGGTGAGTGCAACGACTTATTTGACGGTTAATCCAGAATGGCTCGGTAATAAGTTTATTGCGGATGCAGCGCAACTGAAACGAGACAACGAAAAGGCCTATCGCCATGAGTATTTAGGTGAGGTCACCGGGACGGGCGCCGAGGTCTTCGGGAATTTAGAGCAACGTGAGGTGACATTGGCAGAGCGAGTGGTGTTTGACCGCTACACGTTTGGCCTTGATTTCGGCTTTGCCCATGATCCGTTGGCGTTTGTTGTGACACATTATGATAAAAAGCACCGGATCCTGTATCTATTGAACGAAGTGTACCAGGTTGGGATGACCAATCGCCAAGCGGTCGCAGCGATTGAATCACTAAATGAAATGAATGATCCCATTATTGGTGATGCCGCCGAACCCCGGACAATTAATGAATTCAATGAACTAGGGTTGAAAATTACGGGGGCAAAGAAGGGGCCAGGTTCCGTTGAACATGGAACCAAATGGTTGGCCGATTTGACCAAAATCGTGATTGATCCGCTGATGTGCCCAAATGCCGCCCGTGAATTTAGTGGTTACGAACTAGATCGTGACGTGAACGGAAACTTTAAGGCGGGCTATCCTGATCGGGATAACCACGCTATTGACGCAGTTCGTTACGCCATGAATGATGTGATGAACGATAACGGCACGTTAAAAATAACAAACCTAGGAGGCCGATTTTGAGTCAATTTACTTACGGTGGAAACACGTATAGCAATAGTGGAACGGCGACGATCGACGACAATGGCACTTTTTTGGTCACTGAAACGAATGCTGACGGTCAACCGCATGTCTTGACGGCTGCTGATCTGGCATTCTTCTTGCAAGAGCACCAGCACACGGTCATGAGACAAAATGCAAAGTTACGGCGCTACTATAAAGGTGACCACGACAAAATTCGTAATGTCCGCGGTAAGGCGGCATGGAAACCGAACAACAAATTACCGATCAACTTCCCCAAAAAGTTGGTGGATACGTTTGATGGTTACTTTGCCGGAACGCCAGTCAAGGTTGACGTTGTGCCAACGGTTGACGATCAACAGGACGTTGTGACAGCGGATAAATTTCTGGCCACGTTTAATAAACTAAACGATGTTCCACAAACAATTTTTCAACTTGCGAAAGAAACGTCCATTGTTGGGCGGGCGTACGCCTACTTATATCAAGGACCGGACAGTCAAACACACTTGGCGTCGTTACGCGGTGAAGACGGATTTGTGATTTATTCCATGAACATTGACCGCACACCACTGTACGCCGTTCGGCTCGTCCGGATGAATCCACAAACGCAAACATACATCGTGGATGTCATGACGGCTGATGGAATCGTTGAGCAATTTGATGTTGCAAGCTTCCAGATCAATGATGAAGAGTCACTTGGATTTGAGCCCGTGCCAATCAGTTATGGCATTGTTCCCATGATCGAGTTTAATGCTGATGATGAGCGAATGGGCTTGTACGAAGCGGCGTTACCGGTGATTGACGGGATCGACCTTGCTATTTCGGAGAAGGCTAATGATGTCAGCTACTTTGGCGATTCCATGCTTGAAATTATTAACTTCAACATTGCGGATGATGATTTGCATAATTTGAAGGATAACCGGGTGTTTAAGGGAAACAGTCCGGCAGATCGACCAGCAGAAGTGAAGTTTTTGGAGAAGCCTAGTAATGACCAAACGCAGGAAAATTTATTAAGTCGGTTAGTTGATTATCTCTATCAAACCACCGGGGTAGTCAACATTGATGATCAGGATTTTACGAATGCAGCGAGTGGGAAATCACTCGATCACAAGTTATTGCCGATGACCAACAAGGCGGACGCAAAGGCAGCAAAGTTTACGGAATCATTGATGCGTCTGTATGGGGCATTACTGCGCTTTAATGGGTTCGATGAACTGGTGACCAACCTGCGAATCAAGTTTATTAAGACAGTTCCACACAGTTTGACGGATGAGGCAACAGCGCTGGTGAGTCTCGTTCCCGTGATTGAAGCTGGCTTGTTATCAAAAGAGACGGCGTTGTCCCTGTTTAGCTTTATTGAAGATCCGGCGGCGGAATTAGCTAAAGTTCGTAACGAACAAGAACAGGCGCAGATGGTTATGAAGCCAGGAAGTGATGACACCGGCAACTTAACAGAATAAGGAAACGCGCGTAGGAAACCAAAACCTAGGCGCTTTTTTGTCCCCAAAATTTGACCGAACCGTGCTGATGTCATTAAACGCCGCATGAGTTATTTCGGGTCAACCAAGACCAAAAAAAAGTGGGCGGCGGCCGTAAAACGCGGGAGGTTTTAACATGAAGATCAATGATCTAGCAGTGACATTGCCGATGAATTTGCAGTTCTTTGCCGAGGCAACTGGTGATGCGAATGGTCCGTCAGAAGCCACTGAAGCAACTGGCAGCGGCCCCATGAAATCCGCGGGTGCGAGTGATCGTCCTCAATCAATGGTTTCAATGACACCACAGCAATTTGAGGAACGGCTTTCCCGGGCTTCTAGTTCAGCGGCAAAGGTGGCCGTTGAAAAGTATCAGTCAGCCCAAACGGAGGCGAAGAAGCTAGCTGGGATGGACCAGGTTGAAAAAATTGAATACGAACGCGACCAATTACGGGCCGAGAATAATCGGTTGACAGCTAAGCAAAATCGCAATGAGTTAGAAAAAACGGCCGCAGCGATTCTGACCGATAAGGGGTTGGCCGCCACGCCGGCCTTGCTTGACGTCGTTGTTCGAAAGGATGCTGATGAGACCAACACGGCCATTTCAGCGTTGGTTCAGGCTGTTGATGAACTCGTCACAGCACAGGTGGCGGATAAGTTGCGAGGAAAAACGCCGAGTCAGCAGCCCGTTAGCACGAAGCATGGCGGCAACACAGCGTCTTTTGGGAAACAGATTGCTGACCGAACGAACCGGCAGGGTCAGGCGGTCGCAACGGACTTTTTTGCAGTTAAACATTAGGAGGAGATCGTGATGGCAGTTCAAACACAAACGTTTGAAGCACCAAATTGGTTAGCTTCAGCACATTATCAAAACTTTACGGAACAGGCGACAATCAACCTAGTTTCTGGGCAACCGTTTCAAAAAAACGGCAAGACAGTGGGGTTAGTGGTCAACGACGTCACCTTAACTGACGCAACAGAACCGCAACCCGTTGCCGTGATGTACGAAGGCTGGGTGTACGCCGAGCGGTTACCCGTTTCACTGAGTGATACGGATCGCTTGGCACTGATTGGCAGTGGGATTCATTTCCGTGGCGAAGAAGCCGGCGTTCCGGCAGCAACCACACCCGCAAGTAACTAAACATAGAAGAGGAGTGTTCATTAATGGCGACAATGACCGATTTATTTCCGGCGCATGACGTGCTGGATTACACCAACGCAGTTCAAACCCCAGCGTACTTAGGAAGCCAACTTTTTCCAAACAGAAAGGTCCGTTCAAATGACATTAAGATGCTGACGAACGGAACGTTTGTGCCAACCATTGCGCACGTTCACGCGCTGGATACGGAGGCGGAAATGGGGAGCCGTTCTGGTGAAATTAGCAGCACGGAGCCATTCTTTGTGAAACGAAAGATGGTGCTTAACGAAAACGACTTGTTGGTCCTAAACAACCCGCGGAGCGTTGAGGAACAAAATTACATTAAGAACAATGTGTATAACGACTTGGGGAACTTGTTGGCCTCCATCGAAGCAAGCGCAGAATTGATGCGAATGCAGGCGTTAATGCACGGCAAACTGGCGTTGACGGGGGCAGATGGGAACGCTTATTCCGTCGATTATAAGATCAATAAGGCCCATCAGGGAAAGGCCGATTTTTCAGACGCGAAGGTCAACCCAATTGAAGTGATCGAAAGCTGGGCTGATCAGCTGGACGTGACGCCAACGCGGGCCGTGATGAGCACTAAAGCACTTGCACAGGTCCGCCAACATCCGCTAGTGATTGCGGCAGTTTTTGGCAATGCAAGCGGGCGGATGCTCATGCAAAGCGACTTGGATACGTTTATGGAAGCAAACGGGTTGCCGGTATTACGTGCCAATAAGGCGAAGTACCGTGATGTCACCAAGGCGGGCAAACACGTGACAACACCATTTATTGCGGATGGCGATTTTGCCATGTTCGCGGACGGCGTTGTTGGTGAAACGGTGTACGGTGTGACACCAGAAGAATCACGTGCTGTGGCTGCCGGTGATGTAACGGCTTCACAAATTGGAAACGTCATGGTGGATGCCTATGAAGAAACACATGATCCAATTGAAGCAACCATCAAGGCGTCAGCCATGATGATGCCAACGTTGGCTCAACGCGACAATATTTTCCAAGCACAGGTCTTATAATGACGACCGTGTTGACAAGCATCGAGCAGGTGAAATTACTGGTGGGCGATGCCACTGAATTATCAGCGGATTTGTTAACCCAGCTGATTATGGATGCCTCCCAGCGGGTCATTATCGACCGCGTGCCTGGACCGATGCAAGCCTCACTGGCGCGGCTGTATGCGGCCCACTTAGTGATGGTTTGTAAACAGGCCACAAGTGGTGCCATGGCTGGCGTGACAACGGAAAAAGTGGGCCCCATCGAACGCGATTATGGTCTTTATGACCGCACGGCGGCAACGTACGACGATCCGTTCATTAAAGAGTACCAGAGTGTGCTCAATGAACTGACAACCGGTCGCGGAGATAATAGTGGGCAATTTATTTAAGCAGGAAAGGAGTCGTTAAATGAATAATGATTCAGAAAAAGTGACTGAAACGGATGCCGGTGTGGACAAAACAACGATTGAACCGGATGTCTCTGTGGCAGTTAGTCAAGCCGCTAGCGGGGCACCTGATGCAAAATCACAAGCTGGTTCACTGGCAAGCACTGTGGCTGCCAGTCCGGTAACGACGGTTGCGCAACCACTGCGGCTGACTGAAATGAGTTATACCTATACAGAAAATGATTCAATGTTTGGTCTATTTCTTCAGTTTGGGTGTTCGGTGGCCAACATCCGCCGCTGGAACAACTTTTTAAGTTCACCACGAGTGGGGCAAACGTTGAAACTATGGGTCATGCAATGATTGTTGATGATGATCACATTGTTGACGCAATCACTACGTTGCAACAGATCAGTGGAACGACCATCCAGGCGGGCGTATTGGATGAGGGCAAACTTGGAACGATTGCTGCTGTTCAGGAATATGGGGCAACCATTGTCGCGCATAATCCAACCGGGTTTTTGTGGGTGCCAATGAAAGATGGCACCTATCGTAAGTTGCGCCAGGTGACAATCCCGGCCCGCTCGTTTATCCGTGCCACCGTGCTGGCGCAGAGTGCTTCGTGGACAAACATGGCGATTGACGCGCTGAATGAGGCGGTTGCTAAAAATTCAGCAACTGGGTTTAGCACCAAAATTGGGCAACAAATGCAACGTGACATTCAGGAAAAAATGACCACAATTCAGAGTCCACAAAACGCACCGTTGACCATTGCCAATAAGCAAGGCGGAAGCCCGCTGATCAATACTGGTGGTTTGAAAAATGCGGTGACCTACGAGGTGACGCGATGAAAAAACTAGTTGCTACGGCGCTGTTAGAAACATTTGCCGTTTCGTTTACATTGGAACGAATGCAGCACTCAACCCACGTTCACGGGCAAACGGTGACTGGTGGGTTAACGGAACCAGAAGTGATCAATGAACCGGTGATGCCGTTTGCCCAAGGGGGGAGTCCGTCAACAAGTGGTCATTCATCGGGGATGGAATTCACTGACGGTGGGCAGCTGGAACAGGCTGACTGGGTCTGGTATTCAACACATGACGCCATCCCGCTCGGCTCAGTTGCGACAATTAATGCAAAACGGTATGAGGTCGTTGATTCAGATGACTGGCAGGGTTATTCAGACGTAACAATCTACTACTTAAAGGGGTTGACTGGCTATGGCAATTAACGCGTTTGATTACGGCGCATTTATGGACGTGCTGATTAATGGCATCAAAGCAGGCGTTGGTTGTGACGTCATTATTGCTGATGACACCGGAACGCCGCCAGCGTTTCCGTATGTAACGGCGCAGTTTTTGCAACCACGATTAGACATCATGGCACCGGTGATTGGGCGACCAACCCAGTTTGACATTGTGGTCAGCCTAACGGTTCACAGTTCTGATTTGTATGAAACGCTGACGGTTGTGGGTCAGCTTCAGGCATGGTTTCGTGACCATGAGACGCGGTTTGCCCTAAGTCAACAAGCAATTTATCTTGTTGATGTTTATGACTATGAGCAACGGGATAACGCCTATTCAATCGGGTATGACCGCCGCGGTGGGTTTGATGTCCGTCTCCGCGTGCCTGACGTGCTAAACGACAACACGCCGGCCATTGAAACCATCGGCTTAACCAATGCAACTAATGAAACCAAATTTACGACCACTAAACAATCTGAAGGAGATTAGCATATGTCATTATTACCACAAATTACAGATGTAAACGTTGTTCTAACCGTTTCGAAGCCGACTGCTATCGAAGGGCTTGGGATCCCGGCGATTTTTGTTAAGGCAGAGGCGCCAACTGCCAAACCGGCGTTTAAGAAGTATTCAGCCCTAGACGAAATGATGGCTGATTTTGATGCGACAACACCAACCTATCAGTTGGCGGAAGCAATTTTTGCCCAAGCAAATGCACCAACGCACGTTGATGTGGTGACGTACGTTGACTTGGCAGCGGAAGCGACGACGTACTTCTTTGAGGACTGGCACTTTGCGTTGTTAGCCACTTACAATGATGCAGATGCGTTGATTTTGTCTAATTTGATTGAATCACAACAATATAAATTTGCAGTCTTCCAACTTGAAACAACGGATAAATTTCCTGATTTTGGGGGCAATTCCCGGACGGTCACGTATGTTCATCCAGCCAAACTTGGTCGCCTAGACGGGGCCGTGATTGGGAATACAGCTAATCTGGTGGTTGGGAGCACAACGTGGAAGTTCCGGCATGGACTTGTCGGCATTCAGCCAAATGACGCGGTGCTATACAGTGACTATCTTGCCGCAAATAAGGTTCACGCCAACATGTATGTGACCCGGGCCGGTGTTGCCTCAACAACTGAGGGTGTGACGCAGTCCGGTGACTTTATTGATGCGCTTCACGGTGATGATTGGGTGCGGTCCACGGTTGTGAGTGCATTACAAAATGCGATGATTGCTAACGCCAAAATCGCCTATGATCAAACGGGGATTTCAGTGTTGCGGTCCCAAGTTGAACTGGTGCTGGAAACGGCCTACCGAAATGGCATCATCGAACAAGACGATGCCACGGGGAATGGGGCGTACGTGGTTACGGCGGCTAGTCGTGCAAACGAAACGGCGGCCCAACTGCTTAAGCGTGAGTATGGGGGATTAACGTTTACGTACAACCGGGCTCACGCCATTCACACGGTAACGGTTCACGGCACAATTGTTGACGGACAATAAAAAGGGGAGATTAGATAGATGGCAGATGTAAATGTATTTGACGTTGCGTCCACGGTTGTTACGGTGGACAACTTCCAAATTATGGACTTTTCAACGGGCGATCCCGTAACGGCCCAAAAAGACGCCGATGACGTTCAGGCAGATCAGGACATCATGGGCAACGCATTTTTAGTTAAGCAACATAATGGGACAGGAACGGCGACGCTACGAATTCTGCCCGGGACGCCATCATACAAGAAGATGATGACGTTGTGGAACAGCAAGAAGGTCTTCCCGTTTGTGTTGGATACAGCAGAAGAAACAATTTCCGCAACAAAGGCAACACTGATGCGGTCACCATCAACGGCAATTACGGGTGGTGCCCCCGTCCGTGAATTCCAGGTGAAGTGTTTAGATTATAAGCACGTGGCAAAGTAAGACTTCGATTAAATTTAAAGGGAGAACAAAATTATGACAGAAGAAACGACAACAACGAAAACACGGGCAACCAAGACGACAAAGAAGCCAACGGAATTAGTGTCTGTCTTTGGCGCACAGGACCACTTTGAGGTGGAAGAAACGAACAAAACGATCACTAAGTACACGCTTCAATTCCCGGGAACGGAAGCGGCCCAGCGTATCTTAGCCCAGGCACAACTGGCGGGTGAAGGGATGATTGATTCTTACACCTACCGAAAAGCGTTAATGGAGCAGGTTATTGTGGCCCCTAAAGGCGTCGACTTTGACTGGTTTGACGCGCACGCCGGCTTTATGACGGTGATGGACCGCGTTGATACGTTTCTTTTCACAAAGCTCGACCGGTCTGCCGAGTAACGAGGCCATTGAGCGGACGATTGCAGCGGCGTACGGTCGGTGGATGCCCTACTTGTTGGGCTTGTTGACATTTACTCACGAGGACTTTGTGTGGGCAACGTGTCGCAATCGTGATGTGATGGAATACATTGGCATGCAGCGTTTAGAACCAGATGCGGTGCGTCAAGCGTTGGTTAACGTTAGCCAACAGCAAACATGGTTAGAAAAGGGGGCGTCGCTAGCTTAGCGGCGCCTTTTTGTAACGGGTGCTGTAATTTCAGCACCCATACATAAAATGACTGAGGGGGAGAGGCCGTGTCAGGAGAGATTAGAAAAACAGCAGCAACATTTGCGGTTGAGGTGGCAGGATTAGAAGGATTGCAGCAGTTAGAGTCCCGGTTTAACCAGTCGATCGACGGTGCAAAACGATTAGACGATGCCTTAACAAGACTCGAACATCGTGCCAGCAATTCGTCATCCGCTAATCTTGCGGTTGGTCTTGAGCGGGCCGTTCGCGCTGCCGATAAGTTAACAAATGCGTTAGGTAGCACGAGAATCACGGCCTCGTTGGCCCGGGTCGATGGCGCACTCGCTGCAATCAAACGACAAACACAGGGTGCAATTCAAGCGGTCGATCGACAGATTAGTGGTGTTAATAAACTGGCCGACGCGTACGCGCGGGTGGCAAAGAACGCCGCAACCGTGTCAACACGATCGCAACAGAGTGGATCCGGCCAGGTAAGCCGGGCACCGCAAGTGCAGGCAACGGTTGCCAGTGTTAATACAGCTGGGTTGACCCAAATGACATGGGCACTGAGTAGCATTAACGCCACCGCTGGAAATACGGAGAGTCGCTTAGGCGCCGTCAGTGCAGGCCTGCAAAAGGTCGGTGCCGTTGGTAGCCAGGTCATTGGTCAGTTGGCGGCCGCTCAGTCAGCAATTGCCAGTGCTGGCACTGGCGCAAAAAAGCAGGCACCAAGTAGGTTTAACTACGTTGGTGGGTCGGTCGCCACGGTGTTAAACACAGGGCGTAAACCGCAACCCAACCAAGTCATTCAATCACGGCCGTCACAGTCTAGAACGCCAGCAGGGCCAAGTTGGGCGGATTCAGCCAAAAGCATCATTCAGCAGACGGCGGATGCCCATGAATTGATGCAAACGATTCGGGATTCCCAAAGTATGGGGCAAATCGCGGGACGTGGTGCCATTGGTAGTGGCACGATGGTCAAAAGTGGCCGGGTAGTGGCGGCCGATGGGTTAACCCGAATGTTTGATACGGGCGCGCAATTATCTGAACATAGTGGTGTACGTGGTGCTGCCGGAAACGGCATCATGAAGTTTAGTACAAAATTAGCTGGTGCTTCGGAACGTTTTTCTGGTGGTGCACTTGGTAAAGGCATGGGGCTGTTAAAGAAGGGAACCCCCATTTTAAACGCAGCGCTAACTGGCGTCGATGTTTTGGACACGTTGAGCAAGACTAAAGCGGGATCGTTAGCGCGACATAAAGGTGTCGGAAAAGATATCGGTAGTGGTGTTGGCGCAACCCTTGGTTCAATTGCTGGATCAGCCTTAGGACCGGTTGGGACCGCCGTTGGCGGGATGGCGGGTTCTTGGCTCGGGGGTAAAGCGGGTGAATGGCTCGGTGGTAAGTTTGGTGGTTCAAAACCAAAGCCGAAGAAACCGCAGCTTACACATGGCCAAAAGGTCGCGAATGCGCAGGCCAGCGCAGCGGCTGAGTTTGACGAGCAACAAACAACGGCCGCCATGCAAGCAAGCTTTCAGGGGATGACGGCTAAGAAGGCCAAGGGCTATTACAAAACTGATAAACGCGCGGGAAAATCGACCTCTAAAAATGTCCAGTTGGCGAAGGATAATTACGAGCAGGCGCTACAAGATGGCGATGGTGCCGGTATTGATAAGTACCAAAAGCAGATGCAAAAGGGCATCGAAAAAGAAGACCGTAATAGTGTTAAGTCGGCTAAGTCCAAAAAGAATAGCGCCTATAGTAAGGCTTACAACAAGGCCATGAAGAATCAAAAGGCCGCCAATAAGGATACGGTTGTCCCTGCTGGTATGGATGGCTACGCCACTGTTAAGGGGAAGCATTTATCTAAAAAACAGATGGAAGCTAATGCCAAAAAAGAGGCCCTAAAGAGTAAGGATTATAAAAACGCATCAAAGGGCGTCGATAAGGCCAACAAGCAGTATAAAAACGATACTGGGAAAAAGTATCAAAATAAAAAAGGCGGTAAGGGTTCCAACAGTAAGAATGACGGTAAGAATGGTACCAGTCATCGTAATAGCAATTCTGAGAGTAAGAATAATCATTCAACTAGCGCTAAACGAAAAAAGGTGACCAGTGGATCAAAAGCTGCTAAAGCAAGTGACCGGCAGATAAGCAAGTCCGGTAAGGGGGCGTATAAAGCGCGTGCCAAAGCGGCCAAGTCTTCTGGCCGTGAAGCAGAAAAGGCTCATGGTAAAGAAGCCAAAGCTGCAAAAAAAATTGGTCAAGAAATTAAAAAGGCTGGCAAAGACGCTTCTAAGAGCAAAATTAAAGAGAGCGCAAGATCTTTAAAAGCGGCACAAAAGGCCCATGCCAGTGAAAAGAAGTCCGCGAAGGCAGCCGGTCGGGAGATAAAAAAAGCTGCTAATGACGCCTACAAAGGGCATGGGAAAAGTGCTGAAAAGGCCGGCAAGGCTGCGGTTAAGGCACAGAAGAAGGCTGCAACCGATACCGTTAAGGCGATGAAAAAGCAGGGAAGCAATCTTAAAAAGGCGCTTGCTTCTCAAAGTAAAGGTCAAAAAAGTGAACTAAAGTCGATGGCTAAGTCCCAGAAGTCAGCTTTTTCGGGGATGAATAAGAATGCCCAGAGCACCTTTAAGAAAATGGGTAAGGCCATTACTAGTGGAATGAAGAGCGCCAACAAGGCGATCAAATCGAGCACCAAGTCGATGACCAAAGGGATGAAATCTGGCTTAAAGCCCTTGGATTCTGCCGGAAAGTCAGCCTTTACGAAGCTAGCGAAGAGCGTTCAATCCGGGATGAAGAAGGCCACGACGGCCGCTAAATCCGGTGGTAAAAAGCTTACTCAAAGTGTGAAATCAAGTTTGAAACCGCTGAATAATGTGGGTAAATCCTCGTTTAATAAGTTGGCGAGTGCGGCCAAAAGTGGGGCTTCGAAGGCCGCTAGTGCATTGAAAAAGGTTGGAACAGCCGGAAAATCGGCCGCTAAGAGTGTGAGCCCACTTCAAAAAGCCCTGACGAAAATCAAGAGTAAAAACGTCAAGGTGAAGGTCAAGGCAACGGGCGCTAACACGGTTAAAACACTTCAAAAATCCGTTAGCCGGATGAAAGGAAAATCTGTTAGTGTCCGGGCTCGAGCCACTGGTTCGGGAAACGTTAAGTCATTGGCATCAGCGATTCGTCGATTAAAGAGTAAATCCGTTAGTGCGAAGGCGAAGGCTAGCGGAACCGGGAGCGTTAAGTCACTAAGCTCAGCTTTAAACCGGGTGCACTCTAAATCAGTCACGGCAAAAGCGAACGTTAGCGGTAAATCAGAAGTCGCCAGTTTAACAGCGGCCATCAATAAGTTGCATGCGAAGACGGTCAAGGTTGCCGCTGCTGTTAATGGGACCGGTGCCGTGCAGGCCCTGGCGTCGGCGATTAATGCGGTGCACTCTAAGTCGGTGACAATTACGGCCAATGTAAGTGGTAAAGGTGCTTCAAAGCTGGCTACGGGAACACCCGGAGCGGCGATGGCATTTGCTCATTATGCAAACGGCACGCCAGCAAATGGTGGTCATCAAGGCGGAATGGCGCTTGTCAATGATGGTCATGGTGCTGATTTTCGAGAAGCCTTTATGATGCCAGACGGTACAGTGGGCCTGTTCCCGAAGATCCGTAACTTCCTAACAATGTTGCCACGTGGTGCGCAAGTTCTTGACGCGATTTCAACTAAAAAGAAGTTTGGTGGCAATGTGATGCGCTACGCCAGTGGGACTAAGGGGGCTAAAACGGCTCTGGCCGCACTAACGAACAAAACTGATGCAACGCCAGTGAAGACCAGTGCGAAAGTGACGTTTTCACCGGTTGTGAAGTTCGGCGATATTGTGATCAATGGTAACGCCGACGCTGGAACGGCTAAACAATTAATGGGCCAACTGGAACCGATGATTAACAAAGTGTTGGAAGATACGTTCCGCAACTTGCTGGCAAAGAACGGGGAGGCGTTAGCTTAATGGATGGGATTAACTATGGTGAACATTTATGGTTTCAGGCCGAGGGGAAAACGATTGAAGTGTTCCCTCAGGATGAAGGAAAAGAGGAAGTGGCCATGAATGTGGCCCAGTACCCCGTGGAAAACGGTGCACCCATGGCAAACCACGTGCAAGAGGATCATAAGCAACTGGACTTTTCAGGGCTTGTTGTCGGAGATAATCTGACCGAAGCCGATGCAAAATACATTCAATTGATGTACTGGGCGCAGGCCGGCACGTTGGTTGATATTCATGGAGTGTGGACGGTTTATAACTGTTTAATTAGCAACGTGACAAAGACACGGAAAGATGGGCAACAAAATGCGTTAGGGTTTTCAATTAGTTTGATTGAGGTTCGTTTGCCCAAATCATCCTGGACAAAACGACAGAATCTTGGTGTTCAGCCGGCGGCACAAGGACCGGGGACCTACGTGACGGTTCAACCGGGAAATACCTATTGGGGCTGGTGGTGTCAATATGGGACTGCCATCCAAACACTGCGGGACTGGAACCATTGGCCTGACCGGATTATCCCAATTGGCGCCCGCGCCCGCGTGAAATAATAAAGGAGGTGGGCATATGTCATTGCGTAAGGCATTAGCGTTTCAAGCAGCGCAAGCCCCAAGCATTTTACGGACAACGTTTGGTCAGCTTGATTACTATTTAGCGCTGACCCATAACGAAACCGGTCATTTTTACACGATTGATTTGTATGACGTGTCAATGAACCCGCTTGTCCTGGGTGAAAAATTGGTGTTAAATCAGCCACTATTTAATGAAGTCATCGATGAACGGCTGCCAGCAATCACGCTGGTTCCCCTTGATGAGGCCGGTCATGAAACGACAATCACGCCAGAAAACTTTGGCAAGACGGTTTTCATTTATTTGGATACGTTAGCGTATGATCCAGGAGATCCGGATGCAGCATTTATCCATGACTTTGTGGAGGTGGCACCATGAGTCAACAGTTTGGCTTTCACATTCGCCTAGAGGTCGATACGGCCACGGATACGCTAACGTTAACGTACCCCGAGTTTGAAATTCAGTTTACATCCGATTTTGATGATCAACCGACACCAATGGAAACAACGATTGATATCTATAATTTATCACCAAGCACCATGAACCGCGTGGCCACGGGGCAGGCTGTCCGTTTACAAGCCGGCTTTACCGGTGACGTGGGGCTATTGACGAAGGGAACGATTACCCACGTGGCGCCAGCGTTACAAGATGGTGGCGACGAAAAATTTTCGATCATTATGCAGGAGGGCACCGACTACGGCGATGAAAATTCACAGTGGGGCAAGCTCGACATCGACACGACGTTTGCCGCTGGGACCAGTGCCCGGACGATTTTAGCGCAGGTGGCGCAGCAAGCAGGGATCAACCTTCAAATTATCAGTCTCACTAACGAGCCAAGTTATGCAGAAGGTTATTCAGCCTCGGGGAAGCCAATTGACGTGTTACAGGAAGTCGCGGAGTATACCGGTTCTAAACTAATGTATCGAAACGGTCAGCTGGTCATTATGAACATGAAGGTTGGGGATTTTGACGCGTTTGATCTCAATACGGATAGTGGGTTATTAACAATGCCAACCCGTGAGGAAGATTACGACTGGAAGGGTTACAGTTTTGACAGCATTTTTAATCATCGTCTAACGACAGCGGCCATCATTAACTTAAAGAGTCGCCACGTGAACGGCACCTTTCGTGTGATCAGTGGTGAACACACATTTGATGGTACGGAGGCCAAAAGCACATTGGAGGTTTTGGAATGAGTAAACGGGGGAATGTCGATGCCTTTTATCAACTATTGCTCACAAATACGTCGCGACAGCTAAACGTGGCGCAATTGGCACGGGTGTTACAGGTCAACGGTCGTCGGGCCGATGTGGCACCGCTGGCCCAAAAGGAAAATGGTAAACAGCGTGGAGTGTTACTGAACGCCTGGATCGAGCACTCGTTGCGCACTGACTTAGCGGTTGATGACGTTGTCGTGGTGCTCTTTTTGGATCGCAACACGGATGCGTTTGACGGGACCAATCGTGCGTATCCGTTAGCGGGTGGTCGTTCGCACAGTTTAAATGACGCCGTAATTATGGGGGTGATTTAATGGCACAGGATTTAGCCGTCGATGAGAACGGCGACTTAATTGTGGGAAATGACATTGCTTTAGTGACAGACGATGAGGAACTGCGGCAACATGTCTGGACCATTATCAAGAGTCAGCGCGGCAGTGATCCACTCGATGAAACCGCGGGGACGGATTTGTTCAGTGTGTTTGGGGGTCGGTTAGATCAAGCGGCTGTAGCCTCAGTCATTAAAACGGCCGTGCTGACCCAAGAACCACAAATAAGTGATGTCACGTTAACAACGGCCACGCTGAACCCGGTTACCCGGGCACTAAGCATGGCCGTTGTTTTTCAAAAGCAGGATGGAACAAGCATTGAAGTTAGTGGGGTGCTAAATGATTGATGAACACGGGTTTACAAAGCCTACGTATGATGAACTGTTACAGACCGTGATTGACAAGATGCAGGAAGTCTTTGGCGCTGACATTGACGTGACAGCGACGGGACGGTTTGGCATCTTGGCCCGGATGATGGCCTGGCTGGCCTATCAGAATCACAATTTGGCTGAGGATGTCTACAATGCGGCGTTTGTAAGTAAGGCAACTGGCGTTAATTTAGACCGCCTTGGTAGTAATTATGGTCTCACACGTTTACCAGCATCCATTGCATACGTCAATCTAACGTTAACCGGAACACCTGGGACCATGATTCCAGCAGTAAGTCAGTTTAAAACGGCGGCTGGACAAGCCTTTATGACAACGGTTGACGTCACGCTTAATGATGATGGGAATGGGACCGTTGCGTGTTATTCGGTCGCGCAGGGTAAAGCGTATAACGTGGCTGCCCACACGATCACAGCTGCCGTTCAGCCAAATGCCAATATCACAGCAATCACCAACGAACAGGCTGCGGCGGGTGGCGCCAATTTAGAAACTGATGTGGACTACCGGTACCGGTTATTGAACGCTGCCAAAGGGGTCAACAACGCGACGGCAAACGGGTTGATCAGTAGCGTTCAAGCTGTTAACGGGGTGCGAGCTGTGAAAGTGATCGCTAATAACGGCGACGTTATCGACAATCAGGGCAATCCGCCACACACGGTGCATTTTTATGTATTAGGTGGGCAGGCCCAGGCCATCGCGACCGCCATTTTTAATAACTTGGCGTTTGGTGTGGAAACGGTCGGTGGTGAACGTCGAACGGTGCTTGACGCAAGCCAGCATAACCAAACGATTGCCTTTGATTACGCCACGGAGAAGCCGCTATTTGCGGCATTGACGGTCACCGTTAATGAAGCCTTTCCACCTGATGGCGTCGCCCAGATTCAAAACCAAGTGGCGGCCTATTTGGCACAGCTAACGATGGGGGATGCGGTGGTTTACACACGACTGTATAAATTTATCTATGATAATGTGCCCGGAGTGGTTGACGCCACAATCAAGCTCGGTACCAGTGCGGATCAATTGGCGGCTCAAAACGTTGCGGTGGCAACAAACGAAATCGCGACGTTTAATGCAACCAACGTCACCGTGACGGAGGTGCCTGCCTAATGAGCATTTTTGATTGGGCCGAGCAGGTTCCTAAAGGGGCAGTTCCAATGGCACCGGAGACCAATAATTATCGGTTGATGCAGCTGGTGGCAAACATGATGGGTGATGTCACGCTGGGGTTAGAAACGATGGCCCAGTGGCTAAGTATCGACGAGGCAAAGGGCGAAGCACTTGACGCAATCGGAACCAACTATGACGAATATCGAGGTGAGGCCGACGACCGGTTTTACCGGTTCATGATTAAATCAAAAATTGCCGTGGCTCGTTCAAAGGGGACTGCCAACGACATTATTAACATTATTGCGGGCTCACTTGATGTAACGCCGGAACAGATTCAGCTAGTCAATAATCGGGATGCTGATGGGCAGGTGTTGAGCATTTCGATTCAAAACCTCCCGTTATCATGGGTCAGCAGTGATTTTGAAAAGCGGTATATTATTCGCCGGGTTCAGGAGGCTGTGGCGTTAGGGGTGCGGATCAACGACATCACCTTTGTGGATATTAGTCACGGAATGAGCGTGGTTGTTGGGGCTGCTAGTCACCAAATGATCTACGATATTAAAACGAGTCAAAAAGGAGCGTGAATTTATGGCGTCAAAGTTTAAACCAACGATTGTCACACAAGAATATGTGAACGCGTTAAATGCGAGTGTTGTCAGTGGTCAACCAGTGATTATCACAAAAGCAATTGCCAGTAATACGCCACTGTCAGATGCACAGGCTAGTTCATTAACGGCCGAACAGGCAAAAACGGTGGTCGTGAATCAAACGGCCGAGCTAAAAGGGGCCGTGCGGATCGATGCCGATGCAAGCCAACTTTTGGTACGCGCACGGTTAAGCAATGAAGCAATCACGAGTGATTACCAATTAAATAGTTTGCTGCTTTACGGCACCTATGCGGGCAAAGATATTTTAGTGGCTGTTACGCGAACAGTAAGCCCGGAAATCATGCCAGCGTATGATGAAACCAGCCCGGTTGCTATCGAAGTGAACATTTATCTAAAGGCTATTGCCCAAGGTGATGCCACAGTCCAAGTTGCCACGGCTGGTCTAGCAACGATGGAAGCTGTGAACGATGTTCGAGAATACGTTGACGGCCCGTTCGATGCCAAACTGGTTCATTTAGCTGGGAGTGAAACGATTAGTGGCGATAAGACGTTTACAAAACCCGTCAAAGCAACCGGTGGGGTCGTCGGGGACGTGATTGGTAACGTAACGGGTCGCGCTGACTTGGCGACAGAGGCGGTTCACGCAGCCGCAACCGATCATGCTAAGGTTAGTGATCAAGCCACGGAAGCGATTCATGCAGGCAAGACTGATGAAGCAACTCATGCCACTAATGCAGATCAGGCGACCCATGCCAATGCAGCCGACATCGCAACTAAATTGAGTCATCTAATTAGCGTGAATGACCAAACGGTTGATACAAGTAACGGTGTCGCAAACGTTATTAAGAGTGACCCACAAGTTCATGAATTAGTGGTGAATGGTGATTTTAATAATTACACCACTGCGGGACTTTGGAAAAATGCACTGACGGTCAATGTGAAAAGTATGGCGAACCATCCAGGCGATGGGGTTGCCGGGACTTTAGTGGTATTAGAAACAGCTGGGGTTGTTCAGCTGTTTATTGAGTATGTTGATGCGAATGCTGTAAGTAATTCTATTTGGAAGCGTGGTTGCTACAATGGAAAATGGTCACCATGGGTAAAGCAGGCGGCTGATGACAATAAGTTAGTTCATAACACGGGTAATGAAGTAATCACAGGTTCTAAAACGTTTAGTCAAAATGTTGTTGGCGGCCTTGCCACACGTGAATTCCCTAAGGGGGTTAAGCTTGCAGATGTTGCCACTGCAATGGACCAATACAACGGTAATTGGTTTGTACGTGGTGACAATGTGCCAAGCGATCTCCCCCCACAACTGGAAAACTGGTTCACCGTTAGTGTAACTGCTGGTAATTCACCGACAACTGGGATGATTTTGTTAAATGGGTTTGCGAACAACATTCGTGTGATCACAACAGTTAATAACCAAATGATTTCTGGTTGGCAGAAGCTTCCTGATGATGCGGCTGTTATGCATAAAGGGGATACTGCTAATCCGACGATGAATGTCTTGGCTGCAAATAGTGATTTTAACAGCTACACAACGGGTGGCGTGTGGCAGAATGCGAATTCTGGCCCAATAAAAACGATGGCAAATTATCCGGGCGATGGGGTAGCGGGTGCGCTAGTAGTATTAGAAACGGCCGGACCTGTTCAAATATTTATTGAGTATATCGATGCCAATGTTACAACTGGAAATGGCTCCATTTGGAAGCGAGGCTGTTATTACGGAAAGTGGTCGCCATGGATGAAGCAGGCGGCTGATGATAACAAACTTGTCCATAATACCGGCAATGAAACAATTGTGGGCGTCAAAACGTTTGCTCAGCAGCTTAAAGCAAATGGCGGGGTTACTGCTGATGGGAATCTTGATTTGTCAGCTGGTAGTCATAAGTTATCGTTGAACAACAATGGACAGTTAATGTTAGACCAACGGCAGATTGCGAACCAAGAGTACGGGAATCTGTCGACAATTGATCTGCCAGATTTTAATGCTTTATTGACGCCGGGAAACTATTCTTTAACGCATCCAAGTGGTGGAAAAAATGGCCCGGATTCGACTTCATGGGGGCGGTTAGAAGTTCGGATAGTTGGGAATGCTACTAATCAACGTTTTATTAATGATACGGGCGGGTTAATTTATACGCGGACTTACTATAGTGGTGCTTGGTCTCCATGGGTCGAAACCGTAACAGATGATGCAAGCGTGGTTCACCGAACAGGGACAGAAACGATTGCCGGACCAAAGACATTTACCTCACCACTTAATGCCACGGGTTTAAACATTGGTAGTTTGTCTGTGAATGGTCAAGCAGTTAGTTATTCATCAGGTAGTAATAATGCAAAGTTAGATCTACTCGAATTTGCCAAAAATGATAGGGTGATTCAGCCAGCATACACTTTACCTAGCGCCGAATGGAAAGTGCCGCAAGCACCAGTTTTAATTCAAAGACCATCGCTTACAAATTTAGGACACGGTATGGCGACTATTTTTGGTGTTCTTGACAGGCCAAACCATGATCAACCAGCATGGACAGAGTGGGACGTTTTAACTCTCAAAGGATGCCCAAGCCCACATTTTGGACAGATCGGAATGATCTTTGGAAATAACGGTTTTATTTGCCCCTGCTATTTGTTTGGACAGAGTAATGGAGATTTAATTTTACATGTATCTTCCAAAGATAATGTCCTGAACAGTTATCGATGGTTTCAAATAAATTATGATTATTAAGGGGGAACAGTGATGATTTATTTTTTCTATAACGATGATTTTTTGCTGACTGATTCGCGGCCGATTACTGAGGAACAGTTTACTCAGCTAAGTGACTATGAAAAAACACATTGCACGACTGTGTTGATTAGTCCAGAAACGCCAGATCAGCAAGGCTTTGACGGATTGCGGCCACAGTTTGATCCTGATAAACAGACCTGGCATCCCTACAAGGAGCCGGTTGTACCGGACGTTAAGGATCAAGCCTTAAATCAACTGGGTCTTCAGGTCGCTAAACTAATGGCGGAGGTGCAACACAATGACTGAGTTTATTAAATTAATGGCTGCCGCAGGATGTGACATTACCGAATATGTTGAATTAGGAACCATTACACCGGCACAATACACAGAATTTACGGGTAAACAATACGATTAAACGGGGGATAAACATGTGATTGGACCAATAATGACACACAACTTGATCTGGCGGGAGCTTCTAAAAATGGAGCAGATGTATCCACTGCACCTATTCTTAGCAATTCAAGTTGCAGACATTGCGCTGGGCACCATCAAGGGCGTCTTGACGAAGAAAATGGATAGTACCACCGGAACCCAGGGGCTGATCAAACATCTAACGATGCTGATTACAACGCTCATTGGGTTTTTCTTTGCTGACATTGCGGGGCTCGGTAACTACGCCATGATCTTTATTACGTTTGGCATCATTCAGTATGGAAATAGTTGTGTTGAAAACTGGTGCCAAATGGGTTTGCCCTTTCCTGAAAAGTGGCGCGGTTACTTGAACAAACTTAAAGACGACGAGGGGAACTTAATTGACTATCCTAATGTATTTCGCAAGGAGGAGAAGTAGTGACGTTTAAAAAGAAATTAATGATGATGGGAGCGGTCATGATGGCCGCTTTTTGTTTTGCCGTCATGCCGAAACCGGTCGCTGCCGCAAGTGGCAATCTTGGCACTGATACCAGTGTTTACAATGGGTTTTACGCCGTTAAGGGGGCAGATTCAGATACGTTTAGCGTGGCACAAATTGGTGGTTACACCGGAGCGGGGCTGTATGATCAAACGACGTACAATAGTCAGGTCTCGACAGGAATTGCGGCTGGACTGCGGATGCACACCTACATCTGGTGGCAAAATGTCACGACACAGTGGCAGGCTGACGACACACTGAACTACTTTTTGCCCAGGGTGCAAACCCCAAAAGGGTCCATTGTGGCCCTCGATGTAGAAGCCGGTGGGCAAGATACGGCTGTCTTAGATTACGCATTGAACCGGATTAAAGAAGCCGGTTATACACCGATGTTGTATGGGTACAAAAACTATTTGCAGACAACAACTGACCTACAATATTTATCTTCTAAATACCAGCTATGGCTGGCTGAATACCCGGATTACGCGGTGACACCATTTCCAAACTACAATTATTTTCCGTCATTTAATAATGTTGGGATTTTTCAGTTTACATCAACCCGTGTGGCGGGTGGATTAGATGGTAACGTTGACCTCACAGGGATTACCGACAACGGATATACGAAGCACGATAATCCGAAGACGGATACGCCGGCAGCCAATCAAGGTGAGGCCATTAAGCATGCTGATAGTGATTACATGCAAAGTGGGACGTTTACTGCTGATCAAACGGTCAACGTGCGGACAGAGGATCAAACCAGTGCAAGCGTCACCGGACAATTAAATGGTGGCGATACCATTTACTATGATCATGTTTTCATTGCTGGCGGTTACGTATGGGCGCATTACATCAACTACAGGAATCAAGACCGCTATGTGGCGATGGGCGTTGATGGCGGGGATGAGTTTGGTTCACGTTCAACCTCAGCACAAACGACGTCACAACGGTTATGCATTGTTGAACCTGGCGATAGTTGGTGGCAAATCGCCCAACAATTCGGAGATAACATGGACAGTTTGGCGGCCTTAAATGGGCAGTCAATTGATGACGTGATTTATCCCGGTCAAGTTTTATATTACTAAATCAAAGGGCGCTAACCTCCTATTTCAACAGGAGGTTAGCGACCTTTTTTAGTTAAGTGTTCATAATAAGTCTTAGCAAATTTATGGGCATCGCCGGGCCATCGGGACGAAATATAATTACGGTCAACCACAACCAGTGACCGTTTGGTGTCGGTAGCCGTGTCACGTGTGAAGGGATGACTGCCGTGAATGAAATTAGCTGGGTTTGCTAACATCGATTTAACTTCGTTCTCAACGGTTTCTGGATACGTCCGGTAGTAATCACCAAGCCACAACCGAGTTAGCTGATAAGCACTAAGTTCCTGAAGGTTAAGTAGGCTGGTCGTTTTATAGTCTGTAAGAACAGAACGGCCCGTGGCGGGGGATGTTGCTCGAGCAGCGGCTATCGTTCCGTGACAGATTGCACCAACTAGTTTTTTAGTCGTAAAAAACTGTGCGATTACTCGCCGTAAAATGGTGGATTCTAAGTAAACACGCATCCCTTTGTCATGACCGCCGGGGAGCAACAGACCATCATATTCAGCGACACTGATGTCAGCGTATGCAAGTGGGTGCTGAAAGGCCGGTGTCTTAAGCATTGCTTGATATGCTGTTCGCGCCGTGGTGTCTGCCATGAGAAAGTGTTTGAAAATACCGAAACCATGTCCCGTTAATAACCGGTCGTCAGCCGCTGCTGGTGTTCCGTCGGGGGTGGCAAAGACGACTTCAATTTTCCTGTCGGTTAAATATTGCCATGGAATGGCTGCTTCGGTGGGGTCAAAACCGTAAGCTGGTAAGGGAATAATGACCATGAGTAAAACCTCGTTGGTGGGATTTTTTTCTTAATGGTAGCACGTTCATTAACATATTAATACTTAACGTTATTTATGTGGGTAGGTGCGGTGTGGCAGGAACCGGGGAACATTGTCTAATGATGATTCAGAGGCGCTAAAGAAGCTCAAGAAAAGCGCATAAATCGTCACAAAACGAAGGCAGACAGTTCGAAGCTCTTGCCGAGTTAAAACCAAATTAAAAGGCAGATCACCGGTTCAATACCAGCAATGTGCCTTTCAATTAGTTGCTTAATTTAATTGTCAAATCTAACGATTTCTTCTCTTAATGACAAAGAACGTCGTTACGCCAGCTAAGATAGCAACACCGATAATGCTGGTTGTGTAACCAATAGCAGCGGTGCTTGGCAGGCTAGCGTGACGAGAGGTGTCACGCGTATTAGTTTGCTTAACTGATGTTGCTGAGGAACTACTTGAAGAAATGTTTTGAGTTGGAACAACGGTCCTTGCTTGACTGCTGGTAGTGCTTGATTGTGAGTTGCCGGTTACTGAGGATGATTGACCATTTGATGTCACACTTGAGCTATCAACGTTGTTTGAGCTTGATGATGAGCTTCCTGAATTACTCGAACTTGACGAACTTGAGCTTTCGGAACTTGAGGAAGTCGTAGGGGCGTAAGTAATCGTAACAACGTTAGCGCCAGCACCGTCTTTAACAACTTTATAGGAAGTTGGTTGATTTGCTGAAATCGTGTAGCCGTCAAAACTTGGCTGGTCGATCGTGATGATGCGGCTAAATTTAGTGGCAATCGTCTTAGAACCCAAATTTTTACCATCAGTAGACACGTAATTAATCGTTACAGTTTCATCGTTAGGAATTAAAACGCTGAAGAAGGTTGTGTTCAGACCCAAGTCATCTTCGCCAACCGTTGATGGTCCTTGATTATTATGATTGATAAATTCTTCAATTGAATTGATGTGAAGTAGCGTGAAAATATCAGCATAACTTTGCTGCTCACCGGATGGATACTCGAGGTAAGATTTATTTGGATCAATGGTGTACCCCGTGTAAATCATCGGAGGAAGAAAAAGCTTGTCGTCAACTTTGTAACTAGTAACGACATTAGCTGGTGTTGTTCCTTCAGAATCAGTATTAGACCACGCATAGGTGACTGTTTCTGTGTTGGGATCCGCCTTGACTGTTGAAGCTGCGGTTGAGAACAATAAAAGTGAGAAAACTAGGGTTAACGTAACCCTGAATACCGATTTAATTAGTTTCATAGCGTAATCCCTTCTTAAATATAGATTGATCAATAGTAAAACAAGAAAACTATCTTTCAAGCTAAGTATACATGATTAAAATAAGTTCACAAAAAAGGCTCCTCAAAAAGTGAGTTTTACTAAGAAATAAAGTCATCTAGTACTCGTTCACACTGATTCCTTTACATGTTTCTTAGTAGGTCTGTATCGTGATGGTGGGGGATGTGTCAGACACTCGTTACATGACTGAAGCTGTCTTCAATAAGGCAACGGGAACCGATGATAAAGAATTAGTGCTGATTAAAGGAGCTAGCCACATTGAAACATACTGGGTTCCAGAGTATGTAGATCAGGAAGCGACCGCAATGACAACGTTCTTTGACGAAAAGCTGGCATAAACAATTTAAACTAATTGTCTTAGTTGATGCATGAATGCGATTTGCAATTAAAAACCGTTTGGCCTGAGAAATGAAATTTCAGGTCAAACGGTTTTTTGTGTGGTTAACTTGATAAGTAGCAATCAGCTTATTCCAACGTCGAATTTTCCGATAGTAGCCATTTAGAAAAGCTGTTCATGTGAATTTGATCGTACTGCTTGTTGTAAATGTCCACGAGCATATCACTTTTGAGACTTTTATTAGGAGCAATGGCGCTCGTGTTGCCGTCCATAATGTCTGCAAAATCTTCAATGGCTGTGGGATCGTCGTCAAATTCACGATCAACCTGCCAGTCAATGAATTGGTCTGACGTCGCTTTTCCTTTGGAGCGTTGCATATGACGATTTAATCGTTTGGCAGCTCCCTTGGCGGTAGCCTGTGCATCCGCGTTTGAAAAATGACTGGTTGCTTTAACAAGCTCTGTGGCGTCAGCACGACCAGTGGCGAGAGATTCTTTGGTGGGTTCCTCGTAGGCGTTACGAATCCCGTTGATGTCATTCACAATGGTTTGGGTTCGTCGGTAATCACTTCGCCAAATTCGGTACCCGGCATACTTAGTTGTGGCAACTGGGCCAGCGATTCCAAACCCAAGGGCCAACACAAACATGATGCTCGTCAACGTAATGCTCAGGCCCCGGTGCGCCCGTTTTTGAATAAGTTCAACAAGCATCCAGATTCCCAGACCTAATGTTGCGAGTCCAAATAAAATGGTGAATAAGATGCAAAATAAATAAAAGCTAAATGCCATGTGTGCCTCCAAAAAATGCTGGCCCCAAAAGGTACCAGCAAGAAAATTAACGTTTAGTAATCAGATGATGCTGCGGCAATCCCGATAATAACTGCAAAAATAGCAAAGATTAAGTACAGCCCTAAGATTGAGACATTGATGATAAAGCTGACAAAACCAGCCCGGTTCCATGTTGCTTGAACTTGCTTAAAGGTGGCAACGTCCGTATAGTGACCGTCACGCCATGCCCATTCATTTCCTTTGACCCCACAAACGAAGATCCAACCGAGGTTAAAGAAGGGAATCAAGCATAATAATGGTAGGTAAGTCTTGTTCCCAATTCCCCAGAAAATGTTAAAAGTGAAGGCACCCCAGTTCCATTTCTTGATTTCAGTAGGAACATCTGGTGTTTGCTGAACAGCTTGCTGTTTTGGCGCAGCAGCTTGTGATGCAGGGGCCGTGGCTTGTGAAACGGGTGCTTCAGACGTTACGGGTGCTGTTGAAGTTGCAGAAGCAGGTGCTTGTGACTCAGGTGTCTTATTTGAATCCATGTGATGTCTCCTTAATAGTCGTCGTCAGAATCATTATTGCGAAAAAGCTAGTTTGCCGATGCCACTGTTTTAGCAGGGCGTTGCATCAAGGTATAAACGGTTCCGATGATCAACACAACGAGTGCAGGAAAGGCAAGGAAGGCGGTGAGACCGAATAAAGCACTACCGATAATTCCTAGAACGGGACCGGTAATGGAAATACTGTGCTTCCGTGACAGAACTAGGGCAACAATGTTCAAAATAACACCGATCCAAGCAATTGAATAAAAGACAATTGCAGTGCCACTAGTGACGTTAGTTCCAGAAAATGAATCAGAAAAGGCGGTTCCAAAAATCACAGGCCATGAAATTGTGAATAGCACACAATTGATGATGTCTAAGATTCCGGTCCACATGTTAATTTTTAATTTGGTCATTTGAGTGACCCCCCTAAAGAATGATTCAGCTTTTTAAGACATCAGTGATTTGGTCAAACTGAATGATGATCATTAACTTGGTCAATCACTTAACTTTTGTTAAAGAAATCACACAGCAATTAAAAATGTAACATAAAAAAATATGAATTAGTAGTGTTTAATGGAGATATGTTTTAATGATGATATTGATTAGTGACATAGTGGTTAATCCAGTTAACGCTGGTTTTTAGTTGTAACGATCATTAAACTAGGAGTGAGGATTCAAAGGGAGGACGTATTAATCATGAAGTTAGTGATGCTGGGTGATTCGATTACACAGGGATGGGATGGCTACAAGGATGTGCAATATCCGGCGTCCGTGACCGTCGCGCAACGATTAGGCATTTCAGTGACCAATTTAGGCCATGGGGGTGGCGCAATCATTGGCGAACGAAAAAATGACCTAACAGCATCAGTGGCGTCGTGTTCGTTTGCCGATTACGACATTGTAACGGTGGTCTACGGAATTAATGATTTTAACCAAGGGACGGGGACGCTGGCGACAGTGACTGAGACCCTTACCGCCGAACTCGCCCGAATCCGAGCCCAAACGGCGACAATTCAGCTGGTCGGGATTTTGCCAATGTGGGGCAACATTGACGCGGTAAAGGAAAACCAAAATCAGCGGGGGATTAGCTTTACGGCGTTTCAGGATGCACTTGCAACGACGTATCAGGCTGCCGACGGTGTGGTATTAGATTGGCGGGTGGCCCCTATTGTGACGGCGGCTAATGCTGAACAAACGCTGGCTGACCACTGGTTGCATCCCAATCAGGCGACGTACAATAAAATTGGGGCGCGAATCGCTGATGTTATTCATACAACACTCATAAAATGATTAGACAAATGAGCCGTGTTGGCGAGTTGATGAGGGC
Organism: Furfurilactobacillus sp. WILCCON 0119; assembly: GCF_053471565.1. Classification (NCBI taxonomy): domain Bacteria; kingdom Bacillati; phylum Bacillota; class Bacilli; order Lactobacillales; family Lactobacillaceae; genus Furfurilactobacillus; species Furfurilactobacillus sp. WILCCON 0119. The sequence continues at coordinate 244,707 of NZ_JBPCCV010000001.1, forward strand.
TAGTAAAATGCCTCAATTAACTCACCAACACGGCTTTTTTTGTGTAAACGATGTGAAGACTGCGCCCGTTCATAAAAAGGCGTAGCGTTTGGGGGCAAGGAACGGTAAACTATTTGAATACTGTCAAATTTAGGCGGGGGGAATTTGTCCCGAACCGACAACGCGATGGTGAAATTGCGGTAGCAAGAGAAGAATGGGATGGGAAAGTTAATGCATCAGCTATTATCAGAGTTTATGGGAACGGCACTAATGATTATTTTTGGGGTCGGGGTTCATGCCGACACGGTTTTAAACGATACAAAGTATCATGGTTCAGGACACCTTTTTGCCATTACAACATGGGCTTTCGGGATCACAATTGCCCTGTTTATTTTTGGAAACGTCACGATCAATCCAGCAATGGCACTGACGCAAGTGCTGCTTGGAAACATGAGCTGGCTGACCTTCTTCCCAACCGCGATTGTTCAAGTGTTCGGGGGAATGGCAGGGGCGATCATTGTGTACATTATGTATGCTGATTCGTTTAAACATTCTTACGGCAAACTGGACGGCGTAACGATTCGAAACATTTTCTCCACTTCACCAGCCGTTCGGAATTTACCCCGGAACTTCTTCGTTGAATTTTTTGCAACGTTTGTCTTCCTGTCAGGAATTCTGGCCATTTCACAGGTTAAAACGCCAGGAATCGTGCCAATTGGTGTTGGTCTCTTAGTGTGGGCTGTCGGTATGGGGATGGGGGGTCCAACTGGATTCGCCATGAACCTTGCGCGGGACCTTGGCCCACGGTTGGCCCACGCGGTGCTACCCATTAAGAATAAGGCTAGCAATGATTGGCAGTATGGGTTACTGGTTCCAGGAATCGCCCCCTTTGTTGGGGCCATCGCGGCAGCATTATTCGGCAAGTTTTACTTGGGCCTATAAAGAAGTAAACCATTTAATGGGAGAATTTGGTCAACAAGCGCGATAATCTCGAACTAAAATGGTTAAGGTGGTACTCGAATTAGCTTTTTTTGTGTATACTTCCTTGTAGGAGGATTTCAACTAATGAAATTTTTAGGAATGGGACTTGGCTTTTGGATTGGTCTATTAATTGCCATTATTATTGTGGGGATCATTACGTATGTGCTGGCTAAGCGGTATACAACGGCGCAAGCACACAAACGTGAATTAGACCGGCAGGCGGCGTTTGTTAAAGCGGCTGGCCGCATTCAATATGATGTTGACGTGATGACAACAATGGTTGACGATCAACGCCGGTTCAATAAACAAATGTGGCTTGAGTCACCAACAGGGAAGGCGCCAACGTTGGTGGATGATTTGTGGTATGAACCCTTAATGGATGATTTGCACGAACTGCGTCAGTTGAACAATGGCGAGTTACCAGATAACGTTATTTCAGAAGCGTTAACGGTAGCAACCTCGTTAAAAGGGTGGCGGCCATCGTTGATTGCACAGGCTACTGATGAAAAAACAGACTACACGATGTGGTTGGTTGAAACAGGCGCCCGGTTGCAACATATTTTAGATTCATTGGCGCCTGCCTTGAATAAGGCGGCAGTGACAGCACCAAGCAAGTAATTAACAAAAGACTGATCGCCCGTTCACGGGTTGGTCAGTTTTTTTGTATTGGTGGGCCCAAATGTGAGCGCTTGGTGAGCGCTTTTTTAGAAATTCTCAGTCAGGCGCCCGATTGGTCTAAAACTTCCTGTATAATAGTTAAGGTAATAAAATAATCGAAACGAGGCCGTTATGATGTACAAAAATCGAGTTTACTTAGCTAGTCCGTTCTTTTCAGATGAACAAAAGCAGCGCATTGAGACGGTTGTGACAGCACTCCGTCAAAACGAAACAATTGATGCGGATGGGATTTTCATTCCTCAAGAACATCAGGAAGAGTCCTTGGAATTTGGTTCATTTGAGTGGCAAGATTCCGTGTTTGCAAGTGACATGCGCCAGGTAAAACGGGCAGATGTTGTCGTGGCCATTTTGGATTACAAGTACGAAGAGGGGAACCTCGAACCAGACGCAGGAACCATTTTTGAAATTGGGGCCGCTTGGGCTTGGAACATTCCGGTGATCATGGTTCAATTCCATCCAGAAAACGAACTTAACTTAATGTTAGTGCGGTCACTGACAGCAATGTACACAGGTGACAAAATCGCAGCCGGATTGCAGGACTACGACTTTAATAACTTACCAACGAAGTACACGGACATGAAAATCTTCTAACGAACGGACCGTTGAATAAAAGTCCGTTACTAATGGCTAAAATTGTTTAACAATCGGAACGTTTATTAAATGAATTTTTAAAAAAAGTGAGTTTTAGTGGACATCAAGCGTAATTGCCTGTATCGTGGTTGCCAACTTAGGTAAAAGGGAGTGGCAACCATGATTACAAATACAGACGCCTTCATTACGGATCTGAAGCAGATTTTACGAGGCAGCTTTGATGATGATCAGTATTTAGTGGAAGCAGTGGTCAATCGACTAAACGTTTCTCAGACAACGCACTATGAAGTGTCAAAGTGGCGGGCAAATGATCATAAAGATCATGAGTTTACGTTCCGATTGAATGACGACGCGTCCTATACATACGTGACTTCGCGTTAAGGTCCATTGAAAGCCGATTGTTAAACGTTAATAATCACGAAAAGGGATAAAATCATTACTGATTTTATCCCTTTTTATTATGGTTTTGATTAATTATTATGCTCAATCGTGAACGGGTATGACTATTTTGTTGCATGAGCAATTGTTCAAGAGGAAATCATTTTTAATGATCTAGCGACGAAAAAGTAATGGGGGTTAATTATAAAGCAAATGAAAATTAAAAATCTATCGTAATTAAGCTGTCGAAGGATATTGATATACCAGTAATCAAGGTAAAAAAATTCATAAACAGCGCTTCTCCATTTGTGAATTGAAAAAATATTTAGTGTAGTGATTAGTCCGTAGAAATCAAGTGTGATGCTGTAAAAGGTGTTCCTCTTTAGATAAAAAGATTGTGAATTTTAAAATAAGATGTTGACGGATTGGTTAATAATATGCAACTATAAGACGTCCAAAACATTATTTTTAACAATATATATTATAAGGGGGAATTTGATATGGCAGGACGGATTAAAGTCACACCAGAAGAATTACGATCACAAGCAAAGGTTTACACGAATGGTGCCCAAACGGTTGAAGGGGTTTTGCATTCATTGGATAGTGCAAATAACCAGATCAGCCAAGAATGGGAAGGGCAAGCCTTCCAACAATACATGCAACAGTATCAGCAATTATCGCAAAAGGTTAAGCAATTTGATCAGCTGTTAATTGACATCAACCGTCAATTGGACAACGCAGCGAACACGCTGGAACAAACAGACCAACAACTCTCAAAAGGTTTTGGTTTCAATTAATGCGAGGAGGGTCGATGGACGCTTGTTCATCGACCCTTTTTTGCGTTTAGCGATGAATTTTTTGAAAAAAAGGTTAGAGAGAAATCAGGGAGAGATCGATGAAAGCATTTTTGACGAAATACTGGCACTTAGGGGTGGGGCTAATTTTGGCATTAGGGCTCATCGGTTTTTTTGTGCATGCAAGTATCAATAACAGCAGCGTTAGTGAATCATCCAAGCAGAAATCATATAAATTAACGGTTGCTCTGGTCAATGAAGACCAGGGTGGTCGCTTTCACAACATGGATTATAACTTCGGGAATAACTTCGTGAACATGATTACCAAGGACCCCACGAACAACTGGACCGTGACCTCACGGGATATTGCCGAAAGTGGACTCCGCCATAAGACCTACGAAATGGTCTTGATCATTCCAAATAACTTTACCCAGCGAACGTTGCAACTGGAAAATCGTAACCCGCAGCAGGCGCAGCTTCAGTATGAAGTGAACACAAGCAAGAACCCCAACATCCGAACACAGGCGCAACAAAAAGTTACAGCGTTATTGCAATTATTCAATCGACGCGTCATTAACATGTATTTTTCGAGTGTGGTCAACAATCTTCACACAGCACAGACCAACGTGGGAAGCATGGTTAATCGTGAGGGGTACCTTAACGGGAACCTGCAAAACAGTGTGAATAAGCCATTCCAAGGGCTAAACGACAATTTTTCAGAAATTACGGATCAGAGTAAGGACATTCAGGACAGCTACAACGACTGGCAGGATCAGGCGAAATCGTTTAACGATGAGGCGAAGTCCGCCATGGATGACACCGTCAGCAACGGGAAGGATTCACTCAAGGGATTGAGCGATTTCAATAATTCGCAAAATAGTCAGATGACCGATAACAAAAAGGTGGTCACTGACTACTACACGAAGTCCATTGACACCGAAAAGGAACTGCTAGATACGGATCATCAAAAGCTGTTGGCGAATGATAAACAGTCCACGGACGCCTACGATAAGCAGTACCAAGCCTATACGGATGAGCTGAAACTGGTGAAAAGCGATGAGGTCAATAAGCTGAGTGCCCTCAACAGTGAATTGCTGGATGGTGGTCCAGATCAGCCGACGACGGCATTACAGTCATTATTGAACGCCAACAACCAGCTGATTCCAGCCATTGACACGTTAAAAGACCGGTATGACGCCCAAACAAAGGTCCTCAGCGATGAAAACGATCAGTTAGCGATGGATCAAGGCAACATGCGTGAATTCTTCACGGGCGATAAAACGACGGCCCTCACGGAAGACAACATGGACGCGGTTCAGACGCACCTTCAGGAGATGATCAAGAGTTCACTGGAACAGGATTACGACCTCGAGAAGACACAGGTCAACGACAAGGGTCGTCAAGCGATGACGGACTACATGAACCGAAGCGTTGGTGCCGTTGACAGTAACATTACCGCGGCCGTTGACTGGATGCAGTTTGCCGGCGGGTTGCCACAGAATCAAGCGGCAAAGTACCAGCACGACGCCCAGCTAGTGGAAAAGTACGCAAAGGAACACAACGTGACGCAAACGAACACCTCAGCGGTCGACAGCATTAAATCAATTTTGGGAACGAGTGTTGGGACCAATATTCAACAAAGCATTCAGTTCACCATCCCTGAATTAAAAAAAGGGGAATTTGCCTACATCGAATTAAGCGATGTTAAAGGCGCAAAGTTGGATCGGTCTGCGTTAGTTACCCTGTTGAATAATGCTAGTAACGGTAATTTCCATGCGGCATTATCGGATTCACCGGTTGATAAAAAAAGCGGCATTCAAATTACAGCATTAAAGGACCTCCTCGATAAAAAGGATACCGATGGTGGCGTGATCGAAAATGACGCGCGAATCATCGACATCAGCGCTGCTGATCTTAATAAAAACAATGTCATTACACTGGACCAGGATAATTTCCCCCAGTCGTTATTGGCTAATTCGGGACTTTCCTATACATGCACCATGAACGTTACCCATAAAGACCCTGATACAGAGAAAACGAGCTTGCAAGTCGTTGACACGAGCTACCTTGGGTTCACCTACATCAACAACACAAATTCCACCGCTGTGACGCGGATAATGGGCCAGTCGAATAAGATGCTGTACCAGGTGGCGCAAGCTGCGTCTGTGATCGAGGCATACTACGGCGCGAATGCTGCTGATGATGGGCTTCAAACGGACACTTACAGTGCAACGTTAGAAGAACAGGCACCTGATGGTTCCGTTTATAAACAAATGAACAACAAGAGCATGATCGATGAAATTGCGGCGCTTGTGTCTAGTCACCTGGTTGAACAGTATCGGCAACCCGTAGAACAGCTTGATCAGCAAATGACGACGGAGCAGGAAACACTTCAAGCACAGATGAAAGACACTGGTTATGTGGATGCGCAAACGTCAGCATTAGCCACGCTTAAGCAGGCCAACGATGCCATCACCCAAAAGGGGAAGGACCTCATGGCCTGGTATCAAGAAGCACTGGATTACACCAATGCGGTCAATGAGCCAGCTAAAACACCGCTCGTTCTCGACGAAACACTGGTGGACTTTAAACCAGCGGAGCAACCAGAGCTGGCTGATGATCAAACGACGGGGCCAGAGTTGATCAAGAGTTACCAGCAACAGCTGAGTGATAGTCAAAACACGATTACCCAGACGATGGCTGACTCCGCGAAGATCAAGAGCATGACACCAGCATTTGAACACCTAAAGTCCTCAACAAACCAATTGTCCAGCACCAGTAAGGGCATTGTGAACAACGCCAGCGGTTTAGCGCAAACGTGGAGTAACACGATTGCCAAGAATGGTGACTTCTCGAAGGGCTTCAACACGGTGCTTGCAAACACCAAGCAGGGGAACGGGGACAATCAAAACGTGTATAACTACATGGCAAATCCGGTGAGTGCGAAGAACACCAGTGAGATTGCGAACAGTACGTCCATCCTGCCGTATTACCTGGTCTTGATTAACATTTTTGTCACCTTGTTTACGGCCTACACGCTGTCCGTCTTAGAAAAACGGCGGGGTGTGCGGTTGGTTGACCGGTTCGTTAACGTCGACAACCTGGTGTGGAAAAACTTGCCATGGACGCTCGTGGTTGGGGCCGTCGGGGTCGTTGAAGGATTATTGATTGGATACCTCTCACGACAACTCTTACAAACGAACCAAATCGCACCAACGGCATGGGTCTTAACGGTCATGATGATTCAGGTCGCATTGTTGTCCGCTACGACATACTTGTTGCGGCAGGTGAAGACGATGGGCATGGCGATCGCCATGGCGTTAGCGGCACTCTACCTGTTCTTTACACCGAGTTTGGGGATCAAGGTGGCAAACGGCACGCTGACCAAACAATTCATGACGATTTCACCGTTCCAGTATGTGGAACACGTCTACACCAAGTTAACGACAGGAATCGGGCTTGGCACGCAGGGATATGTGATCTTAACGGTCATCGCACTTGTTGTGACCGCCTTAAACCTTGTTGTTTATCACCCACAAAAGGAGGCACCAGCACATGCAGCAACCACAACGAAATAGCCGTCATGGGTGGCTGATCCTGGTTGTTCTTTGCCTGTTTGGTAGTGGCCTTTTGACCCTCACTGCTCGGGCAGATACCGGTCAACCTGGTGTTGCCTCTAGCAGCACTGCAAGTCAGCAGGCGGCCGTGACCAAAAATGAGGATGAGGGCAAACTGGTGGTCAATCAGCAGGTGCTTGAACAGCAACAGTCATCTAACCAGCAACACGGTCACTCAACGAAGGCCGCAGATGAGATTCCGGATCTGTTTGACCCGAAGTATTCGAAGGGGTTGGCGAAGGAACAAGCACAGCAACAGGCCGGTAATAAGGCCGCTAAGCACCAGGTTTTTGCCAAGAAGAAGCTCCAGGTTGACGGTGACGTAAAGGGAATTACGAAGTCTAAACAGCATTTATTCACCAGTAAAAATCAACTGGCGACCTCTGCGGGAGCGGATCCCACTGCCACCACCGGCATTAACGGCGGTCACTGGCTCATGATTGGGGCCATCATGGCTGCCTTTGTGGGTGCCGGTGTGCTGCTTGGCTTCAAGGGACAGAAATTACTTTTCAGGAGACGGAAACATGGCTGAGACAGATTCAAATTACATTAACGTAACCCTTAAAACGGATCATACGGCTGACCGGGGCCTGGTTAACATTGATCTACGGATTCCAAACCGGTTGACGGTGCGCCAATTACTCACCCAACTGATCGATGCAATGGCCGCCCAAGCGGTCACATTGACCCCAGACGACCGCAACATGATTCGGGTCATTAATAAAGCACTTGTCTTAAGCGATGACGATGTGTTGGCCGACTTTCCGGTCACTAACGGCGATGTCATCGAAGTGCTTTAACAACCACTACAGAAAGCATGAGGGAAAAAGACGTGATGAACGACGTAACGATTACATTAGGGGACGACAAGTACCCACTGCACTTTGAACAAAACACAATCAGCATTGAACTTTCGAAGGGACGGATCAAATCAGATAACCGCCAACTCCTTGAAATGACATTAACGAACCATCCCCATTTATTACCGGGACAACTCATCGAGGGACAAGATAGTTATACATGGCAATATCGTAATACGATTGGGGGCCGGTTACTGGTCGACATGATCAAGGAGCTTTCACGAAGCGATAAGTTACGGCTACTGGAAAACCTTGCGGATCTGGTTGAATTCACGGATTCACGGCTGACAGTCTTCCTCCATCCAGACAACCTGTTATTTACAGATAGTTTGACCCCACTCGTGATTCACCGGGGCTTAGAAGACATTGTGCCGCCGTTACAAATGGGCCAGCGGGACTTCTTGCGTCAGTACAAAAGCTTTGTCATTTTCTTGATGACCCCGCAGTACGACTACATGGACCTCTATCAAGGCACGTTAGAAGACGTGAAGCAGACACCATTTAATGCGGCTGTTCTCCGGGCCAGCACCGTGGCAGAATTGCATGACTTCTTGACGAACAGCTATCGTGAAGAGCACGACCGGGTTCTTCACGTTGAAACGGTGATTCCAAAACGCCGGGCCCGCTTCTTCCAAACGGGGTTTTACGTTTTGGCTTCCCTGGTGGTGATCCTTGTTGGGACTGTTCTCTACTACTCCGTGAACAAGGTACCGTATGACAACCGTCTGATGACCAGTCAGAAGGACTACTTAGCCACTGACTATGACCAGGTGATCACCGATTTGAAGGGGGATAATCCTGATAAATTGCCAAAGACGGAGCAGTACATCTTGGCGTCATCCTACATCAACGTCGAAAGTCTCAGTAACACCCAGAAAAAGAACGTGTTGAAAAACGTGACGTTAAAGTCTGACCAAAGTTACCTGAAGTACTGGATCTATAACGGTCGCGGGGACTTTAGTAAGGCGTTGAACATTGCCCAGTATATTAACGATGACCAGTTGATCCTGTATACCTACACAAAGTTGTATGACCAAGTGAACGCCGATCCAAAACTGAGTGGTTCACAAAAGCAGGCCCAACGAAGCAAGTACCAGAAACAAATTGATAAGTACGAGAGCAAGCTAGGGGGTGCGAAGAATGGTTTTGGCAACTAAGTTCACGGAAGCGACCACTCAGGCCGCGAACATTGATCCAAACAACATGCGCCTATTTGTGAGCAACGGGATGACCATGCACGCGATGACGGTGCGACTAAACCGTAATGCCGCCATTACCTTCGGAACACCTGCGACGGGCTATGCCTTTGCAGGCCTGGTCCAACCACTAACGGTGAGCGTCGTTGACGGCAGCTTACTCGTGGGAAACCAACCACTGGTATTAGGGGTCCCGCTGACGGTACGGGGGATGACCTACCAACTGTTACCAAAAGGCACCTTTGTGGCCTATGACTTAAAGGGGCGCGGCGACCTTGTTGTGGGCCCACACCCAAGTGATGACATTAGTCTCCGTGAGAGCCTCGTCAACTTTCACATTCATCGCCAATCAACTGGTTTTGAACTAAGCGTCTTTAGTGGTGACTGCTTCTTGAACCGGCAGTTGGTTGCCGCAGCGACGGTGCCCATGGCCGCCGGGGATGAACTGATCTTTGACGGTGTGCGGGTGCTGGTCAAAGAAGACTACCTTCAGCTGGCTGATCCACTGCAACGGACCCACGTGAAGCTGGCACAGATGCCAACCGTGGATGCCGATCTCCCAGATGACTATCCCAATTACCACCGCTCACCACGGATCATCTACCGGGCGCCCGAAGAAAAGGTCAAGATTGATGAACCCCAACCAGCGCCGATGTCACCGGACAATCAGTTGGGACGGGTCATTTTACCGCCCGTCTTGATGGCTGCAATGGCCTTGATCATGACGTTAGTGTCAAAGGGGAATCCCGTAATGATCCTCTCGATGGTCGGAATGAGTCTGGCCACAGTGGTGACGTCCATCACCGCGTATTTCAAGGGGAAGAAGGACTTCCGGGTCAACAGCAAGCTTCGGCAGGCTGAGTACGATGCCAACCTGACGAAAAAGACGATTGCGTTAACCAAGTTGGCGAATAAACAGGCCCAAGCCTTGCTGTACCACTATCCTGATATGGACACGATCCAAACGATGGTGGCGCAGGTCAATTCACGAATTTACGAAAAGACACCACTTCAGCATGACTTCCTCACGTACCGACTGGGGTTAGGAACCGTGCCGGCAAGCTTTAGTGCTCAGTATGAGGATGATCCGTTCACAAAGGACACCTTGGCTAAGGAAGCCATGGCGTTAAAGACGCGGTTCCAAAACATTGATAATGTGCCGATCACAACGGATCTGATGCACGGACCCGTGGGACTGGTTGGACAACGTGAACTGGTCATTGAGCAGGTGCAGGCGATTGCCATGCAGCTCGCAACGTTCCACAGCTATCATGATTTGCAATTTATTTCGATTTTTCCTGAGGCTGAAAAGCCAAAGTGGGACTGGATGCGCTGGTTGCCACACGCAACGCTACAGGCAATGAACGTCCGGGGATTTATCTACCACGAACGGAGTCGTGATCAGATTCTGAACTCCTTTTACCAGATCCTAAAGGACCATGACCAACAGTTGAAGGAAACGGACAACGGGCAGGAAAAGCTGGTCTTTTCACCGCACTACGTCGTCTTTATGACCCACGAAGAACTGGTGTTAGATCACTCGATCATGGAATACTTCTCTAAGGACTTAACAGAGCTTGGGGTGTCCATGGTCTTTGTGGAAGACGTGATGCAAAGTCTGCCAGAACAAGTCCACACGGTGATCGACATTGCCGACTACCACACCGGGCAGGTCGTGATCGAACAGGGTAAGTTAAAGAATCAACGCTTTGTGCCGGATCACTTCCCAGTTGGCTTTGATGCCGAGGGCGTGGCCCGTGGGTTAGCTGCCTTAAATCACCAAGAAACGTTAAAGAATTCCATTCCAAAGGCCGTGACGTTCATGCAAATGTACGACACCCAACGTGTGGAAGACTTGAACATTGGTCAACGTTGGCAGGAACATGAACCGTTCAAAACCCTGGCTGTGCCACTTGGTGAGCGGGGCAAGGATGACATTGTCACGTTGAACCTGCACGAAAAGGCCGATGGTCCCCACGGATTGATTGCCGGGACCACCGGTTCAGGGAAGTCTGAACTGGTTCAGTCATACATTTTGTCGCTGTCAGTTAACTTCCGTCCGAATGACGTCGGCTTCCTGCTGATCGATTATAAGGGTGGTGGGATGGCCAACCTGTTCCGGAACCTGCCGCATTTATTGGGGGCCATCACCAACTTGGATGGTGCACAAAGTATGCGGGCGCTGGATTCCATTAAGGCCGAACTGCAACGCCGGCAACGGTTGTTCAGTCAGTTCAACGTGAATCACATCAACCAGTACCAACGCCTCTTTAACGAGGGCACCGCGACGGAACCCATGCCGCATTTATTCCTCATCTCCGATGAATTTGCCGAATTGAAAACTGGGCAACCAGAATTCATGAAGGAATTGGTTTCAACAGCGCGGATCGGGCGGTCACTGGGGATTCACTTGATTCTAGCAACGCAAAAACCAACCGGGGTCGTGGATGACCAAATTTGGTCGAACTCCAAGTTCAAGATTTCGCTGAAGGTGCAAGATAAGGCCGATTCAAACGAAATCCTGCACACGCCGGATGCCGCGTCCATCGTGGAACCTGGGCGGGCCTACCTCCAAGTTGGGAACAACGAAAAGTACGAACTGTTCCAGTCCGCTTGGAGTGGGGCGGATTATAACCCTGATCAGGAAATTCAGCACGTGGATCAAACCGTTTACGCCATCAATGAGCTGGGACAGTACGAAGTGCTCACCCAGGATTTGAGTGGTGACGACGATAAGAACGCCGCTGAACTGCAAAAGCGGCCGAGTGAACTGGAAGCCGTGATCGATTACATTCACGATTACGCACAGGCTAATAACATCAAACGGTTGCCGCGGCCATGGTTGCCACCATTGGGAGATATCATTGCCATCACGCCTGATGCGACAATTGACTACCACCAAGCTTGGCAAGGACCACTGGACGTCAAGGTGGCAGTCGGGACGGTCGACATTCCGTCACAGCAGGCCCAAAAACCACTGTTCCTTGATCTCAACGAAAACAGCCACACGGCCGTGATTGGTTCCGCCGGTTACGGGAAGTCCACGTTCCTGCAAACGATGATCATGCAGTTAGCCCGGCAGAACAATCCGGAACAACTGAACGTCTACTTGCTGGACTTTGGGACCAACGGTTTATTACCACTGCAGGACTTACCACATGTAGCCGACATCATCCGGGTGGATGAAACCGAAAAACTGGCAAAATTGCTGACGCGCTTAGATAACGACGTTAAGACGCGTAAGCGCCTGTTGAACCGTGCCGGGGTTGCGACCCTTGATCAATACCGCGAGGCCACAGGCGAGCAATTACCGGTCATTGAAGTCGTGATCGATAACTATGACGCCGTTCGGGACTCACCATTTGAAGATCCGTTCGAAAGCATGATGAACACGATTGCCCGTGAAGGGGCCAGTATTGGGATCTTCCTGTTGATTTCGGCTAACCGGCAGGGAGCCTTCCGGATGCAAATGACCACCAACTTGAAGACGCAAATTGCTCTTTACCTGATCGATGCCAGTGAAGTAACTGATGTCGTGGGCCGGACAAAACTAACCATCGAAGACCTACCGGGTCGGGGGATGGTCAAGTTGGACGAACCACGGGTCTTCCAGACGTTCGAACCTTGTGAGGCTGAGGATGCCTTGCATGTCTTGGAGGCGGTCAAGAATGAGGCCGGACAAATGGCGAATGATTGGACCGGTGAAGTGCCAGAAGAAATTCCAATGGTACCGGATGAGTTTACGTTCGATGAGTTTAAGGAGCGAAAAGCAGTGAAAGCGGCTGGTGAAACAATGATGCCGCTGGGATTGAAGTTAAGTGATACCTTGCCAATTGGGCTTGATTTTGAGCGAAAGAATCTGTTGGCATTGATCTTTGAAACAGAAGAACAAATCGAGGCTTATCATGATGTTGTCATTAAGGGCCTACAAGCACAAAGCAAGGCTAATCCAGTGATGTATTTTGGTGATGATGACGATGCTGAGCTTTATCAAGATACTTTTGCATTAGTTGTAAAACCTGCTAATTACCGTACTGTTCTAGACAACCTTTTAACTGGGATACAAACACCTTCCAGCAGTGATAATCGGACAATCGTCTATATCAAGGATATGATGAAATTCATTGAACAAGTTGATTTGACTGATAATGAGGCGGAAATCTTGTTTAAGCAAGCGGGTAAAGCAGGCTATCATCTGATTATTGGCGTCGACCGAAAAGACCTTGAAAATGCGTTTGTGCCAATGATGGTTGTCCTTAAAAACAGGATTACAATTGGGATTATTGGGAGTCGGATGACTGATCAACAATTGATTAATGTTGGCTTAATTAGTAACGAGGCCTACCCGAGTGTAAATGAGGGTTATTACTTTAGTGGTCGGAATTATGAAAAAGTAAGTATGCCCAAAAATTAACATAACTAAGTAGATGTGGAGGATAGGTTGATGGGAAAGCATGATGGTGAAATTGCCGGAAAACGACAGTTACAATTCAGTCAATTATTGAAGGCTCATGATTTAGACGGCAAAATTCAAACTTTGGAAGATGCCAAAAGTGACTTAAAAGGCGCAATCAGTGATTATGTAGATAATAATAGTGACTTTAGTAAAATTGTTACTAACATAACGCCGGACCAGTGGACAGGAACAACCTACACTAAGTTTGGACAGGCGGCTTCCAATTACTCATCGGATTATTCCAGTTACATTACTAAAGTGCAGGATTGTGTAACGCAAATAAATAAAAAGATCAGTGATTTAGAGAGACAACGTTCACATTGTTACTCGTTGCGTGAGTTTTTAGAGGGTGAGATTAGATCCCTGCTAAACGATAAATAGCGGAAGAGGGAAACGATAATGGGAAAAATTTCAATTAACGTTGGTAACTTTAATTCCAACGTAAGCTCTGTTAGAAATGCCGTTAGTAGCGCTAGCGGTGAGAAGTTAAGTCGAATTCAATTAAAACAAACGAGTGCCAGTCCGTTTACTCGATTAGCCGATTCGAGTTCAGAAATTGGTGGGTTGATTAGCAAAATGAACAGTTTACTAAATCAGGACGTTAGTAACTTTAGCCGTGTTCCGAGTGAGATTCAAAAAGCCGATAATAAAGCATATAAGTGATGGAGGTCAACTTGATTTATGGTTAAGGTAAATATGTCAGAGGTGACTGACGGGTATCAAAAATTAACAAAGCAAAGTTCAGCTGTACAAAAAAGCTATCAACATGTTAGTAGCGCACTAAATGAGCTAGCTTCAACAAAAGGCTTTTCAGGTGCAACTGCGAACAACATGACCAGTTACATTCACCGAGCAGATATTACGAACTTGCGGTTGATTGATTTAGAACTAAGTGAGTTGGTCGACAGTTATAAACAGGCAATGGCTTTGTTTCAAAGCGAAGTGGATAATTCTAGCGCAGCCATTATTAGTAGTAGTGCGTTAAGTAAAGCCAGTAGTGCGCTGAGTAAAAATGAATCAAACCGAAGCACAATTGATAGTAAGGTTCACGCGGCCATTAGTAGTGCAAGTTCGGTCATGTCTCTGTCACAACCATCAATGAATAAGATGAAGACTGACATGAGCGATGCCCAAAAGGTAGTAAAAAAGACGCATCAAAAATTGGAAAGCTTTAGTAGTTCAAAGGTTGGTAAAGAAGTTAGCGAAAACATTAGTAACATCAATAAAGGTTTAGTTAGCCCAACAATTGCCAAAGCGGCTAAAGTTAAAAAGAATGACTTTAGTAAAATGCGACTAATGATGGCGACCAATAAAGATCAAGATAGATATTATAAATTATCCGGTAAAAAGGGTGCCTTTAAGAATGCCGGAATGGTTGGTGCAGCGGTTAACTGGGTTTCTAAGGGTAAGAATCGTTATGTTGATTGGAAGCTTTTAGGTGCCGCAATGGAGGGGAAAGTATCATCTAAGTACGCAGAAGGCAAAATTGAAGGTGGGGTTTTTGCAGGGAAAGTGCATGGCTCAAAACCAGGCTGGGGAATTTCAGGTGAGGCTGCGGCAAAATTGTTCTATAGTGTATTGCAAGGGAAAGCCGGTATGACCAAATCGTTTGCAGGAATGGACGCAAAGGGTGAGACGGATGCGGCAAAGATTGATCTTAAAGGGAAATTAGGGAACGATGCAATAAATGTTGAAACGGGAGTGGGTGCAGATGTGTCATCCTTTGCTGGTGAAGTTGCAGGTTTTGATTCTACCTCGGAAAGGAAGGCTGGTTTTGCTGCGCAAGCTGACGGAGCCGTTGCTAGAATGTCGCTTGGTATTAATTTACTGAAACCAAAAGGTGGTCATGAGCCATTGTTTTCGGCACATATTACGGGAAGTTATGGACCTCAGATTCATGCAGGTCATATGGATAGTATTAAAAAAATTGAACATGTCTTGCCTCATGTGGCTTTATATCAAGTGACGCAATTACATGACCTTGGTTTAGAAAATTATGGTCTTGGTGGTAGTATTTCATACCCTATACTTGGCTTTGATTGGAGAAAATAAAGTGTATGAGAAAAGAAGTAATTACGTTAAGCTGTTTTGCCGTTGTACTAATTTGTTTAGGAGCCATAACAAATAGTGATAAAATCGTGCTGCTTTTGTTTACGGTAATTGTGATCTCCTTTGAGATTGGCTGTCTATTAGCAGTTAAGGTGGCTCCAACACTTATCCGGGAAAATTATCCTTTGGGACAATATTCTGAAACTGATGAAATGCTGGAATTAGGTAGGTGGGTTTTTACAATCATTCTTATAGGACTAGCTTTTATGACTTTTGGATTTCAAATTGGGATGATGGTTGATTTTTCACAATCAAACACAGGTGTAATAAAATACATAGGTATTTTATTATATCTTGGATCTATTTATTTTAGTTCTAGAATAAATCTGCTTTTTGTAAAAAAAACATTGAAAAAGGTTATTGCTATACAAAAAAATAAAACTTCAAAATAAATTAAATTGTATAAGCGAGAAAATGTAAGAGAACTCCACGTTTTTTGAGGATTCTGATTAATGTCTGAGGAAAGTATAAAAATCATATCTGATGACGTTAGAGGCTAATTGGAGAGCAATGAAGAATAAAATAGTCTATATGTTAGTGTTCGCATGCTTAGCTTTTTTTATGTTTTTCGGATTAATCATGTTTAATAATAGTGACAAAGTTACTTTAGGGCTAATGATGCTTATAGGAATTGTTTTTGGATTGGGAAGCTTGTTTATACTTCGTTTCACGGATAATTTAAAACAAGGAAAATATTCAATAATCAGTTCTAAAGTTATCGAGAAGGTCTTCAAAATTGGAATGTTTATTATTTCTTGTTTTTTGATGTTAAGTTCCATCAATGTTTTTTTTAGTATGAGCGACCTCTTTTTTAAAGAATATGTTGGAAATATTGGAGTCTTATTGGGAACTATTTATAGAGTGCTACTCATCATTTACTTGTTTAATATATTTACGGTATTGGGAAGATTCGTTAAAAATCATTTAATTAAATAGTTGCTGTTTGATGGAAAAATGAATGCTAATTATGTAATAAACTAGGAGAACATAATGAATAACACAGAAGATACTGAATTACCATCATTTTCAAAGTTACCAATTGGAACAATAGTTTCTTTGAAAGGAATCGATGAAAAATTATTGATAGTATCAAAAGTGCCAATGACTGAGCAAAATCAGCAAAAAGTATACTTTGACTATGGTGCGACATTAATTCCAACTGGATTATCGGGAGAAAAAGTATTTTTCTTCAACTCTGAGGACATTGATGAAATTGCTTATCCACCATATGAAGATGTGAATACTCAAGAATTTCAAGAAGCACTGGATAAATATATGGCAGAACATGCTAATGAATTGATTAAAGGCGAGAGTGATGTGAATGCTTCTAAGGATAAAAAAGAAGACCAAGGCCTTGATGATGGTTCGGGTGATCTAAGTCAGCTTTTGAAGAATAGACAAGAATCTATCAATAGCGGCACGAAACACGAATAATTAATGCAATCCTCAAAAAGGTAATCCGTCGTTAACTTTTTGAGGATTATTTTGAATAACCAGTACCGACGCCTTTTTAACGAGGGCACCACGACGGAACCCATGCCGCATTTATTCCTCATCTCTGATGAATTTGCCGAATTGAAAACTGGGCAACCAGAATTCATGAAGGGATTGGTTTCAACAGCGCGGATCGGGCGGTCACTGGGGATTCATTCGTAACAAACCAATACTTAGTTTAAGCGAAGGATACTACATGCGTGGTCGTAACTATATCAAGATTAGAATGCCACGTGGATAGTAAATATATAGTAATCGTTCCTGGATAATGAAAGGTAACTTATGAAAAGGCCATCTAAAGGAGCAACAATTATTGGTATTACTTTGTTGATTTTGATCATCGGAATTATCGGAGGAACTGTTACTGTGAAAAATATTGTGGACCATAAAAAGCAAGAAGAACGCGAAGAAATGATGAGAGAAGTTAATAAACATGAGGATGCAATATATGATTTTATTCATAATCAAGATAAATATCAGAGAGTTAATTCTATTCAAATAAATGATAAGACTGTAAAACATAATCCAATGGGTGGAATTGACGTAGACGGAACGGTAAATAACAACAAAGATTTAAGCTGGAATATAAATATTGATAGAGATAGTGAGAGCGGTGAAATAATTGCTGTGAATGCAGCTAATTCATCAAAGCTTGATGATCTTTTTAATGAGGATAATTACAATGGCAAATAGTGTAAATTGGGGGAACATTATCTGAACAAGACCGCGTTAGCGCTGCAAAAACGGAATATAAAGACTGAAAAAATCAAACGGTCGTGATAAACCAAGGTCATGGTAAAAATATTAAAAGTGTTTAGATTGGTTATGTAGCAAAGGTAGTTCATGGCAATGCTTCAAATAGCGGTTTGGACGCTTATGTTATCGTGCCCCATAAGTCTGACATAAAAGCGTGGAGAACATACAGGAGAAGAGTTTATCCACTACATGCACTTTGGTATTTGGGCACCCAAACTAGATCAATGGCATTCGACCAGATAGTTTTTGCAAGAAAACCCAGATTTCTTATTAATAAACCCTGAGGCAAGCAGACAATATTTCTCTGACGAAGAATTTTCAGAGCTCTTAAAAAAGGTAAGTCGACGAAAAAATATAAAACTTAAAGCACATAATTTTATAAGGCATTTTAAGATGTTTTAGACAGCAATATTGTCTAAAGCGTTAGGTACTTGTACCGAGTTATCAGATAAAGATATTAAGAACAAGGTGTATTTATCTGAGGACAACAAGAAGTATTTTAATAATTATTCTGGAGACTAAATGGACGAATATAGAGGACTACAAAATGGACGATGACGAAAACTGGAAAGCCACGGCATTCTTTGATGTTAAAAAATCTAATAATTACTCTGTCATTGAAACAGAGGATGATCGATTTTATTTGATGTCTGTTTATCGTCCATGGTATGGAATTTATGGATTTCTATCATCTACTAATCGTCGACAAGTGATGGAAGTACCTGCAGAAAGAGCAAAGGAATTAAGAATCGATATAAAAGAAGAAAACTTTGCACAGGAACTTTGGGCTATCACAATAATATGTATTGCAGTATTGGGAATTAAACTTTGGATGTTTTTAAGCCTAGCATTTGATTCAGCATTTCAGGAATACGCGGGACTAATAGTTATTGTTTTAGGAATTATTGCGGGCATTATAAGACTTCACATGATGGAAAAGAGAGAACGTCAGGATATACAAGAAATCAAAGAATTTCAGACAACGCACACCATGAAAATCAGATCAAATGCATATGGCAATTTTCTATTATTAATGATTGCTTCAGTTTGTATGGTTATTGCGGCATATGTCTATGTGAAAATATTGGTTGTTCCAACAATTGGGATATTTTGGCCTCTTTTATATGGTCCATCTGGTAAAAGAGTTTATAAAAAAGCAGTCGATTCTGATGTGCCTGGTATGAGTTTTTATCGATGGAAAGACTGGGGCAACGAGGAGATTATTGGAATGGAAGATCCTTCTGAAAGTTTGCCAGTAGTTAAAGTTGAAAAGAAGAATTATTAGTGATTGATTTTTATTGTCCTAGTCATTTACTGCATAGATATAGTGGTGTGTTTTGAATAAGATGACAATAGCTACATAACGATTTCTGAGAAATTTGGGGTATGAATTATGAGTTTAGATGAAAGTGGAATGACAACTGATCAAAAAATCGACAACCTATTTAAGATTTATAAATCTAAATCGATGGTAGATGGGAGCTATAAACTGGTTTGGGGGTCAAAGATCGACGATTCACTCTTTGTGCAAGAGCGAAACGTTCAAGAGGATAAACAAAACAATGAGAATGTTCATAAATATACTCGAAACATGGTCCTTTTTTTACCACCATTATTGTTAGGATTAACACATGATGGCACTCTTGCGACATACAAAGCAGATGTTCTGATGATAAGTACAGTGGCATTCTTGATATTGTGGTATGCCCTTGAAGAAATTGATCAATGGCTTGCATTAAAGGGATCAAAGTTAACTAAGATTGAAAGGTTAGCAGATGTTATGCATGTTGAAGATGAAAAGAAAATAAAAGAAATGTTCGATAAAGCAGAGCAAAGACATAGATTAGTATCAGGGCTTTTAATACTCTTTACTGTAATTGCGGGTGCTAGCTATTATTTTTTCTCGTTCCATAGCATTTTATTTTCTATGTTTGAAATTCTTGAAATGCTGACATTCTTTTCAACTAGCATAACTTATGCGCCATATGAAAGATGGCGAAGGAAGTACTATGGCAAGGTTTTGCGGACGGAATGATTGGAGTAAAAGAGAGTTTTTTAGGTAAAGAGATTCTTCCAAATCATTACCTGTCGTGCAACTTAAAGAGTAAAGCCAAGGTTTAACAAATGCATTACACAAAAAAGACGTTGACCCCCGTATCCCGGTGGCCAACGTCTTTAATTTTGCTCTGTTAATTGCGGTGGGTAAAGCGTGCCCACCAATAGATAGAAATGTAGAAGAACACACTCAAAATACTGATGATGACACCTAACCGGAAACCAGGTGCGCGATAAACCAGGCGAACGTGGTGCTTGCCTGATTGAAGTTTAACGGCGCTCAGGTTACCGGCGACGCGTTGAACGGTGGCATCCTGACCATCAACATAAACGTGCCAGCCCTTGTCATAGGGAATGCTCAAGAAGAGCATTTTCTTATCAGGCTTGATGGTGATTGTACCGGCGAGGTGATCAGGAGTCCAGCCCTTATCCAGATGCAACGTTGACTGGTGTAGGGTTGTTAATGAATGATAGAAGGACTGATCATCCAGCGTTTGCAGTGCCTTTTCGGGTTGCTTAATGGGTTCACGACTCAAGACCTGCACGTGAACGGTGTCGCCCTTACTAAAGCTGCCTAGCGACAGTGCTGATTGAGAACGGACAACCACGCGGGTGTGGCGACGCGCATTGTTCACACTGATCTGAGCGTGTTCCACACTCAATTCAGGGAAGTAGGCGTACAGCGTTCCGGTTGCCTGTGGCGTGACCGTCAGATCATACCGATAACGGCTGTTGACCTTTTGACCACGGTGAACGTGTGTCACCTTGACCCGTTTGAAGTAGTGCGTCTTGGTGCCATTAATACCTTGCCACAAGCGCTGCTGATTCGTTAGGGCCGCCGTATCGGCAAACTTCACGTGGGTGACTTGCTCATTTGCGGCAAAGCCCAGCGGCAGTGCAGTGGGGTGGTCAATAATCTGGTAATTATTGGCGGTCATCCGCAGTTCATAACGCACAGCCAGCAGGGCGTTAGTGAGGTGGGTACTTCCCTCAGCACTGATCCGGCGGGCGTTTTTACTGTAAAAGCCCAGCTGTTCCAGCATGGTCCGGGTGGACTCATTTAAGGTGGAACTGTACAGGTCAATCCCATAACTATTGAAGAGGAGCAGGTCATTATAGTTATTGTAAGACTCACCGTACGCGTCGTTTAATAGTGAATTTCGGTTATTAACGCGGTAAAAGGCGTGGGCGTCTTTTTGAAGTTTATCAAAGTGGGTTTGTTCGATGTCGTAATTCTTGGCGTACAGGGATTGATTACCAAGCGCAGCGGGAGCCATTCCAAGAAAGAGGTTGCTTCCTAGTTCGGCAGCGGTCAGCACTGCCAGTCCTGCGATGGCCCAGTAACGTCGTTTGGAACCCGTTTGTCGGAACAAGAGCCAGCAAGCAGCAAGCCCAATAAGCGTCACCAGCCAAAACCACGGACTAATATAGTACGCCACGTCAGGATCATGTTTGGCTACAAACGGTTGAACGATCAGCGCGGTCACATAGCCGACTGAAATTAGGATGGCGCTAATGCCAAAGGCGCGGTTATTGGTCCGTTTATCCTGAAGGACGTGTGCCTGCCAGGCTTCATAAGCACAGATGAGGGCAACAAAGGTCAAGAAGTACACGTCACGGAACGGAAAGCCGTTTGGGCGTTGAAGCATGTGCCAAATGGTGTCCAGACCGGTGAAAAAGAGGCTGATGACCAAAAAGCCGAGGAGCCAGCCGGTCGTCTTTTTATGGTGTCGACTGATCTTAGGACTGAGGAAGAAGCCGATGACTAAGAGGAGGGCGAAGCTCCCCATGTACAGGCTCGGATCGTGATCCAAGCGGGCGGTGTAGTTGGTCCCATTCATCCCCAATTGAACCAGGGCTTCGAGACCAAACTGGGGGGTGGGGAGAAAGGCCGATAAGGACAAACTTTCCTTACTCGTTTGGAGCATCCCCAGTAATGTCGGAATCAAAATGAAGAGGGTGCTCAAGCCACTTAACGCCGAAACCCCGATAAAACGGTAGATGAGCGGGCGCTGTTGACGACCAGTGGTAAGCAGCGACTGGCCAGTTGGCGCCGCGTCAGCCAACAGATAGACAAAGTAGCAAACCGCAAAGAGACACGTCATGTACCCTAAATAGTAATTGGTCACGATCGTTGCCCACAGTGCAAAAAAGTAAAGGTGAGTTCGGTTTTCTTCCACCAACCGCCGGAGCCCTAGCATTACCAGTGGAAGGAGGATAAGGGCGTCCAGCCACATAATGTCGTAGAAATAGGTTGCCACAAAGCCGCTAAGGGAAAAGACGAGCCCGAAAAGAAGGTTGGTCCAGTTGGTGTTATGGTAGACCCGCCGGAAATAGTAACTGGTGCTCAGACCGATCGCACCGACCTTGAGCATGATGATAAAGGTCACCGCTAACGGAACTTGTCCAGCTGGGAAAAAGAACAAGAGGAGGTTAAACGGACTTAACATGTAATAGGCAACAAGCGGAAAGGCATTGTCACCAAGAGACAGGTTAAACGAATAAAAGCTAAACTGTCCGGTGGTAATGGCGTGGCGAAATTGGGTCAACCAAGCAATGTACTGGGTGCCCATGTCACTCACCAATAAACTGCGATTACCAAACGGGGTTAAATGCATGCACGCAAAGGTGATTGCTACAACAACAATGGGACCAAGGAAGGCCAGAAGGTCGTACCAAAAACGGCGGCGGCCGTAACGATTCATGAGGGGTGTCACGTCCTTTCAAAAACGCAATTGATTATTTTTCTTCCTTAACAATGTAAACGGGCCGGTGTTTACTTTCTAGGTACAACCGGCCAATGTACTTACCGACGATTCCTAAACAAAAGAGTTGGAGGCCACCGACCAGTAAAATGATGCAGACGGTTGAGGGCCATCCGGCCGTGTGATCACCGTGGATCAAAGCCCGAACAACGATAAAAATGAGGGCAATGGCGGACGCGAAAAAGGAAAGAAAACCGGTGTAGGAAGCGATGGATAGCGGTGCATCAGAAAAGTCGATAATCCCTTCTAATGAATAGCTAAAGAGTTGGAAGAACGACCAGTGGGTATCACCGGCGACCCGGTCCTGGTTTTCATATTCAATGTACTTGGTGTTGAACCCGACCCAGCTAAAGATTCCCTTTGAGAAGCGGTTGACTTCTGCCATGGATAAAATGGCGTTCACCACCTGCCGGGTCATGAGCCGATAATCCCGCACGCCCTGAACCATTTGCGTTTGCGAGATCTTATTGATCAAGCGGTAAAAGGCCCGACTGAAGAACGACCGGATCGGGGGTTCACCCTTGCGGTCCACGCGCCGAGCGCCGACAACGTCGTAACCGTCGTTTAGAATGCCATCCAACATTTGTTCTAGTAAGGACGGGGGATCTTGAAGGTCAACGTCCATTACGGCAACAAGCTCACCGGTGGCGTGTTGAAGACCAGCGTACAGGGCAGCCTCCTTCCCGAAATTACGGGAAAATGACACGTAATGAACGTGTTCAGGATCTTGGCTTTGCAGGTCTCGCAACACGGCAAGCGTTTTGTCGGAAGAACCGTCATTAATAAACCAGTATTCTGGTTCGTAATCTGGATAGCGTTGGTTGAGTGTTTTGAACACGTCTTGAACAACAGGGTAGAATAGTGGAATTGTTGGTTCTTCGTTGTAGCACGGAACGATTAGTGAAATGAAGTGTTTACTCACGAAAGAAACTCCTTTTCTTTATTAGTTTAATTAAGTGGTGCTATACGCAAAAATGTAATATCGTCGCACTAGCAATTATAACGAACTCCCGGCAAGAATGACCGGCTTTTGTCGAAAAAGTCACATTGTTCATGAAGCTTCTCATCTTTTTCAAGGAATGGGAATGAGACAAGTCAATGTTTAGCAACGATTGTCATGAACAAACTAACAAGTTGCCAATAACAAAATGCGGTGAAAACAGTGTGATAAGCCGAAATGAATTACTGACTGAATAATCGATTGCCTGAATTTAAGCAATTAATCAGGGCACAAAAGGGTTGAGCAAAATGCTTTACTTCTGCGGTCAGCGGGTTAAACTAAGGGCTCCAATGGTAAAGGACCATTGTACTTTTGTTCGTTGCTTAGCCACGAGTAGAAAAGAGGGTGTCCTCATGAAGCAATATCAAATGCACCGTCAGCAATCAAACAACTGGACGGTTGAAGTGTTCCAAAATCAGCGCTGGTTGCCAGTGCTTGAACACGTTGATTACGAGACGGGTCAGACGGCGTTAACACGGTTGACCCAAGAACGGGGGATGTTTTCAGACTATCGACTTCATTATCAAAATGAGTCGACGCGTCAGACACCCCGTGTTGCATCATAATAAGGTAACGCCATGAACGGGGACTGATTTTTAATCAGGCCCTTTTTTGCTTGTCGGACTGACGATTTAACGTTACGATTACGACACGAATAACGTGAGAATAAGGATCAATTGAAATCTGGGGGATATGGCTTCGTGGAAGTAACATGGACAGCAACAGCTTCGGCACCAAGCGTGAAACGCTTTTTGTTAACACGCGGCGTGAGTAAAAACTTGTGGGAACGGCAAAAGCGTCAGGGTGGTCGCCAACTGCTGAACGGGCGACAAACGACCCCTGACCAGGCAGTGAGTGTTGGTGATCAAGTCACGCTGATTGTTGCGGACGAACCGGCGGATGACCGGATTCTTGTCAGTCATGAACCAGTTGAACTGGTGGCGACCACCGCGCATTGGCTGGTGGCAAACAAACCAGCGGGTGTTTCATCAGTTCCGGGGCCAACAAACCAAACGGACACCATGGTCAATCGGATCAAAGGGTGGTTAGTGGCAAATGAGGCAACAAATTTGGTGCCGCACTTACTGACCCGGTTGGATCGTGACACCAGTGGAATCATGCTTGTGGCTCGCGATGGCCTTACACAAGGATTGATGACGCCACAGGTGGAACAACATGCCATGAAGAAGACGTACTTAGCGTTGGTTGCGGGTCAAATGCCCACGAAGCATGACATTATTGACGCACCAATCGGGCGTGTGCCGGACCAGCCAGTTCGCCAGATTGATCCGGCAGGCCAGTCCGCCCAGACGGAATACTGGGTGGAAGAGACGTTTGCGACGGCTAGTTTACTGCGGCTTCAGCTGCATACCGGCCGCACTCACCAGATTCGGGTGCACTTAACGAGCTTGGGGCACCCCTTACTCGGCGATGAATTGTACCAGGGGCCGACCGAGTTAATGAAGCGGCAGGCGTTGCACGCAGCGAGCCTTAGCTTTGTCGATCCATTGACGGGTGAGCAACAAATCGTAACGGCACCGTTGCCAGCAGATTTCGAGGAAACGCTCACACAACTGCGTCAGGCGGAAACGGTGTAAATACCAACATTTCAACGCGATTTCTGGTATAATAGTTTAGATAATTTTGTGATTAATTTGTAGTGAGACGAGGAGTTTTAAATGGTTTCCCAGTTCAAACCAACATGGATGGTTCCGGCAATTTATAATGTGTCGCCAGAGCGGTTACAACAGGCGGGCATCAAGGCGATTTTAACAGACCTTGATAACACGCTGATTGCTTGGAATAATCCCGATGGTACCCCCCAGTTACAACGATGGATCGAAATGATGCACAAAAATGACATTCGGATCGTGGTTGTGTCAAATAACAATGCGTCACGGGTGTCGCGGGCGGTCTCATCCCTGAATTTAGAGTTTGTGTCCCGGTCATTGAAGCCACTAACCCGTGGGATTCGCCAGGCACAACGTCAATTAAACTTAACAAACGATCAAGTTGTCATGGTGGGTGACCAGTTGCTGACGGACGTATGGGCGGCGAATAACGCACACGTCCGCAGTATTCTGGTTAAACCAATCATTGAAACCGACAAGTGGAATACGCGACCGAACCGGTTCTTAGAACAGTTCGTTATTCGGCGGCTCCACAAAGTTTACCCAACCTTAACGTGGCAGGAGGATATAAAATGAGCGAAACGGCACAAGTAAGTGCAGAAGAAACAGAACCACTGTACTGCATTGGATGTGGTGCACAAATTCAAACAACGGATAAGGACGCGGTGGGCTATACGCCACAGTCAGCACTGAAAAAGGGGCTGGAAAATGGTGAGCTGTATTGCCAACGTTGTTTCCGGTTGCGTCATTATAATGAAATTGTTCCGGTGTCCTTAACGGATGACGATTTCCGCCGGTTACTGGCCCAAATTCGTGATGCAGATGCACTGATCGTGTACGTTGTCGACATTTTTGACTTTAACGGTAGCATGATTCCTGGTCTTCACCGGTTTGTGGGGGATAACCCGATTTTGATGGTCGGTAATAAGGAAGACGTGTTACCGCGCTCATTGAAGCGGAGCAAGTTAACCGACTGGTTACGGCAACAAGCCAACGCAAACGGCTTACGGCCCATTGCCACGACCTTACTGAGTGCTAAAAATGGGCGTGACGTCGATGAATTATTAACGATGATCGATAAGTATCGTGGCGACCGTGATGTTTACGTGGTTGGGGTCACCAACGTTGGGAAGTCAACGTTGATCAACCGGATCTTGAAGCAAAACACCGGGGCAGCGGATGTGATCACAACATCACGGTTCCCGGGGACCACGTTGGACAAGATTGAGATTCCGCTTGGGGAAGACCACGTGTTGGTTGACACACCAGGGATCATTCATCCAGAACAAATGGCCCATTTCTTGAGCGCGGAAGCCTTGAAGTACGTGGCGCCGCAAAAGGAAATCAAGCCGCGGGTTTATCAGCTTCAAGCCGCACAAACGATCTTTATGGGTGCCGTGGCACGGTTTGATCTGGTCGCAGCCCAAACGGACAAACGGAGTGTTGGGGTTTCAGCCTACTTTGAAAATAACTTAACGCTTCACCGCACGAAGTTAGCAAACGCGGATGCCTTTTATGAAAAGCATGCTGGTGAACTTTTGACACCGCCAACTGCCGATGAATTGGCTGACTTGCCACCACTGACTCGCCATGAATTCCGGACAACGGAAAAAAGTGACCTTGTCATTGAAGGGCTAGGTTGGGTAACGGTGCCAGCTAACGCAACGGTTGCGGGTTGGGCGCCAAAGGGCGTTAACGTCTTATTGCGACGGGCCATGATTTAGGCCGATTAAAGGAGAATGAATTAATGGATTTAAAGGGTAAACAAAAGCACTTCTTGCGCTCACAGGCGCATTCATTACGGCCGTTATTTTCCGTTGGGAAAAACGGTTTAACGGACACCTGGTTAGCACAACTAGCCGGTGCGTTAGAAAAGCGCGAATTGATCAAGGTCAACTTGCTACAAACTGCCGATGCAACGGTGGCAGAAGCGCGTGATTTCATTGAAACAGATAAGCGAATCACGGTCGTTCAGACCATTGGTCACACGCTGGTGCTCTTCATGCCAGCAAAAGACCCTGCTGATCAGGATCTGTCGAAGCGAGTGGCCGCGTTAGCGAAGTAATGGTAATTGTTTGGTAGGTAGAGGCAAATAATGATAACAACGACGTTAACTAAACAGGGCCAGCCAGAGGTGCTGACAGAATTAGTGACCGAAATGCCAAAACGACGGGTCGGAATTCTTGGGGGGACGTTTAACCCCCCACATTTGGGCCACTTAATCATTGGCGATCAAGTTGGTAAGCAACTGGGATTGGACAAAGTGCTCTTCATGCCAAACGCCCAGCCGCCACACATTGATGAAAAAGCGGCCATTGACCCGTTATTGCGGGCGCGCATGGTTCGTCGGGCCATCTTTGGCAATCCACTGTTTGATCTTGAAACAGCGGAAATTGAACGCGGTGGCAAGAGCTATACGTATGACACCATTGTTGACATGAAACGGCGCCACCCAAACACGGATTACTACTTCATTATTGGTGGCGACGAGGTGGCTTACCTGCCGAAATGGTACCGGATCGATGACCTCGTCAAGCTGGTGACGTTTGTGGGCGTGGGTCGCAATGGCTTTCAAAAGGCTACGCCGTATCCCGTCATTTGGGTCGACGTTCCGACGCTGGCAATTAGCAGTTCAATGATCCGCGACAAGGTCAAACGCGGTCAGTCGATTCGTTATTTAGTTCCTGAAGCTGTCGAAGCATACATTAAGGAGCATCAGTTATATCATGAATGAAAACTTACATTATCAACAACACATTTATAATGGAACCCGGGCAGAGCTTATCGAAGCTGTTCACGCCAAGCTGAATGAATCACGGTTTGATCACGTCATGCGCGTTGAACAGACGGCGTTAGCATTAGCAGAGGCCAACGGGGTTGATTTGGAGAAGGCCAGCATTGCAGGGCTCGTCCATGATTACGCGAAGCAACGAACTGACGACGCCTTTGTTGCGATGATCAAGAAGCACCACATGGATCCTGACCTCCTGAACTGGGGGAACGCCATCTGGCACGGGGTCGTCGGCGCCGAATTTGTTCGTGATGAACTGGGGATCTACGATGAGGAGATCCTCAATGCGGTTCGTCAGCACACCACGGGGGCGGTTGAGATGGCTCCGTTGGCGCAAGTCACGTACATGGCTGATTACTTGGAGCCAGCTCGGCATTTTGACGGTGTGGAAGAAGCCCGCCAAGTGACGGCTAAGGATCTAGCAGCCGGGGTTGCCTACCAAACCGAGCACACGCTGACCTACCTGATCGAAAAACACGCACCAATTTATCCGGCAACCATCGCAACGTATAATTACTGGGTTGCCAACAAAAAGATGAAGTATAACTACTAAAAAGTGAAACGAGGAATGATTGTGGATAGCAAACAAATGTTAGAAATTGCCGTTAAGGCAGGGGATGCAAAGCGGGCCGAAGATATTGAGGCCTTAGACGTCCAAGAAGTTAGTTTGATGGCAGATTACTTTGTCATGATGAACGGTGGCTCAAAGCGGCAGGTTCAGGCCATCGTGACGGCTGTTGAGGATGCCGAAGAAGAAGCCGGCGTAACGGTTCGACGGATCGAAGGAAAGGCAGAAGGGACGTGGGTTCTGTTGGACTTTGGTGACATCATCGTGCATGTCTTCCAGGAAGAACAACGACACTTCTACAACCTTGAAAAGCTCTGGTCAGACGCACCACTGGTTGATCTGAACGATTGGTTGGGCGAAACAGCATGATTTATGACCAGTTCGCAGCCTTTTATGACGAACTGTTTGATCCAGCCATGTATGATTCATGGCTGGATTTTGTGCGTCGTCAGGGGGTTAGTAAGGACGCCCAGATTCTGGATCTGGCGTGTGGCACTGGTCGACTTGCAGTCAAGCTCGTTTCAGCCGGGTACCACGTAACGGGGCTTGATCTCGCACCAGAAATGCTTACATTAGCGGTTCGGTGGGCTGAACAGGCACACGTTGAATTACCACTCATCGAGGGTGACATGCTGGCGATTGGGGATTTGCCGCAGTATGACATGATTACGTGTTTTGACGACTCGTTGTGCTACCTGAAGGATGAAACCCAGATGCTCACGGCCTTTCAGGAAGCGCATGCCCACCTAACGTCAACGGGACAGTACCTTTTTGACGTTATCACCCCGTACCAGACGGACGTTGTGTACCCCGGGTATATGTATAATTTTCATGATGAAGACCGGGCCTTTATGTGGAGTAGTTATGAAGGTGATGAACCGCACCAAGCAGAACATGACCTGAATTTCTTCATTTGGAATGAACAAAAACAGGCGTACGATCAGCACTCCGAGCTTCATGTGGAACGGACGTATCCGGTTGAAACGTACCAACGGCTATTGCAGGAAGCCGGTTTTTCAAACGTAACGGTTACCGCTGATTTCGGGACCGCTGCGCCTACGGCAGAAACGACTCGGTGGTTCTTTAGCTGTCAGGCATAACTTTTGAGGAGGGCGACATGCGCGTTGTTGGTGTGGTTACGGAGTACAATCCGTTTCATAATGGGCACCGGTACCACCTAGAGCAGGCCCGCTCACTGACACATGCGGATGTGGTGGTGGCCGTCATGAGTGGTAACTTTGTTCAACGAGGGGAAGCTGCGTTGTTGGATAAGTGGCACCGGGCAAATGAGGCACTCCACAATGGCGCTGACGTCGTGGTGGAGCTCCCGTTTTACTGGGCGGTCCAACCAGCCCATTTGTTCGCAGAAGGCGCGCTACGCTTGCTTAGCGCCCTTCAAGCACAGACAATGGTGTTTGGTGCTGAACATCCAGAAACAGACTTTACGGCGCTTGCCCAGGTTCAGATTGACGACGCGGCGGCGTTTAAGACGTTTGATCAAACGTATGCCACGCAGTTTACCAGCCAGTTGGCGGAAAAGACCGGCTTTTTACTGGATCAACCGAATGACATTCTGAGTTACGGGTATGCGGTGGCTAATGCAAACCTTGACCACCCGCTGACCTTGCAGCCACTAAAACGGCAGGGCCAGGGGTATCACGATGAGGATTTAACGACCGCCACCACTGCGTTTGCCAGTGCAACGGCCTTGCGGACGGCCCTGTTCAACCAGAAATCACAAGCTGAGCTTGCCCCCTATGTGCCGGCCACAACACTGGCAGACTTAACGGCAGCTGATGTGACACCGCAAGCAGGGTGGTCAGCGGCCATGTGGCAGTTGCTCCGTCACACGTTACTCATGACGCCGATCGAAGAGTTGGGGCAGATCTATCAGATGGCTGAGGGGCTGGAGTACCGGATGAAAGAAGCCGCTGAACGTCACCAGACATACAGTGACTTCATGGATGCCATTAAGACAAAACGCTACACGTACTCACGCCTTCAACGGGTTTGTTTGTACACCTTATTACACGCCACGGCGGCCGAAATGACGCCACCGCAGGCTGATTATCTGCGCCTGCTTGGGTTTACCCCAACAGGGCAGGCCTTTTTAAACCAGTATAAAAAGCAGTTCACGTTACCAGTGGTGAACCGCTTTGACCAAAAATTAAAGCACGCAACACTGAATCTTGATTACCGGGCGGGCATGTTATACGAAATGCTCACGGGAGTCCCACAGGACTTTCGTCACGACCCATTACGTGTAAACCCTTGATGGCGTGAGTATTTTAGCTGTCAAGGATTTAACGTTGACATTAACTGATGGCGCCGGTATAATGGATTTCGTTGCATTAGGAGGTTTATCGATGAAATGGTCGCTCAAGGAATTAGATAAGTATCGGAATGAGCCGCTTCAAATCGACGAAACTTTGGATGTGAAGGTCGACATGATGGATCGTTTTGACGATCGTGTCATTGATATCGACCCGGTCAAGGTCGTCGGAAGCATCACGGTGGACCGTGATGACGTTCTGCTAGACGTTCATGTTTCTGGTCAGATGGTAGTCCCATCCAGCCGGTCACTTGAACCCGCAGCGTTTCCGTTTGACTTCGACATGAATGAAATTTACATCACTGAGGATAGTCACTTTGATCGTTATGAAGAGAATGAGACAGTTTTACTGTTAGAAACTCAGACGATTGATTTGAACGAGGGTGTGATTGATAACATCATTGCTCAGATTCCAATGCAAATTCTGACTGATGCGGAACGTAATGGTGAGGACCTACCAACCGGGAACGGCTGGTCAGTGATCTCAGAAGACGATTACAAAGCCGATCAGGAAGAAAATCAACCAATTGATCCACGTCTTGCTAAGTTAAAGGGATTGTTCCCTGATCAGGATCAAGACCGTCATTAAGCTTAGCAGATTTTAAAAACACATGTGTGGATAAAATCATTCAAGGAGGTGCTCGTTCACATGGCTGTACCAGCACGGAAAACATCAAAAGAAAAGAAGTTAAAGCGTCGCGGTCACATCAAATTAGCTACGCCTAACTTGTCAGCATGCCCTAACTGTGGAGAACTGCGGATGTCACATCGCGTTTGCCCTAGTTGTGGATACTACGATGGCAAGCAGATCGTTAAGACTGCTACCAACGCTTAATAAGTAACACTTAAAACCACTCAAGAGACCTAGGCTCTTGGGTGGTTTTTTCGATGCTCGCTGGAACCTTGATTCAGCGGTTTTTACATAAAAATGGTGTGCGTCTGCCGTTGGCTCCTGTATAATTAACAGCCGTGACAAAAAACTCATTGTGGGGGTATTGGAATGCGCAATGCTTTATTAGTAATTCTCATTGTAGCGGGCTGCGCGTTTGCAGGGTACTTATTTACAGACCTGTGGCGCCACCGCCAAGATCTTCGGCAACCGACCGCCCCCAGAGGGTGGGTTGCGTTAAGCGCAGTCGGTATTTTCTTCCTATCAACGTTAGGGGTGTCCGATTTCGCCGTTAGTACAGCCATTTATTCGACAACGGGGTGGGTGAAAATGAAACGCCTGCCGGGCACGTTAAACGTTCAGGGCGTGCTTTCCTTTATTATCATGGGCATTGGGTTCATCGGCACGGTTCATGTTGATCCGTTGACCCTTGTGCTGCTGGTGGGCGCGCAGGTTATTGGCGCGGTGATCAGTCCGCGGTTTGTTGTTAAACTGCCGGAACGAATCATTAAACAGTGGCTTGCGTGGGGCCTGATCATTGCGGCCTGTTTTATCTTAGCAGGACGTCTGCACCTGATTGCTGGCAACGGAACGGCCACGGGGTTAACGGGCTGGAAACTGGTGTTGACGTGTGTGCTTCAGATGGTCTACGGTGCGTTAAATAACATCGGGATCGGTTCTTATGCCATGACAACGGCGACCATCTACGCCATGGGGTTAAACCCCATCGTGGCGTTTCCCATCATGATGAGTGGCTCAGCCCTGTCCGTTGCTGCCGGGAGTAGCTTGTTCATCCACTATGGTGATTATGACCGCCAGTTGGTGAGCGTTGTGTCGGTGGCCGGAATCCTTGGGGTTGTACTCGGCCTCATGGCTTTTTCACACTTCAACATTGCCATTATTTCTTGGTTGATCCTGGGAGTCCTGTTCTATACGGCCGGAAACTTGCTATATGGATTGCACCGTTCACGGGTTTAACGCCGAACGGTAGCGAATATGGCGGAAAAATGATAAAATGAGAACGTTACTATAAAATGATTAACGCAGTACCAATGAATAATAAAAGAAAGTCGGAGTGTTAAGTTAAATGGAAAACGCAGAACAAAAGGGTGCCAAGAAAGAACGAATCCTGATCATTGAGGATGAAAAGAATCTGGCGCGCTTTGTGGAACTTGAATTAAAACACGAAGGGTATGCCACTCGGGTTGAATATAACGGCCGGACGGGGTTAGATGCCGCTTTAAACAGTGACTTCGACGTTATTTTATTAGATTTGATGCTGCCAGAATTAAACGGCCTGGAAGTTTGTCGTCGGGTTCGTGAAGTGAAGAGTACACCAATTGTCATGATGACCGCCCGTGATTCTGTTATTGACCGGGTTTCTGGTTTGGATCATGGTGCTGACGACTACATCGTCAAGCCATTTGCCATTGAAGAATTATTGGCACGGGTTCGGGCCTTATTACGGCGGATCGACATTGAGGGTGAACAAAAGAACTTCAAACAAACGGTCGTTGAATACAAGGATCTTCGGATCGAAAAGGAAAATCGCATCGTCCGTCGTGGTGATGAGATCATTAACCTTACAAAACGTGAGTATGAATTGTTATTGACCCTAATGGAAAACGTTAATGTGGTGTTAGCCCGTGACGTCCTGCTACAAAAAGTTTGGGGCTACGAGTCAGAAGTTGAGACCAACGTAGTTGACGTGTACATTCGGTACTTAAGAAACAAGATCGACCGGCCCGGAGAAGAAAGCTACATCCAGACGGTTCGGGGAACAGGGTACGTGATTCGATCATGATGACAACAGATGAGCAGACGCCTAAAAAACGCCACCGCTTATCGTTAAAATGGAAGTGGACACTCGGTACTGGGACGGGTGTCTTTGTCATTTTTACGGTAGTTTTAGGCCTTTTATTTTCTAGTTTTACCACGGTGTTGCTTCGCGAGGAACGACAGCGGACTAATGATGCGGTCGACATTGTGACGCAACGGGTCAAAACGGCGTCCAAGTCGTTAACGACAGCGGATGTGGAACCAGTGCTGCGGCCAAGTGGACGGTTCAATCAACCGAGCGATCCAAGTAAACCTAATCAGCATCAAAACCTGTACAGTGACGAAATCATCCGCACATTGGCGAGTGATAATCTAGCTGTAACGGTGTATGACCGGAGTGGGGCAGAGATTTTTGCGTCTCGAGTGGATGAGGAGCCGTTTAAGGCAGTTTCCGGGCGGCGGTTGACGTTGACCCGGTTAAACGGGCGCCGGGTGTACGTGGAACGGGCCCCCATTTATGCGCATAAGGGGTCTAACCGTGTCGTGGGGTACGTCCAGGTCACCAATCAATTACAAGATTATTGGCAGACCTACAAGCGGATGGGCTCCATCTTGATTGTTCTATTGTTGATTGGATTACTGGCAATCTCTGTGTTTGGTTACATGTTGGCGAGCTACTTTTTGCGGCCAATTGCGGACATTAGCGAAACCATCGAGCGTGCCAGTGCCGATCCACAATCAAGCGCCCGGGTACCATCCTCCAAAAGAAATGATGAATTATCTGATCTATCGGAATTGTTGAATGGCATGCTGGACCAGATGCAACGTTATATCGACCAGCAGCAACAGTTTGTGGGCGACGTCTCGCATGAATTACGGACCCCGGTCGCCATCATTCAAGGCCACATGGAATTATTAAACCGGTGGGGAAAAGACGACCCTGCGGTGTTAAACGAATCCATTCAGGCCTCCCTCGCGGAAACAAAGCGGATGCAGAGCTTGGTCCAGGAGATGCTAGATCTCTCACGTGCTGAACAGGTCGAAATTGACTTTAGAAACCAGGTCACGGACATCAAGGAAGTGGTGAACCAGGTCTTTAGCAACTTCGAAATGATTCATCCGGAGTTTACGTTTGCGTTAGATGATGACTTGCGGAACGCGACTTATGTATCAATGTTTCGGGATCACCTGGAGCAGGTGTTGATCATTTTGATGGATAATGCGGTCAAATACTCACAAACGCGAAAAGAGATTCACGTGGCCATGTCTGCGGCGGGTCACAACGTGCAAGTCCAAGTGCAAGACTTTGGTGAAGGGATTGCGCCTGAAAACATCGACCGTGTCTTTAACCGCTTTTACCGGGTCGATAAAGCCCGGTCCCGTGAAAAAGGGGGCAACGGCCTGGGCCTATCCATCGCGCAACGCTTGGTGGAAGGATACAACGGAAAAATTTCTGTTGAATCTGTATTGGGCCACGGATCCATTTTCCAAATTTCGTTGCATGTGTTGAGTGCTGAAGAACGGACACGTTTGGAGAAGCTCCAAGCGGCCCAGGAACCAGCGAAACCACTGGATGAACCATTGGCGGATAGCAATTTATTGGAATAAAAAAATCCGTTAATAATATTTAGTTATAAATAGTCCAGAAAGAATGTCCGGTTAATTAGTGAATACAACACTAATTAACCGGACATTCTTTGCTTCCTTAATTTAGGCTACCTACATGAAAGCCTTACCAAGTGTTAATTCTAAAGGATTGCTAATTTCGTTCACCCCATTGACGGTTAAATTTCAGCATGGTAACCTGCACACAAGGGATTAAAAAAATTGATTTTTAACAACTTTAAATAAGCAATTAATGATAAGGAGCGAGGAAAATGGGACGTCAGCAACGGGGAGAACAAGACCAAGCTTGCCATTATAAACTGTATAAATCAGGGCGATTTTGGGTCGCAGCTGGAATCAGTGTTTTGGCGATTCAAGGGGCTGGTATTGTCAGTGCAAAGGCAGATTCTTCGACGACCGCGCTACCAGTTGAACAACCGCAGTCAGTGTCACAGAGCTCCAGCCAAGGGTCAGCAGTGGCACTAACGCAAAACCAAAGTCAGGTCAATCCAACTAGTTCGTCCTCACAGTCAGTAGCGACACAAGCGGTCATGTCAGTGGCGTCTTCTGATGGACAGGTTCAAGCTTCAGCGGCATCTGCACAAACGGCAGATGGTCAAACCGCGGCGACGACGAGTAACGTTCAAACTGAAAGTGATCAATTGCCATCTTCCAAAGCGGCTCAAGCGAATGATCTGAACGACCAGTCAACTGTTCATGCGATCCAAATGAAGACAACTGCCGTTGCGTCACCAGTTGCTGAGCAGATTTCTGCCGGTTCCAACGAGTCCGCACATTTGGATTCAGATGTGGTTCAAATTGATGATCCTCAGCTTAAAAAGGCAATGTTAACTGAATTTCAGGTGACGACTGGGGAATTAACGTATGGTGACGTTCGTCATGTTCACTTTGCAAGTAGCACGAAACAAATTGATATTAGTTTAATTCCACAAGCAACTAAAAATCCGTTAACTAGTTTAACGGGGCTGGAAGTGCTACGAGAACTACCAGTAGACTGGAGTGTTCGGCTAATGGTCTACCTTAAGCCGGGCGTTTCGCTCGTACCGTTGACCGGGCTTCACATTACGAGTGCCTTGACCATTCAGCAAGATGGTGCCGGTAATTGGACTGACGCTGACATTGCAGCGTTAAATTCACTAACGTTTGGAAAACTTGATTTATATTGGGGCATTGAACTTGCCGGAAATACAAGTAATGTCAATTCAACAGGGTTAACGAACAATCAACTTTTGAAATTGGACCCAATGTTTACTAATGCCTCACTAGCTAATCCAGATGCTTTGTATTTCTCATTATCAAACCAACGATTATCTGACTATTCTTATTTCTCAAAGTTTTCTAATGTCCATGTATTTTCCGTTAATAACTACCGTGTCTACAACACGCCGGTGAACGCTGCACAGACTGGTAATGATCTAACAATCACCAGTCAAACGGTTGGGATCGATGGGCAACCGGCATTGACGGGTTATAAAACCTACAATAGTAGCGATGCACCGTTAGTGACCATTAATGGTCACCAATACATTATCAAAAATTCAAAGCAATATAGCACGATTCGCTATGCCATTATCGACAATCAGTATGGCGTTAGCGGCTATCCATCCCTTTCAGAAGTGCAGTATGCTAACGGGAATACATTGATCCAAACCGGAATGGAATACTACCGGACGACGTGGGGCAATGTGAACGTTAACTATGTCGATGAGCAAGGAAATGTCATTGCAGACGCCGAGGTAGTGAATGGTGACGTTAACGCTACCTATGCAACCACGCCAAAGACAATTGCGGGTTATAGCGTTAAGTCCGTCACGGGTGATACAACCGGAACCTTTACTGTGCAGCCGAAAACAGTGACGTACGTTTATACTAAGGATGCTGTTAAAGGTGCAGATGTAACGGTGAAGTATGTGGATGAGCAAGGTAAAGAAGTTGCACCAGCGGAGACATTATCCGGTAACGTCGGCGATACTTATACGGCGGCTCAAAAAGAAATCGGTGGCTACACCTTCAAGAATACTGAGGGAAACAGCACCGGAACGTTTACTGATCAGCCGCAAACAGTGACGTATGTTTACACCAAAAACACGGTTCAGGGTGCCGATGTAACCGTTAAGTACGTGGATGAGCAGGGTAACGAAATTGCGCCATCAGAGACGCTATCCGGAAATGTGGACGATGTCTATACGGCCACACAGAAGTCAATTGCTGGCTATACATTTAAAAAGGTTGACGGTAATGTTACCGGAATGTTTACAGAGCAAGTCCAAACAATTACGTATATTTACGCAGCTAATGAAGAACCAAGTGTAACGCCAGGCGGTAACGGCAATGGTGAAGGGACACCTAACAGCGGTAATAACGGAACTGATGCTAAAGGCCCAGATGGCGAACACTCAAGCGAACTACAAACAAGTGGACATGAAAGTACGCCAATGGTTCCAATTGTTCAGAACGAAAAACCAGGCCACGATACAAACGTTAAAAAGCAAATGTTACCTGAAACAGGGACGACCGCAACTGATCGATCCACCGTTGTGGGCGTAATGACGGTATTAGGAACATTAGTTACGTTACTAGGCTTCGGGAGACGTCGGAAAGATTAGTAAATTTTAGTTTAGAAGCAAAAAAATAGGGCTCGAAATCAGAAGATGATTTCGAGCCCTATTTTTATATGACGCGGCAAACGATGAGGAAAAATCGCTTAGTCGTTATCGTGATGATGTTGTTGCTTACCAGCGTTACGTTGCCGGTTATTCTTATCCTGACTGGAATCAGCAATTGGCGCAGCTGATGTTGCCGGCGTTTCTGTCGCCGTAACGGGTTTCGGTGTTGGCTTTTTAATTGGGTTCTTTTCCAATTCTTCAGCAATTTGTGCCCGAATCCGTGGCCGGTACCAAGCGATGATCAATGTTTGCAAACATGCGAACAGTCCACCGACGAAGAAGTACAGCCCCAATGCGGCTGGTGTTGAGAACGTGACGAATAAGATCATAACGGGACTCATAATCATCATGGTCCGCATTTGCTTCTTCTGATCTTCTGGTAATCCTAACAGTGACAGGTAACCCTGAAGCAGGTAGGCCAAGAAGGAAAGAATCGCCAAGATTAGTTTTGGTTTGTCCAACTGAATGCCGTAGAACGTTGCGTGCGTTAATTCAGGCGCGTAACGAATGGCAGCGTAGAGGGCAGCAAAGATCGGTAATTGAATGACTAATGGTAAACAGCCAATCCCACCAGTCATCGAAATGCCGTTATCACGGTACAATTGCATCATTTCTTGACTGATGGCTGTCTTTTCCTCGGTCGTTGTTGCGGCCTTTTGGCGGGCCTGGATGTCTTGCATTTGTGGCCGAACCATGGACATTTTTTCTTGTTGAACGGTTGCCTGGCGTGATTGCCGAAGCATTAGTGGTAACAGAACTAACCGAACGATTACAGTCAGTAAGATGATTGCCCAACCGTAGCTTCCGCCAAGGAACTTAGCGGCCCATTCCATGAAGTGGACCATGGGTTGCCCACCGTATGTCCAGATGATCCCAACGGGTTTCCCGTGGCTCGTCCGCACACAGCCGCTTAACAGCAGTGCTAAAACACCGAGTGCGCTGAGCACCGCGATGCGATTATTCTTTTTCATAAGGTATGATGAATCCTTTCAGATTAACTTTGGTAACTTGCTAAGAATACTAAAAAACGGGGGTGATTTCAATCATTCGTCAGTAAATGTCAAACTTTTTAAACGGTTGGTGGGGTAATTCATGACTCGCCAGTGTTGTGACGTGCGACCAAGAATTCGGTGAGGCCTTGATGGCTTCTGTCACCAACTCAACCATGCTTGGCGACCCCGTAAGACGATCGTGACGTCGCCGTTAACCTCATTACGAGCAAACCCAGTCAAATGGTGCCGGATTGCGAGTTGCGACACGGAGTAACGAAAGCCCACCCCCTGAACGCGACCCTGGGCGGTAAGATGAACGGTGATTTCTGCCATATGAACCTCCAAAAGACGGGATTTGTTGGGAAAGCTACTGTCATCGTAGCATGAAACGGTGCGGATTATGCTATAATTTGACGTCAGTGAGGTAATTATAATGGAAAAAATCGTTTCGCTTCAAAACAACCGGGTGAAGACCTGGAAGAAATTAGCCACCAAGAAGGGCCGCGAACAAGCGGGGACTTATTTACTTGATGGTTGGCACCTCGTCAAGGAGGCCGTTGCTGCTAACGTCGAACTTGTGGCTGTTATGGGAACACGTGAGGCCTGGCAGGCTTATGCAAGTGAACTCCCAGAGCATTTGAACGCCATTGAAATTAGTGATGACGTGGCTAAAGCCATCGGGGACACCGTAACACCACAAGGGATTTTTGCAGAGGTGAAGGTGCCAACGACCAGCACAACGTTACCAGAGGTCGTCACTGGTGCTTGGTTGTTCTTGGATGCGGTCCAAGATCCAGGGAACATTGGGACCATCGTTCGGACCGCGGATGCAGCTGGCTTTAGTGGGGTTGTTTTTGGTCACGGAACGGCAGATCAGTTTGCACCAAAAGTGGTTCGGGCCATGCAAGGCAGCCAGTTCCACATTCAGTTAGTGTCAGAGGACATGTATGCCGCTGTGCGCTACTTTAAGCGTTCAGGCCTCCCGGTTTACGGGACCAAGCTTGATCCAGACGCACAATCCTACCGTGATGTAACGGTGGGGGCCGACTTTGGGTTGATCATGGGGAACGAAGGGAACGGCATGGCTGCGGAATTAGGTAAGCTCACAACGGCCAATTTATACATTCCAATTCTTGGTCAAGCAGAGTCACTAAACGTTG
Organism: Furfurilactobacillus sp. WILCCON 0119; assembly: GCF_053471565.1. Classification (NCBI taxonomy): domain Bacteria; kingdom Bacillati; phylum Bacillota; class Bacilli; order Lactobacillales; family Lactobacillaceae; genus Furfurilactobacillus; species Furfurilactobacillus sp. WILCCON 0119. The sequence continues at coordinate 284,850 of NZ_JBPCCV010000001.1, forward strand.
CCATTGCGGCCGGTGTCTTGATGTTCCGGCTGAAGGAAGCTTAATCAATTTAGTTTGCATAAAACGAGCCAAAAGACTATGAAAAAGTAAGCAAACCTGCTACAATACGTTTCAGATTCACAATTGTTCGTTAATTAAAGAAAAGGAAGCATTGAATGAAACCAAATGAATGGAAGCAAGATGCTGAATACGTTGCGCTGGTTAGCGATTTACTAGCGCGTCCAGAAGTGCAGCGGTTGGCAGACTTCACGCAACACCATAACAGCACGCGGTTAGAACACTGTTTAAGTGTCTCATTTGATAGTTACCAAATCGCCAAACGGCGGGGCTGGGACTATCAGGCGGTTGCTCGTGCTGGGCTGTTACATGATTTGTTCTATTACGATTGGCGGACGACAAAGTTTGACTTGGGGACGCATGCTTTTATCCATCCTCGGGTCTCATTACGCAATGCGGAAAAGCTGACGGAACTGTCTGATTTAGAAAAAGACATCATCCTAAAGCACATGTTCGGATTGACGATGGCCTTGCCAAAGTATAAGGAAAGCTTGTTGGTCTCCCTGGTGGATGACTACGAAGCGGTCCATGAGTACGGGAATCACACGCGCCGCAAGTGGCGGGCCATGGTTCAACGGCTCCAATTAAAATTTAGTTAATGACTCAGTTGTGATTAACAACGGGTAGTTAAGTTCAATTAACGAACGAAGGGGGGACAAAAAAATGTCAGAGACAATGACAGAGTTGGCACAATTCAAGATGTGTCCGAAGTTTGAAAAGACGTTTTCAATTCTTGGAAAGAAATGGAACGGCCTCATCATTGAGTCACTACTTGCTCAAGGTGACCTCCGCTTTAAAGATATCGCAAGTTCCATTGATAAGTGTTCTGACCGAATGCTTGTTGAACGATTGAAAGAACTTGAAGAAGCAGGCATTGTGACGCGTGACGCATCCGAAAACTCGACGTTGATCGAGTACCGGTTAACGGACAAGGGACGCGACATGAACGACATGATGACAACGATCCACGAGTGGTCAGACAAGTGGAGTGGCCCTGAATGCTAGTTTGGACATTGACCTTTCTAGTGGCTTAGCCTAAAATAATGATTCGTAAGCAATAAATGCAATGACAAAAAAGAGTAGTGTGACCGCCTTCAGGGAGTCGTGACATGGACTGAAATCACGACATGAGGTAACACGAATTCACTTTTCGAGCAGAGATTGGGCGAGATCCTTATTTAGTAAGGATCATCAAAAAATTCTCCGGTGGTCCCCGTTACGGCCTTTGAGTGGTCAGTGGACGATTGTCGCACTGGCAACAAGGGTGGTACCGCGGATTGTCGTCCCTTTCCTGATGGACAGGAAAGGGGCTTTTTTTATGCTTTTTTACTGTCCGAACGGAGCATCACGCACCGCAAAAGCAAGGTAGTTGTACGTCATTTAAGGAGGAGACACATGACATTAAAAGATCGTTTGCAAGAACTACATGATCATGGTTTGGCAGACATTAAACACAGTGATAATTTGGAACGAATTAACGAGATTCGGGTTCAATTATTAGGGAAAAAAGGGCCAATTACGGAAGCGCTTCGGGGACTACGCGATTTAACGGCTGAAGAACGGCCAAAGGTGGGGAGTTTTGCGAACCAGATTCGCGATGAACTTACCACGGCAATTGAAACCCGGCGTCAAGAACTAGAAGCAGCTGCGTTAAACGCACAACTGGCTGCGGATACAGTGGATGTTACATTGCCGGGGGTTCCTGTGGCTCAGGGACAACCACACGTGATTCAAAGCATCATTGACCAGTTGGAAGACATGTTTATTGGCATGGGGTACCAGGTGGTTGATGGTCCAGAAGTTGAAGACGATCATCATAACTTTGAAATGATGAACTTGCCAAAGGACCATCCTGCCCGTGATATGCAGGACACGTTCTACATCACACCCGACATTTTGATGCGGACGCACACTAGTCCTAATCAGGCCCGAGCCATGGAAAACCATGACTTTAGTAACGGTCCGTTGAAGATGATCAGCCCCGGCCGTGTGTACCGGCGTGATACAGATGACGCAACGCACAGCCACCAGTTCCATCAGGTCGAAGGACTTGTGATCGATAAGCACATTACGATGGCTGACTTAAAGGGAACGCTCGAAATGGTGGCAGCAAACCTATTCGGTGATCAGTTTAACGTTCGGTTACGCCCAAGTTATTTCCCATTCACGGAACCATCTGTTGAAGCAGACATCACGTGTTTCAACTGTCTGGGTAAGGGCTGTGCGGTCTGCAAGTACACGGGCTGGATCGAAGTTTTGGGTGCCGGAATGGTGCATCCAAACGTGTTGAAGATGGCCGGCGTGGATGCCTCCGTTTATGGTGGGTTTGCCTTTGGCCTTGGTCCGGACCGGTTTGCCATGTTGAAGTATGGTGTCGACGACATCCGGAACTTCTACCTAAATGACACACGTTTCCTAACACAATTTTACAAACGGGGGTAAACAACAGCGATGAAAGTTTCAACAGATTGGTTATCAGAGTACCTCACCCTGGATGTGGCCCCAAAGGACCTCGGTGAAAAGATTGAACGAACGGCCGTTGAAGTGGACCGGGTCTACAAAATGAGCGACGGCATGAGTAAATTGATTGTTGGGGAAACGTTGAGCGTTGAACCACACCCAGATTCAGATCACTTGCACGTTTGTCAGGTGAACGTTGGCGAAGATGAACCACAACAGATCGTGTGTGGGGCACCAAACGTTGCCGTGGGCCAAAAGGTGATCGTTGCGATGCCTGGTGCCTGGATCGGCGGCCACAACAAGATTAAGAAGGGCAAGATGCGCGGCGTCGTTTCAAACGGAATGCTGTGTGCCCTCCAAGAAATTGGTTTTGATGCCAAGATCGCACCAAGTGACTACGAAGATGGGATCTACATTTTGCCAGCTGACAGTGTTCCTGGTGAATCTGTTTTTCCAATTTTGGGCATGGATGACGACATCATCGAAACGGACCTCACACCAAACCGTGGGGACATGAACTCCATGAACGGAACGGCGTGGGAAGTCGGCGCCATCTACGGTCAAACACCAAAACTTCCAGAATTCACCCTGACAGAAGCAGCGTCAGCCAACGTTGCCGACCTCATTAACGTCACGGCAGACCCTGCGTTAGCACCAACGTATAAAATGCGTGTGGTCCAAAATGTGACGGTTCAAGCAAGCCCACTATGGCTGCAAAAGCGGTTATGGGAAGCGGGCATTCGGCCGATCAATAACGTCGTTGACGTTACCAACTACATGATGTTGATGTATGGTCAACCCTTGCACGCCTTTGATTATGACAAGTTGACGAGTCATAACATTAGCGTTCGGTTGGCACATGCTGACGAAACGTTGACCACGTTGGATGACGAAGAACGGACGTTGCGCGATACAGATATGGTGATTGCTGATGGCGACCGTGCCATCGCCTTAGCCGGAACCATGGGTGGGTTGGACACAGAAATTGATGACAAGACAACGACAATTGCCATTGAAAGTGCCATCTTTGAACCCATTCACATTCGGAAAACAGCGCGTCATTTCAACCTGCATTCGGAAGCTTCCATGCGGTTTGAACGTGGGATCAACCCAGCTGACAACCAGACAACGTTGGACCATGCCGCAGCCTTGATGGCTGAACTGGGCGCTGGGGATGTTGCTACGGGAACCGCAGTTGGTAGTGAAACGGTGGTTAATCCGGTTGTTGTTCCAATTACGTTGACCCGGATCAACCATGTGCTGGGCACAACGTTAACGGCAGCAGCTGTGCAAACGTTATTTGATCACTTAAACTTCCCAACAACTAACGACGGGGAAACGTTCACCGTGACGGTTCCCGTTCGCCGGTGGGACATTGCGATCGAAGCTGATTTGATGGAAGAAGTTGCCCGACTTTACGGCTATGACAACTTGCCATCAACGTTACCAACGGGACCAACCACACCGGGCTCATTGACGTCAGCGCAACGGATCATGCGTGACGCCCGGCATTTGCTGGAAGGTGCTGGTTTAAACCAGGCCATTAGTTATGCACTAACGACTACGGCAAAGGCTGAACTGTTCATGATGCGGGATAGCGAACCAACGTTATTGGACTTCCCAATGAGTTCTGATCACACAACGGCGCGGATGAACTTGATCAGCGGGTTGTTGGACGACGTGGCGTATAACGTTGCGCGTAAGCAAACGGATGTCAGTTTGTACGAACAGGGACGGGTGTTCTATCGCGAAGGTGATGACATTCGGCCATTGGAAGAAGAACACATCGCGGGTGCCATTACGGGCACAATGACACCCGCGACATGGAACAATAAGGCTGCGGCCGCAGACTTCTTCAGCATGAAGGGGATCGTTGAGCTGTTCTTGCACGACATGGGCTTGTCGAAACCCGTTAGCTATCAAGCGAACCAAACACGGCCAGAAATGCACCCCGGCCAAACGGCAGACGTTTACGTGGGGGATGAACTGGTTGGGTTTGTGGGTCAAGTGCACCCAACGATTGCGGCTGATTACAAGATTCCGGCAACGTTTGTGTTTGAACTGAACTTGCAGGCCTTGATTGATGCGGACCATGACCGGCAGCAGTACGCACCAATTTCGAAGTTCCCAGCAGTAACGCGGGATGTGGCCATCTTGGTCGATGAAACGGTGACAAACGCGGATGTGATTGCAGCCATTGAAAAACGTGGCGGCGCTCACTTGGTGGACGTTACACTGTTTGATGTTTACGCGGGTAACCATCTGCCAGCCGGGAAGAAATCATTGGCATATACATTAACGTTCCAGGATGTGAAGGGAACGTTGGTGGAAGCGGACGTAACAAAGTCCTTCGATAAGGTCGTGAAGGAACTGGAAACAAGCTTCGAGGCAGAAATTAGGTAGAGCGAAAGCTAGCGCGTTTAGGCTAACTCATCTAACTAAAAAATCGGTATCTATGGACGTTTTTGGTCCATGGATACCGATTTTTTAGTTAGATGAGCCAAGGCCTGTGCTAGCTTTCGCATTTTCGGCAACGAAAACAAAAAAGGATGGGAACGCACTCAATGTCTATGCATGATTTCTGTCCATGAGAACCTGTTTTGTGTTAGATGAGCCAGAGCCTGTGCTAGCTTTCGCGTTTTCGGCAACGAAAACAGGGAAAAACGCATTGATAGGGGTCACTTTTAGCGGCTTTGAGAGACCACTAAACCGGTTAATTATGTCAAAATCGTGTCATTGCTCAAGTGAGTGTAGTTTTGAACAGCATTTTTCGCTACAATGTAAAGGATGATTTTAAATTAGGGGGCAAACTTTATGCAACGTCGTACACGTCCGCGTCAACACACGGGCCGTAACTGGCTGATCGGGATTTTCCTTGCAGTGATCGTTATCATTGTTGGGGGCATTCTTTTCCGCAATATCAGTTATTCTAACAACCTAAAAGCCGTTGATCCAAGCAGCCATAAAAAGGTGCAGGTTCAAGTCGAACAAGGGGCCACGGCTCAACAGGTTGCCACAGCGCTTCAAAAAGAGGGCGCCATTAAGAACGCCAGCGCGTTTAATAAGTACACGGCTGATAATAACATGGCTGATTTTAAGGCCGGTTATTTCGTTGTGACAAAGAACATGACGGTTAAGCAAATCGCGAAGAAATTGAATCAACCCGGGTCAGACATGCCGTTATTGACCACTGCAAAGAATTCACTGTTAATTACAGAAGGTGAAACGGTTGAACAGATCGCTGAATCCTTGCCAAAACATTCTAAGTACACCAAGCAAGAATTTTTGGACCTGATGAAGGACGAAAGTTTTGTTAAGGGCTTAGCTAAGACATACCCTGACTTATTGTCATCCAGTATGTCATCAACTGGGGTGTGTTATCACCTTGAAGGGTACCTATTCCCAGCCGTTTACGACACCAAGAAGCCAGCAACCTTAAAGGCACTGGTTGAACAAATGGTTGCGGCAACTAATCAACGTGTTCAACCGTACCTCAGCAGTTTCCAATCTGAAGGTTTGACGGTTCAACAAGCGATGACGTTAGCCTCATTGGCGCAAAAGGAAGCCAACACGGCAAGCGATATGCAAACTGTTGCTGGTGTCTTCTTCAACCGGATCAAGGCTGACATGCCATTACAATCTGATGTTTCCGTGCAATATGCACTGAACAAGAAGAAGCCAAACTTATCCTTAGCTGATTTGAAGGTTGATTCACCATATAACCTGTACGCCAACACGGGTTACGGTCCTGGACCGTTTAACAACCCTGGGTTAAGTGCAATTGAAGCGGTGGCACAACCAGCAAATGAAGATCAAGGGTACCTGTACTTTGTGGCCAACATGAAGACTGGGAAGATTCATTACTCAAAGACACTTGATGAACAAAATGCTTACACAAGTAAGTACCAAAGCGATAACAGCAAACAAAAATAGGGTAAACGAAAAGGAGACAGGGTAATGACAGAACAAGCAAAGCGTCCGGTTGTAATTGGTGTGACTGGTGGTTCTGGGAGCGGAAAGACAACCGTTAGCCAAGCCATTTATAACCAGTTGGCCGGCCATTCGATCCTGATTTTACAGCAGGATTCCTACTATAACGATCAGGCGGAAATGACGATCCCTGAACGCCGGGCCGTGAACTATGATCATCCCTTAGCTTTTGATTACGATCTCCTGATCGAACAGCTCACGCACTTAATCAACTATGAGGCCATTGAAAAGCCTGTTTATGATTACAAAGAATTAACGCGAAGCACTGAAACTGAACATCAAGAACCACGTGATGTCATCATCCTGGAAGGAATCTTGATTTTGGATGATCCCCGGTTACGTGATTTGATGGACATTAAGGTGTACGTGGACACAGATGACGACATTCGAATCATTCGCCGAATTGAACGGGACATTAACGAACGGGCCCGGACATTAGACAACGTCATCGACCAATACCTGGCAACAGTGAAGCCAATGTACCATCAGTTTGTGGAACCAACAAAGCGTTACGCAGACTTGATCGTGCCCGAGGGTGGCGAAAATACGGTGGCTATCGACCTGTTGTCAACAAAGATCCGCGACATCTTGGCAAAAGATGGTAAGGACAGTATGTTTAAAGCACAAAAGAGCGAAAACTAGCACGTTTAGGCTAACTCAGGTAACACAAAACGGGTTCTTATGGACGACTTCTGTCCATGAGAACCCGTTTTGTGTTACCTGAGCCAGAGCCTGTGCTAGCTTTCGCGTTTTCGGCAGCGAAAACAAAAAAGGATGGGAACGCACTCAATGTCTATGCATGACTTCTGTCCATGAGAACCCGTTTTGTGTTAGATGAGCCAAGGCCTGTGCTAGCTTTCGCGTTTTCGGCAACGAAAACAAAAAAGGATGGGAACGCACTCAATGTCTATGGACGACTTCTGTCCATGAGAACCCGTTTTTTGTTAGATGAGCCAGAGTCTGTGCTAGCTTTCGCGTTTTCAAACGTCAGCAACCAACTTAGTTTAGTCCGTGAAAGACTCCGTTTTGTATAAGCCAAACGTTAAATCTAATGAATCCGGCAATTTTCTTGGTTAGTCCGTTTACAAGGACAGTTGTGCATGGTAACCTTGTGACTGTTGAAATTAGTGACAAAGGAGTTACATTAAAAATGGCTGAAGAAAAAACATACCCAATGACCGAAGAAGGTCTTAAAAATCTTGAAGAAGAATTAGAGCACTTAAAATTAGTGACCCGTCCAGAAATCATCGAACGGATCAAGATCGCTAGAAGTTACGGTGACCTTTCAGAAAACTCTGAATACGAGTCAGCAAAAGACGAACAGTCAAACATTGAATCACGGATCTCCCTGGTTGAAGCAATGATTCATAACGCTGAAATTATTGACAACTCTGGTGTTGCAAGTGACGAAGTTTCCTTAGGGAAGAACGTCACGTTCAAAGAATTACCAGATGAAGAACCAGAGACATACACGATTGTGGGGGCCGCAGAAGCAGACCCAACAACCGGAAAGATCTCAAATGACTCACCAATTGCCCAGAGCTTGATTGGTCATAAGGTTGGGGACGAAGTTGAAGTTAAACTCCCAGTGGGTAGCATGCAAGTTGCCATCCTCACGGTAGAAAACGCTGACTAAGTTCATTTAATTAAACGTGCGGGTGCAGATGATGTAGGTCATCCAGCACGCGCACGTTTTTAGTTATCAGGATGCTGAATTGTTGTTTGCAAAAAACTACGGTAAACTATTATCCTAGTTAGACGAATGCTCGAATTGAGAAAGGAAATTAAACATGCCCGTTATTAATGAACAAGATCAAGCAGCAATGGCGCGGTACACGGAATTTGTCCGTAACGCACCGTTTACATCAATCACCCAGGATCCCGGTTGGGGTGCAATTAAAAACAATTGGGAACCGCTCCACATCACGTTAGAGGCTGATGGAAAAATCACCGCGGCAATGTCAATTTTGATGATTGCAAACGAAGATGGGGAAAAGCTTGCTTACTGTTCAAAGGGCCCCGTTTGCGATCCAACCGACGTTGCAACGATTGACGCCCTGGTTGCCGAAGCAGAACCAGCGCTACGTGAAAACAACGTGTACGTATTACGGATGGACCCTGAGGTCGTGTACAATGACGATCTCTCAGCTGAGTTTACTGCGCATGGATATGAAGTGCGGAACCGGAACGTGGGGATGCATGACACCATCCAACCCCGGTTTAACATGGTGATGGACTTAAAGGATAAGAGCGCTGATGATGTGTTGATGACGTTCCGACCAAACACGCGCCATGACGTGCGCCATTCCATCAAGCCTGAATTGATGGTTGAAGCTGGAAACAGCATGGCCGAAATGGACCGTTTTTACGCGTTGTATGAAGAAATGAGTCACCGGCAGGGGATTACGTACCGGCCACGGGACTACTTTGATCGGATGGTGACGGCGTTTGCTGATACCGATATTTTACGGATCTTCATTGCGCACTCAGAGACTCAAGACTTAGCTGGCTCATTGGCCTTTAAGTACGGGGACAAACTGTGGTACATGTACGGTGGTAGTGTTAATGCAGAACCAAAACTGCTGGCACCATACCGGATCCAATGGGAAATGATTACGGAAGCCCTGGCCGCTAAAAAGGATCGTTACGACCTTGGTGGTGTGTTTGCGCTTGATAAGAGTGATGGATTGTGGTTATTCAAACATGGGTACGTCCGTGAAGCGACAGAATACCTTGGCGAAATCGATAAGGTCTATGACGCAGATGCGTATGCCCGTTTTCTTCACAAGTAAAAACATTGTGATGCCAATCACACCAAGCCATTAGCCGATTTTAATTGCTTGCGTTCACAAGCGAATGTGCTAAAGTTAGTTCATGAAAGCGAATTCATTGAGTGGAGGCAAGCGGCATGCAGATTACAGTGACAGATGCAGCCAGTAAGTGGTTTCAAGATGAAGTGGGCTTAAAACCCGGCGATGGCATGAAGTTTTATGGGAAGGTCTACGGAAAGACACCAGTGCATGATGGTTTTTCCATGGCCATGGTCCCGGATAAAGATCCTGATCGCCCAGTTGGTGAGACCGAAAAAGATGGCATCAAATACTTTGTGAACTATGGTGACGCATGGTTTTTTGCTGGCTATGATTTTGTGATTGATTACGACGATAAATTAGATGAACCGCATTACGAATATGTAGCGCAACCAGAATCCAACATGAACTAGATGGTGGTTACAATAAGGGCCCGCATAGACAATCAATGTCTGTGCGGGCCCTTATTTTGTAATGATTAGCCGAGGTGCTTGCGTCGGTACACCCATTCAGTGCCGGCCGTTAAGCAGGCCGCAATGATGGTGGCGATGAGCCCGGTCAAAAAGTACGGTGGCCGGTAGGTGAAACTAACATCATGATGGCCTGGTGATAACCGGAGTGCCATGAATTCGTCGGCGATGGTCGTTGGTGTGACTGTGTGACCATCGACCTTAACGTGCCAACCCGCTTGGGCCGGAATGCTGGTCATGAGGACTGGTTGATCTTTGGTGGCCGTGACGGTTCCGTTGATGTGGGTCTGTCCCCATGAGGTGACGAGCAGGGGATGTTGTTGAAGCCGTTTAATGCCGTGTTTGTATTGAGCACTTGGCAAGTGGTACAACGTGACGTTTTGAAGCCACAACGTTGGTTTTTTCAGTTCAAACGTAATGGTCTGTGGCTGATCCTTTTGACCACTGGCAAGGTTCACCAAAACCGTGTTTCGATACGTGTCATATTGACTCAGCGGCTGACCGTTAAGCAGGATCGTGACGTTATCTTTTTGAAGGTTAGAACCAATTGACAGGTAGTACGCATCATCCGTTGTCGGCGTGAAGTGCAACGTCATGCTGGCCGGCTTTTTCAAGTTGGTCTTGTTGAGGGTTGCCCCGGTGATGTTGGTAATTTTATTAGTGTTGGTGACGTTAAGTGAATCAAAATTAACGGCGGTAAACAGTTTGTTCGTGCTTGGTTCACCTAAGAATGCGTTCCAGAGCTGATTTTGATTCGTCATTGGATCACGATAAATGTTTTTGACTGAAAGGGTGCTGGCTGCGGCCATGAACCCCATCCCCAGTGCATCCGGGTTCTTGTACGTGCGGATGTCAGTACTGGAGTGAACCAAATCATAACTGCTGGTGATGTCTGGTTTGTAGGTGAGTGTCGGCATGTTTTTGTACGCGACAGACTTATGATTTTGGGCGGTCGTCTCGTTTGCCGTCCAGAAATACTTCATGTTAAGCAACGCGTCCATAAACTTCGTTCCGTTCGCATACGTGACAAACCCATCACCATCAGGGTTCCCGGTGAGGTCATAAAAACCGGTCGTTTTGCGCTCCAGGGTGGAGCCGAAATGTGACCCACCAAAGTAGTCGCCCTGCATGGGATCATCTTTCGTTCGTTGGAAGGTGGTGCCGATGCGGTAAAGATCATCATCCAAAGATTTTACCGTGGTGCTGGCGGAATCAATGGCATCCGTGTAGGTGCTAAATTGATCCTGCGGGACATAACTAATTTTGTTTAGCGACAGGACCACGTTTGTACCAAGGTCGGCGGCAGTCAATAACACAAGAATTGGCAACATCCAGGTGTGATCACCAGGCCATGGGGCTAACAGCAAGAGGGCAATCAACATGAAGCTACTGCCGGTGATGATTTGACCCACGGTAAGAAAGTTAACGCTGTGGAGGGAAATGAGCAGGTAGCCCACAATGACAGCTAGTAACCCAGCCGCAGTCCCGATGGTTTCCCAGCGGAGTGGTTGCGGGGTCGGCCAGGCAATGGCTGCCAGCCAGATCAACCAGAAACAAAAGACAAAGGAAAAACGGTACGGGTACCAAATGGGAAATTGGCCTGCGTGCCACAATAAGTTTAGCGGCGTGAAACACATGGACAGGAGCAGGAAGACCGTAATCAGTCCGGCCGTCAGTTTAACGGACCAGCGCAGGGGCGTTTCGATGAAAAAGGCAACAACAAGTAACAGAACAACGGCCCCCACAAAAATGTTGGGTTGCCCCTTTGGCATCTGAGCAAAGTTAAAGCCCCCTGGGAAGAGCTTACCGAGCATTTTAGCAGGCATGTAGTCAAATGCCCACTTAACCTTAACAACGGTGTAGGAGGCCTTGCTAAGCTGCAATGCGAAGTAGGTCGGAATGAGGATGATGGCGGCTAACCCGCCTCCAATAACGGAGGCACCCGCATAGCGACAAAGATTAAGGAGACTTGTGCGCCATGTGAACCGATGCCACACCAAGCTAAACAAAACGTACAGGATGGTAAATAAGGCGACCATGTAGGCCATGTAGTAGTTCACGATGAACGTCACACCAAGCCAGCAAACGTAGGGCAACCAGTGGTGAGCCGTGAGTAAGCGTTCCAACCCGTAAACGACTAGTGGTAGCGTTACAAGGGCGTCGAGCCACATCAGGTTGAGCTGGTTTGCAACGGTCCAGCCACACAAAGCATACGCGATGGCAAACATCGGTAAACGCCAGCCACGTTGCAACCGTAACCGTTGAAGGACCCACGCCATGCTTAACCCGGCGCTCCCGTACTTCATGACGGTGATCAAAAAGACGCCGGCACTCAGGCCGCCACGACTGAAGGGCAAAATCAGGAAGTTGAACGGACTCATTAAGTAATAGGCCCACAGGCTGGACGTTTCACCGCCAAGTGCCTTACTGAAACTGTAAAAGAAGCTTCCTGGGTGGTGAAGCAATGTATTGCGGAAAAAGGCGTAAAAATCGATGTATTGTTGGCCCATGTCGACAGTTAGGAGTGAGCTAGAGCCAAACGGAGCCATTCCTCGGCAAGCAAAGTAGCTTGTCATGAGGAGGGCCGGAATGAAAAAGCTCAGGTAAAGGGGCCAGTGTTTTGTAAAATGTTGTTTAATCATGCGGGATGTGAATTCCTTTCTCTCAAAAAAGCGTAAAGATTCGTGGCGAGACTTTAGCTTTTCTACGACTTCCTTTACAATGATAGACGATACTTTTTACTCGGCAAAGCACTTTGCCGAAATTTAATGATTATGATGAATGATCGACAAGGTAGATAAGGTAGGTTAGAGGGCTAGTGTTTAAAAAGTTTATGCAACGGCGACGGGCACAAAGCAATCGCGATGATCAAACGACCCGGATCCCCATCCGGTTAAATATATTGTTGGTGATCGTGTTTGTTCTGTTAGCCGTCCTCGGTTGGCGAATGGCGTACTTGCAGATCCAAAACGGAGCCGAGCTTAAGGCAGAGGTTAACCGGACTGCAAACACAATCGAAACAAATAGCGTTCAACGGGGAATGATTTACGATTCAACGGGGAAGGTGCTGGTTGGTAATGAAGCCCACCAGGCCATTAGTTACACGAAGGGAATTAACGTCACTGGGGCCGATATGTTTAAGGTGTCTAACCGGCTTGGCAAGTATCTGTCTGTATCAAGTGATGCCTTAACGAGCCGTCAGATTGCCATTTACTACCTCGCGAATGAAAAGAACATGGCGAAAGTGGTTGCAAAAATTCCTAAGGCGGCCGCAATGAGTGATAATGCGTTGCAAACTGCAACTCAAGATTACGTGGTGGCCCACGAACCTCAATTAACGACCGCACAGAAAAATGCAGCAGCTATCTTTACCAAGATGAACGGGGCCTATTCCTTATCGACAACGTACATCAAGGAAAAAGACGTTACGGCGACAGAAGTATCTCAAATTGGGGAGCACATGTCCGAAATGCCTGGTGTAAAGACCTCGACGAGTTGGTCACGTGATTATCCATCAGGAAATTCCGTGAAGTCGTTTGTCGGAACGGTGACTACCGAAAAGCAAGGATTGCCAGAAGACGAAGTTAACCAACTACTCTCACAAGGGTATTCACGAAATGATTCCGTTGGTTCAAGTTACATTGAAAAAGCCTACGAACCGATCCTAAAGGGGACAAAATCCCGGACATCCGTGGAAGTTAGCAGCAACTCCACCATCACGAAGGAAACTCAGGAATATGCGGGTAAGAAGGGGTCAAACCTTGTCTTGACGATCAATGCGAAGTTCCAGGATGCCGTTCAAAAGGTGATCGATGATCAATTGCCTGGTGGAACGTGTCAGGGAGCCTATGCTGTTGTCATGAATCCTAATACCGGGGCTGTCTTAGCGATGGCTGGTGATTCACGGAACCCAACGACAGGGAAAGTGACGACAGATGCGTTAGGGGCCATTAACCAACCAATTGTTATGGGATCCGTCGTTAAACCAGCAATGCTGACTGGTGGGTTTGAATCTGGTGCATTAACGCCATCCAATAACACATTGAACGACCAACCAATTATTTTAACGGGAACGTCGAAGATTTCGACGGACTGGAACCAAAATGGGTCTTACCCAATGGATGCAGCCATGGCGCTGGAAACATCTTCCAACTCCTATGCCGTTCAGGTCGCCATGAAGATGGTTGGCTATAAGTATTCACAAGGGGCCTCCATTGAGGGATTACCAACGGACATGTTCCAGAAGCTCCGGAACAACTTTAACCAGTACGGACTGGGCGTGAAGACAGGGATTGACATTCCTGGTGAATCAGCTGGTTTGAAGGGGTTATCGACCCGGAAGCAAATTGGGTCTGCGTTGGTTGAAGCATTTGGTAACTATGACGCGTACACAACGCTCCAGTTGGGGCAGTACGTTTCAACGTTAGCTAATGGTGGTTACCGGATGAAGCCATACGTGGTCTCACAAGTCCGGTCAACGAAGAATGACGGGACGCTAGGGGCTGTGGACTACCAAGCAGAACCAACAGCGTTAAACTACGTCGAAGCGTCCCCAGAAGCCAAGGCCATCATCAAGCAAGGGATGTGGCAAGTGGTCAACGGGTCATCGCCTCATAAGACTGGGGCGACTGTCCTGGAAGATTTAAAGCCAGGAATCGTTGCTAAAACTGGGACGGCCGAAACATACGTTAACGGGCAACAAACGGTTACTTCAAGTATTATTTCATATGCACCAACGAAGAACCCACAGGTTGCCGTTGCTGTGGCCGTGCCAGGGTTGCCAGAGACGACCTCGTCATACCTGGTTAACCAGAACATTGCTGCCGAGATTTACAAGTTATACTGGAAGAATGTCACCAATTCGAGCGAAGCAAGTTAATCATTTCTGACAAAAGACTAGTCAGAACGCAAAAATAATGATAGAATTGTTCGAGTTGAGGCGTCTTCGCCAATTTCAAGTAGAGTGGAGGGTTAAAGATGCGCGTACACATTACCTTAGAATGCACCGAATGTGGTCGACAAACATACTTGTCATCAAAAAATCGGCGCAACAATCCAGACCGGGTTGAATTAAACAAGTACTGCCCTCACGATCGCAAAGTTACTTTGCACCGTGAAACTAAGTAATGACTGATTAGCGTCTGGGAATTTTCTCAGACGCTTTTTTGTTTTTTTCGGGCAACTAACGGGGTGCAACATGCAAACAAAGCAAGTCGTTCGTCAGCAGACACTGGCGGCATTAGAAAAATTATCAGCCACGGATAAAGTGGCACAGAGCCAACAACTTATTGCCGGGCTGATTGGTCGGCCAGAATGGCAAAAAGCCACGACCATTGGATTGACCATGAGTACGGCCATTGAACTGGATACTAGGCCGTTGATCGCGCAGGCGTTAGCAGCGGGAAAGACGGTGACGGTGCCAAGAACGTTAGCGCACCGGCAAATGGAATTTGTGGTCTTGGGACCAGGAGTGACGTTTGAAACGACCAAATTTGGTCTCGAGGAACCGGTCGGCGGAACGGTTATTGCACCAAACAAGCATGACTTAATCGTTGTTCCAGGCGTTGCGTTTGCTGACGATGGGAGCCGGGTGGGCTTTGGTGCCGGTTACTATGACCGTTATCTGGCCCAATATGCCGGGCCGACCGCTAGTTTGGTTCTCCCAGCGCAACGGCATCACGTCGCGACGTGGTCGGTAGAACGATTCGACGTTAAAATTCAGCAATTAATTTCGCTTCAGGAGGGGTAACAACACATGAGACGATGGCGACGATTCGTAAACGGCTCACCAATGACGATTACGTTGGTGACCATTAATGTGCTGGTCTTTTTATGGATGGTGTTTCGGTACCAATTACCGGCCGTTTCTCTAAACAGCACATTTTCCGGCCAGGCACTGTTAGAAGCTGGTGCCCGGTACACACCACTCATTCAAGCGGGACAGTGGTGGCGCTTGTTTACACCAATGTTTATTCACATGAGCGTGATGCACATTGGGCTAAACATGGTGGTGTTGTACTTCTTAGGCGTGCAAATTGAATCACTCTTCGGCCACTGGCGGATGCTCGTGATTTACGTGGTCAGTGGCTTCACAGGGAACGCGTGGAGTGCTGCTTTTCAACCACACACACTTTCTGCCGGTGCCAGTACGTCCATTTTTGGCCTGTTTGGTGCGTTTATCATTCTTGGGATCATTGAACGAGCGAACCCGTATTTACGGCAGGTTGCGCGTCAATTTGGCTTACTGGTGGTCTTAAACTTAGTCTTTGACCTCTTTAGTGCTGGCGTGGACATCTGGGGGCACATTGGGGGCCTTCTGGGCGGCTTTGTTGTCGCGATGATCCTTTGGGTTCCAGCTAATCATAGCTACCGTCGTTTGCCGATCTGGTGGCGTGGATTAGGGGTCATTGGTCTTGGCGCTGTGAGCGCAGTGCTGTTATTAATTATGTAATGGTAAAACGGAGGTAAACAAACATGTATCGTGGTGAACCAGCGTCATTACGGACGTTATACGATGTGCAACAACTGCTGAAAATGTTTGGCATCTACGTTTATGTCGGAAAGCGGTTGTGGGACATTGAGGTGATGGCCCTCGAGTTAGATAACCTATACAAAATGAACACCATCGATAAACCAACGTGGCTTCAGGCGAAGGTTGTCTTGAATCATGAACACCACATTGAGGAACAGAAACCGGAAAATTCTGGGCAAGCCTAGGCAGTGCGCCGGCAAATGTGTACAATGTGTGTATTAGGTTTAAAAGATGGGGGAATGTGTTGTGTTAGTTGCGATGTCGATTGCTGAATGGATTTTTGATATTGTTGGGTTAACGATCGTGGTGGGCTGGGTGATCTGGCGCATTGTGATGGTGGTGCGGCGGAATCGTGCCGCAACCATGTTGGACCAGGAAGAGTTCCAGGCGGGAATGCGCCGGGCCCAAATTATTGATGTTCGTGAGAAGAAGGATTTTGATGCGGGCCATATTTTAGGCGCTCGGAACATTCCTTACTCAACGTTCAGCCAACGGTTTAAGGAAATTCGTGAAGATTTACCTGTCTATTTATACGATGAAAGCCGGACGTTAAGTGGTCGGGCTGCACTTCGGTTAGCCAACAACGGCTACACCAAGTTGTTCATCCTGAAGGGCGGCTACGGTCGTTGGGAAGGCAAGACCAAATCCAGCAAGTACTAATCAAAACAGGCACCTATGGAATAATCATCCATAAGTGCCTGTTTCATTATCTAAGTGTTGTGCAACACTCAGTTGATTAACCTTGGTGTGAAGAACGTGACTTGCGTAGAGCGCGACGGCGGTTGTCGTCGATGCGGTCTTCTTCAGCTTCGATTGGTGTGATAACCGTTTTGTGGAATGACACCAAACTTGCGACAACGGCCCCAAGTGAAGCGATAACGCCAACTAAAAAGCCTTTATTGAATGATTTCATGCAGATGACCTCCTCAATGGTTTAGTAACACATTCATTATGTCGTTTTTTGGGAAGGACGTCCAGCGGAAAGAATGGAAAATTTATGACATTGATCATTGCCCACCGGGGACTGATTACTCAGGGAGTTGAAAATACACAATCAGCGTTTGAAGCGGCCCTTGCACTCGGGGTTGACGGGATTGAAACGGACGTCCAGCAAACGGCTGATGGTGTGCCCGTTTTGATTCATGACGAAGCCATTGATCGAATCACTACGGGTCAAGGACTGGTCAATACGTGGCAGTGGGCGGATCTACGCCGGTTACCGCTGCGCCATGAACCAGCGGGGCGTTTATGGTCCCTCAGTGATGCGTTAACGTGGCTAACGGCCCATCAGTTTACCGGCGTGTTGAACATTGAAGTAAAAACAGATCATGTCCGTTATCCGGGTCTTGAAGCACAGGTGGTGACGTTGGCCCAACAAGCGTGGCCATTTACCATTGTGTTCAGTAGTTTTTCAAGCCGGTCCCTTCGACAACTGGCAGCCTTAGCACCTGACATTGACCGGGCACAATTGTTTCGGTGGCCAACGCGAATGACTAACCGTTTAGAAGCAACTGGCGTAATCACAAGCACCCATCCGAGAATCAGTTGGGTGCGGTGGGCCATTCGCCACCAGCGTTTATCAAACCCAGTGCAACGACGCGGATGGACGGTCAATCAACCGGACGACTTACGGCTGTGTTTTCAGGCAGGCCTTGGCGCAGTGATTACAGATCAACCGGTATTAGCACAACAATTGAGACAAGAGGTGATGAACGATGACAACTAAATCACAAGTGCTTTTGATCGTAGGGCCAACGGCGGTGGGGAAAACGGCCCTGTCGATTCAATTGGCCCATCAGTTCGATGGTGAAATCATTTCCGGAGATTCCATGCAGGTGTATCGGCACCTAGACGTTGGGACGGCCAAAGTAACGCCTGATGAACAGGATGGGATCCCCCATTATCTGATCAATGAGCGTGACGTGACGGATGGTTTTACCGTGGCGGACTTTGTGGCCCGCGCCGAAATGTTGATTGCAGAGATCACGGCACGAGGGCACTTGCCAATCATTGTCGGCGGCACCGGTTTTTATCTCCAAGCGTTGTTGAAGGGCATGCAGCTGGGTTCGCCGGCCGATGAAGCCTTGCGGGCTAAGTGGACGGCGCTAGCTGATGAACATGGTGCTGAGTGGCTATGGGCGAAACTAAACGCTGTGGACCCCGCTGCCGCTGCCACCATTCCGGCGGGAAATGTCCGCCGGTTGGTGCGGGCGCTGGAAGTTTATGCGAGCACTGGCCACTCCATCCTGGCGCAAACGGATCAACCCGATCAATATGACGCATTCATTGTTGGTTTGAATACAGACCGGGCGGTGTTGTACGACCGGATCAATCAACGGGTCGACCTAATGATGGCAAACGGCCTAGTTGAGGAGGCCAAATGGTTGCTTGATCAGGGCGGCCTTACGCTTCAGGCGGGCAAGGGCATCGGCTACAAGGAGTTGTTTCCGATGTTAAACGGCCAAATGGATCAAGCGGCGGCAGTTGAATTATTGAAACGAAATTCGCGGCACTATGCTAAACGTCAACTAACGTGGTTTCGGCACCAGTTACCGGTCACCTGGTTTGACCTGGTTAGCGGGCAGAATCAAATTAGCGATGTTGCCGCGGCAGTGAGTCAGTGGCGCCACTCAATTAAATGACTGGTCGATGGTGGTTGTCTGAACGTGTTCAGATGGTCACTTTTTTTATTGGCACTGTTCACTAGTTATGAAAATGCCCTGCCTATGTCAGAAGTTCTAACATGAACAATTGACAGGAATCGGTGTTGGTGGGATGATACACCTGTTAAATCATGTGCAGCGTAAAAGGGGGGGCAGTGATGTCAGAAAAGCAATTACGGCGGTCATTAGCAGTTTTACCAATGAGTACCGTGGTGGCACTGACAGCACTGACACCTCGCCAAATTCGTTATTATGAAACCCAGGATCTGGTTCATCCAGCTCGCAACGAAGGCAATCGCCGGCGGTATTCATTGAATGATGTTGACCGGTTGCTGGAAGTGAAGGATGGCTTGGCAAGCGGGATGGATTTTGAAACGATGCGGAAACTTGCACGTAAGGCCCACCAACAGGCACTAGCGGATGCCCAGCAAGTTTCAGATCAACGGGTACGGCGGATGTTGGAGGATGAAATGCAGCAATTGGCAGGAATGCGACCACCACGGCAGCATCTGGGGCGGCCCTTTTAGAACTGGTCACGGAACAAGAAAGGATGAGCAGTACATGGCAAAAAAGGTATACACCAAGGATGAGATTCGGCAACTGGTTAAAACGGAACACGTGGAATTTTTACGGTTAATGTTTACTGACTTAATGGGCTCCATCAAAAATGTGGAAGTCCCTACGAGTCAGCTCGAAAAGTTGCTGGATAACAAGTTAATGTTTGACGGCTCGTCCATTGACGGGTTTGTGCGCATTGAAGAAAGTGACATGTACCTTTATCCTGACTTGTCCACGTGGATGGTCTTCCCATGGGGGAGTGAACACGGAAAGGTCGCCAGAGTGATCTGTGAAGTTTACACGACTGATGGCGAACCATTTGCGGGCGACCCACGGAACAACCTCATTCGGGTAATGAACGAAATGAAGGATGCCGGGTTCACGTCGTTTAACATTGGTCCTGAACCAGAATTCTTCTTGTTTAAGATGGATGAAGACGGTGAACCAACGTTGAAGCTAAACGACAAGGGGAGTTATTTTGACTTGGCCCCAATGGACTTAGGTGAAAACTGCCGTCGTGACATCGTGCTCGAAATGGAAAAAATGGGCTTTGAAGTTGAAGCCGCCCATCACGAAGTCGCACCTGGTCAACATGAAATTGACTTTAAGTATGCGGATGCACTGGAAGCAGCGGACAACATCCAGACGTTTAAGTTGGTTGTTAAGACCATTGCCCGAAAGTACGGCTTGTTTGCGACGTTTATGCCAAAGCCATTGGAAGGCATTAACGGTTCAGGGATGCACATGAACATGTCATTATCGACGGCTGAAGGAAACGCCTTTTATGATCCAGAAGGCGAGCTTGAGCTAAGTGACACGGCTTACCACTTCCTTGGTGGTTTGTTGGCACATGCCCGGGCCTTCACAGCGGTCGTTAACCCCATCGTGAACTCATACAAACGGTTGGTTCCGGGATTTGAAGCCCCCGTTTACGTGGCGTGGTCTGGTTCAAACCGGTCACCACTTGTTCGGGTTCCAAACGCCCGGGGAAACTCGACACGGCTGGAATTACGGCAGGTGGATCCGTCAGCTAACCCATATCTGGCGATTGCAGCGATGCTAGAGGCAGGACTGGACGGGATCCGTAACGGCTTAACGCCAACGGATTCGGTGGATCGAAACATTTACTCGATGGATGAGAGTGAACGGGAAGCCAACCACATTAGTAACTTACCAGACAACTTGCATAATGCAACAAAGACATTACAGGCTGATCCAACGATGAAGTCTGCCCTAGGGGATCACTTGTACCAGAGCTTTGTGGAAGCAAAGAAACTGGAATGGGCATCCTACCGTCAGGCAGTAACGAAGTGGGAACGCGATCAATATTTGGAACAGTATTAAAAATAGAGAGCGAAAGTAGGCCTAATCGCGCCCACTTTCGCGTTTCAGCGACTTTGTAGCTCTGAGATGTGATATTCCTTCTAAAAATAATGCTTCAAGAATATTTAAGTGATGACTTCCGTTAGGGACGAAAGCATGCTATACTAAACCCATAAAAGATCATGGAACCAAACAACACCAAGCCCCCTGACTACTTACACTAGTCAGGGGGCTTTTTTACGTTTATATAAGGCTAAACGGGTGGGTTAGCGTGTTGCCAAATCATTATTTGTGTCGCCGACGGGCTAACCAGTCCGTAAATAAAGCAACAAGGACGCCGACAATCAACGGTGAAAAAAGATCACGAAACATCAAACAACACCTCCCCACTGTTGCAAGTGTGGGTTGGCAACAGGTTTCTTATCTAAGATAATGACGGTGAGAACAATCATTGAAGGATAAATGTTATCAATATCTAATTTAAAAATTATAGTAATATCGAAAAATGAGTGCCATTATGGTGCACCCGAACGTAAAAAATCCCCCGGTAAAATTCACGTTAGAATTTTACCGGGGGATTTTTTAGTAGTGTAACTTACGATAAGTCCGTTTTCTTAACTGCGTGGTTGTAGAATGCCCAGGCAACAGCACCAAAGAAGATGGGGCCGATGATTGTCCAGAAAGCGGTGTAGTAGTCATGTTCCAAAACGGGTTGGATCATGGTGAAACAGATGCCGGTGAAAACGGTCAGCCAGGTAATGGTTGTGACCGTCCACGTGGTCCGGTGTGATTTGTAAAAAACAAATGGTCGTTCTAAATCGAGGCGCCGTTTGAAGAACGGGAAGGCACCCACCAAGAAGAGGTACGGAAAGGCCGATGAGACATTTTCCATATCCGTCAAGACGGTATAAAAGGCCTGGGCGCTGCTACCACCAAACGAAACGGCGAAGATAACGACCGCCACGATAACTGCTTGGGTCCACATGGCAAAAGCTGGCACCTGGTACCGGTTCAATTTTGTGATGCGTTTTGGCCAAAACTTTGCGGGTGTTCCCATGATGAAGGCCTTTAGTGGGGCGTATACCAGAACGAAGAAGGCTCCGGTATCAGATAGAAATTCTTCCACACCGATCAAACGACCAAACCAGTTTCCTAAAACAGTGGCGCCATGGGGCGACAGATTCATCGCGTGGCCAAGGGTGACCCCGAGGTTGTTCATTAAGACGTAAAGCACGTTTCCTAAATCAGTGGAACCCTTACCAAGGATGTGGTGCCAGTTAGCACTAACACCCCATAAAAGGATCCCGACTGCGTAGATGAAGAGCATCAAAAACGTTGAAATAAGCATGGCGCGCGGAAACGTTTTGGCCGGATGCTTGACGTTATCGATCACACCACCCATTGTTTCCATCCCGCCATACGCGAAGATGGCGTAGACAACGAACGACATGAGCGCGATTGGCGAACTAAACTGTGGATTTGGTGAGTGAAAAATCGCGTGGGTGGTCATGGGTTCGACAAGGTGACCGTGTTGCATGATCAGCAATACGACACTGATGATCATGAAAAAGGCTGTAATGATCAGAGTGAATGCACCACCAAACGCCGCAAACCGGGCAATCTGATTGATCCCGTGAGTTGAAAAGTAGGTAACGACGATCATCCAGATGATGGCTAGAATCCCAACCGTTTCCGTGGAGTTTAACCCAAGAAAATGCCATGACTGGGTGGTGTCATGGCCGGCAAAAGCCGTTGAAAAGGGAATCCAGACCTTGGCGCATTCTGATACTAGCCAAACGATCCAGCCGGATAACCAGATGAACGTCCCGATAAAGGCCAGGCGTTCACCGATGGATTCAGCCAGCCAGGAGTAAATTCCACCATGAGCTGCTTTAAACGATGCCCCGTATTCGGCAAACATCAAAACAATTGGTAAGAAAAATAAAATGGCGGCGAGGATGTACCAAAAAATCGCTGCGTATCCCATTTGATCAAACGCCACGGTCGTGTTGTTCAATCCGTAAATGGAGGTAAAAACCATGAGAATCAGGCCGACGAGGCCGATCTTGTTGTGCTGCTGTGTTTCTTCCACTGTATAAGGACTCCAATCTAAACGCCAGGATGAAAGGGTGGTGTCATTAAGTGTTGCCACCCGAATGAAAAAATATACATTAAATAATTAGAACAATGGTACCTATTTTAGCACAAATATAGATGGTAAGAACTGTTATGACAAACTTTCACGAAGAAGAATGATTGATTATCGGCGATAATTGTTTCATGCAACATTGAATAAATGTACGGTGTGTAATCGCAATAATGGTGTGAACACTAATGGCATCACTCATTTGACGCCGTGTTACATGTTTCATGAAATGAAACGTGTAACAGGCCGTTCTCAAAGCGTTTGGCTTTTAGTGAAAGCGCTTCCTAAATCGACAAAACCTCGTTAAGCTAATCACGTAATCAAGAAAAATAAATTATTCAGAGGAGTTAGTCATTATGCAAAAACGTGATTTTATCGATACCAACACTTACACCCAGGAACAAATTCAATACATGATCGATCTTGGAATTAAATTGAAAGCTTCCATCAACGCCGGCTACTACCCACAAGTTTTGAAGAACAAGACCCTTGGAATGATCTTCGAACAATCATCAACCCGGACCCGGACATCCGCTGAAGCAGCTATGACCGAACTTGGTGGCCATGCCCAATACTTGGCACCTGGTCAAATCCAATTGGGTGGTCACGAAACTATCGAAGACACATCTCACGTGTTAGGGAACATCGTGGACATCATCGGTGCCCGTGTTGAACGTCATAAGACGGTTGCCGAAGTTGGTAAGTTTGCACAAGTGCCCGTTGTTAACTTCATGAGTGACTACAACCACCCAACCCAAGAATTAGGGGACATCATCACCATGAGCGAACACTTACCAGCTGGTAAGAAGTTGAGCGATTGTAAGATCGTCTTTGTTGGGGACGCTACTCAAGTGTGTGTTTCAACCATGTTTATGGCAACAAAGATGGGCATGGACTTTGTTCAATTTGGACCAAAGGGCTTCCAAATCAAGCCTGAAGAACTGGAAATTGGTAAGAAGAATGCCGAAGTTTCTGGTGGTTCTGTTCTGATTACTGAAGACGCTGATGAAGCCATGAAGGATGCCGACTTCATCTACACTGACGTTTGGTACGGCTTGTACGAATCCGAATTACCAAAGGACGAACGGATGCACATCTTCTTCCCTAAGTACCAAGTAAACGCTGACTTAGTTGCCAAAGCCTCAAAGGACGTTAAGTTCCTACACTGTCTGCCAGCAACCCGTGGTGAAGAAGTCACTGACGAAGTGATCGACGCTGACTACTCACTTGCTTGGGAAGAAGCCGGCAACCGGAAGACTGCCATGCGTGCCATCTTCACTTACTTGTTGAACCCACTGATGAAGCATGCTTCTAAGGAAGATGCTGAAAAGTTCCAGAGTGAAATTGACGACATGCTCGCTCACCAAGTTAACGAACAAGCATAGTTTACTTGCCTAGTGCCGTAGGGGTGGCAACGAAAGGAACGCACGATGAATACAAACAAGAAAAAATTCCGGCTTTTTGATGCCGTACTGATGGCCGTTGTGGTCGTGTTGGTGGTTGAATCCGCCGCACCGGCTGCCGCCATTGGACCATCACAATTCTTTTGGTGGATCTTCCTTCTGATTCTCTTCTTCATCCCGTATGGGTTGATCTCGTCAGAATTAGGAACGACCTACGTTGGCGATGGTGGTTTGTATGACTGGGTCAAACAAGCATTTGGTCGCCGGTGGGGCGGTCGGTTAGCCTGGTTATATTGGCTGAACTACCCGTTGTGGATGGCGAGTTTGGCGGTGTTGTTCGTCGAGGTGGCCGCCCAAATCTTCGGTCTGCATTTAAACGTCTTCTGGCAGATCATCATTCAACTGGGGTTTGTCTGGACGGTGGTAACACTGGGAAACAAGCCAGTTAGTGAGAGCAAATGGATCATGAACCTCGCCGCGTTTGCCAAAATCTTTACGATTCTGGCCTTGGGGATCATGGGCATCTACTTTGCAGTGACAAAGGGGGTTGCCAACAACTTCAGTGGGACAAACTTACTCCCAAAGTTGAACCTGTCTAGTCTAAGCAATCTGTCCGTTATTATCTTTAACTTCTTAGGGTTTGAGGTCGTTGCCACCATGGCTGACGACATGGACAACCCGAAGAAACAAATTCCCCAAGCCATCATTTATGGTGGGATTCTGATCGCTTTCTTCTATCTATTAGCAGCCTTTGGGATGGGTGCCGCCATTCCAACAAACAAGCTGTCTGCTTCATCTGGTTTGATTGATAGTTTCGTTCTGATGATTGGCCACATGAACTGGTTTGTTATCATCATTGGGATCATGTTCCTCTACATCTTGGCGTCCGAAATGATTTCATGGGCGCTCGGGGTCAATTACGTCGCAAATTATGCGGCCAAAGACCATTCCTTGCCCGCCATTTTTGGGAAGGAAGACGCAAAGGGAATGCCCGTTGGGACGGGTTATCTAAACGGCATCGTGGCCTCTGTTTTGGTCATTGCCTCACCATTTATTCCTAATCAAAACATTTTCTGGGCTTTCTTCGCTCTAAACGTGGTTGCCTTACTGCTGTCTTACACGATGATGTTCCCAGCATTCTGGAAATTACGGAAGAGTGACCCTGCCCGTGAACGGCCGTTTAAGGTTCCTGGTGGTAAAGTGATGATCAACATCATGACCTGGGTGCCTGAAGTGCTCCTGATTGCCACAATTCTCTTATCAATTCTGCCGTTAAACGGGTCCAGCGATGAGCTTAGCAATAAACTCCCAATCCTGATTGGCACAATTGTTGCGGTAGTTATCGGTGAAATCGTGGTCCGGGTTGCTGAACATAAAGAAGTTCAAGCAATGGTAAAACCAACGAGTAACGGAAAGGAACATGTTGAATAATGAAAACTTTAACGAGTACACCTAAACAAGATGGTTACCGGATGCCCGGTGAATTTGAAGAACACACTGGTGTGTACATTATCTGGCCAGAACGGACGGATAACTGGCGCAACGGGGCCAAACCCGCCCAGCACACGTTTGTGAAGGTTGCCGAAGCCATTTCTCAATTTGAACACGTCACGGTTGGGGTCAATGACGACCAGTACGAAAACGCCCGAACCATGTTGCCTGATCAGGTGGAAGTTGTGGAAATTTCCAGTGACGATTCATGGGTTCGTGACTGTGGTGCAACGTTTGTGAAGGACGACAAGGGCGGCTTGCGGGCCGTTGACTGGACGTTCAACGCTTGGGGCGGCTTGGTCGATGGGTTGTACTTCCCATGGGATAAAGATGACCGCGTGGCCCAAAAGATGGCTGAACAAGAGCGCGTTGACCGGTACCGTTTGGATGACTTTATCCTTGAAGGTGGCTCGATTCACGTTGATGGGGAAGGCACCCTGATCACAACCGAAGAATGTTTACTTTCGAAGGGTCGCAACGCCCAATTATCAAAAGAACAAATCGAAGAAGTCCTGAAAGAACACTTGAACCTGGAAAAGGTCATCTGGTTGAAGGACGGGATTTATAACGATGAAACTAACGGTCACGTGGACAACATTGCTAACTTTGTTCGTCCTGGTGTGGTTGCCTTAGCCTGGACTGATGATGAAAACGACCCTCAATACAAGATTTCAAAGGAAAACTTGGACATCCTTGAAAATGCAACGGATGCAAAGGGTCGTAAAATCAAAGTTGTGAAGTTGGCTGTGCCAAAGCCTGTTCTCATCACGCAAGAGGAAAGTGAAGGGGTTGACGCCGTTGACGGAACGTTACCGCGTCAAGCCGGTGACCGGTTGGCTGCCAGCTACGTGAACTACTACACGGCTAACGGCGGGATCGTGTTCCCAACGTTTGGTGACCCAGCGGATGAAAATGCCCAAAAGGTTCTGGAAGAACTCTATCCTGACCGCAAAGTTGTCGGGGTTCCCGCTCGTGAAATCCTCCTTGGCGGTGGGAACGTGCACTGCATTACGCAACAAATTCCAAAGGCATAGGTGACAGCAATGGCAGGTAGAAAAATCGTGGTTGCCCTGGGCGGAAACGCCATCTTAACGGATGACGCCAGCGCACAGGCCCAACAAGAAGCACTTCGGAAAACGGCAGCGGCCCTCGTTCATTTTGTGGCACAGGGTGATCAACTGGTCGTTTCCCACGGGAATGGTCCGCAAGTCGGGAACCTGTTACTCCAACAGGCGGCCGGTGCGACGGCAACTAACCCCGCAATGCCCATTGATACTGCGGTCGCAATGACCCAGGGGAGCATTGGTTACTGGCTACAAAACGCATTAAATGAAGCGTTGACTGAACAGGGGTTAAGCCAATCTGTTGCAACGGTGGTCACCCAGGTGGAAGTCTCGCCAACTGATCCCGCCTTTACGGATCCATCAAAGCCAATCGGTCCGTTTTATACGGCCGATGAAATTGCGGATCAGCGAGCTGCGCACCCAGACTTTACGTTTGTTGAGGATGCCGGTCGTGGGTTCCGGCGGGTCGTGCCATCACCGAAGCCAATCAACGTGGTGGAAGCCGACGTTGTGAACCATTTGGTTGATGACGGCATCATTCCCATCAGCGTTGGTGGCGGTGGGGTGCCCGTTGTGAAGGACGGTAACCGTTATGTGGGTCGTGAAGCCGTTATTGATAAGGACTTTGCGTCTGAAAAGCTGGCTGAGTTGATTGACGCGGACTTGCTGATCGTGTTGACAGCGGTCGATAACGTGTATGTCAACTTCAATAAGCCTGACCAAAAAGCACTCACGGATGTTACGGTGAGTGAACTGGAAGCCTACATTGAAGAAGGTCAGTTTGCCCGCGGGTCCATGTTGCCAAAGATTCAGGCAGCCAATGACTTTGTGGCGCACAGTGCGAACGGAAAAGCTGTGATCACATCCTTGGATAACGTGGAAGCCTTTTTGACAGACGGTTCCGGGACCATCATTAGTAAATAGTTTGTAAAAGAGTTGAGGATGCAATCCGTAATGGCGGTGGTGACACAGTTAAGCCATGGTTAAGGGATTGTTGAATCAACTCTTTTTTTATGGGCAGTTGTCCAGTATGCTTAATTTATCAGGAAAGTTCAGGAGGGTTCTTATGAAGAACGTGATGAAAACGACTGCCAGACGGATGGTGGCCGAGTTCGAGCGCCAGGCAGATGCGTACATGATTTGGCCGGAACGACCAGACAACTGGCGCAACGGTGGGAAGCCCGCTCAAGCAGCCTTTGCACGGTTGGCAAGCTTGATTAATGAAGTTGAACCGGTAACAATGTTGGTTTCGAACAAACAGTACCTTAACGCCCGAAAGTGGTTGCCAAAAGGGGTCCGGGTGGTGGAAATGAGCGCTGACGATGCGTTTGTTAAGGACACTGGGCCCGTGTACGTCGATGAAAACGGGCGGTTGGCCGCAACGGACTTCGGGTTTAACGCATGGGGCGGCTTACTGGACGGCTTGTACTTTCCGTGGGCAAATGATCAATTGTTGGGACAAAAGCTGGCGGAGTTAAACCGGGTGCCGTACACCGTGAACCATGAGTTAATTATCGAAGGGTGTGCCATCATGACAGACGGCCAGGGCACGCTGATCACGACGGAGGATGTGTTGTTATCAGAAGGCCGGAATCCTGGCTTCACCAAAGCAGAAGTTGAATTTGGGCTAAAACAGGAGTTGGGGATCAGCACCGTTATCTGGTTGAAACATGGTTACTTTTTGGATGAAACCAATGGGGACATTGATAACATGCTGAACTACATTCGCCCAGGCGAAGTGGTGTTGACCTGGACGGAGGATGAGGCCGATCCCATGTACAGCATTGTTCGAGAAGCGGAGACAACCCTGTTAGCCGCTCGTGATGCACAGGGGCGGAAACTGGTCATTCATCACCTGACCATGCCAGCTGCTCAACACGTGACACAAGCAGAAAGTCAGGGGATTGATCCAATTAATGGATTGTTACCACGGTTAGCGGGACAACGGCTCTTTGCCAGTTACGTCAACTTTGTGACGGTCAATGACATGATCATCGTGCCCGAATTTGACGATGAACAGGACGCGATCGCCAAGGCGACACTGGCCAAGTGTTTTCCGGACCGGCGCGTTGTTGGGTTTGATGCACGGGAAATGATCTTAGGTGGTGGCAACATTCATACAGTGGTGCACACGCGGCCAGATGCCGCAGCGTTTGGGGGTTAAACACATGAATTTCTTTGAAATCGCGAGTGCGCATTTGAAAAGCCTCACCGATAATGAACGGAAACTCTTTGATTACATCGTGAAAAACATGAACGATGTAAAGGGGATGTCAATTCGTGAAGTCTCAGCCAAGTGCTTTGTCTCCACGGCCACCTTTTTGCGGTTCGTTCGTAAAATTGGCTTTTCTGGTTACAGTGAACTCATCACTGTACTGAAATTCACCACGCGCGATGCCGTCATGACTCAAACCGCGCATCCTGAAACGCAGTTTGTTGTGCCACAAAAGAACTACCGTGAAGAATACCTAAAAAACATCGAGGAAACCGTTCACGTCTTGCGGCCAGAACTGCTGCACCAAATCACCGCAAAGATGAACACCATGCATACACTGTTCATCTTTGCGACTGGTATTAGTAAAGGGGCAGCCCATTACATTGCGGATCAATACCGGCTGGCCGGATTTAACGTGGTCTTTCCATCGGATCGCTTATACAGAAAGGCGGCCATTGGGCACATTGAACCTGAAGACCTTGTGCTAATCATTGATTACAGCGGTGAAGAACCAGAGTTCATCAGCCTCATTCAGCAATTAACGGATCACCGACCGTTACATCCCATGATTATGTCCATCACAGGTGCAGATAATAACGCGATTCAGAACCTTAGTGATGCCAACCTATACACCTTTGTTGATGAGGTTACTGGTCCGCAAGGGGCAACCATCACTTCACGCGTGAGTGCAGTGGTCCTAATGGAATTAGTCTTGTACCAATGGTTGGAGGATCAAGGAATATAAGTGGTCTAAATAGATAAGTAAAATATTTGTGCTATTTTTTTACTGGAAGCTGACTTATTATAAAGAAAAGGTAAAAGAGTATAGATTTTAAAATCGATGACTGAGGTTAAAATAATGCCTAAAAAAACAACGATTACTGATATTGCAGAAGCAGCTGGAATTTCTGTAACTACTGTGTCACAAATTTTGAATGGAAAAGGTGATAGATTTAGTGCAGTCACCCGCCAAAAGGTCTTAGGGTTGCAAAAAAAATGGGCTATCACAATACAAATAACGATCAACCATTTGAGGCTAAAATTACGATTGGAATGATTGTCCCTGATTTGGATAGTCCGTATTATCGTGAACTGATTCAGGGTGTTCAATTAGGAGTGAAAGCGCATTTTGCAGAGCTGTCAGTAGAATTTTCAGATGATTCTAAGGGTATCGGATATCACATTAATGAATTTATGGAACGTCCAGTCGATGGGATTATCGTTTGTGGAAACAATATTGATTTGGCCTATGTCCAAACTTTATTGATAAACACAGGGCTACCGACGGCTATTATGGACCCAGAACAAGATTCGGAATCTACTTTTGCAATCGATGAGTTAGAGGCAGGTAGCAAAGCGGCCGAGTATTTATTAGATAACGGTCATCGTAAAATCGCTTTATTAATGAAAAAAGGTAATAGTGAAAGTAAACTCCATAGAATTACAGGTTTTACTAATGGGTTAAAAGAATATCATTTGGATTTAAACCCGTCGCTATTTTTTGAACAACGTGATGAATCAAAAGTGAGTGGGTTCGATGCAGCAAAGCAAGTTATTGATAGTGGTGTGACTGCTGTTTTTGCATTTTCCGATGAATTGGCTGTTGGGTTAAACCGTGGATTACTTGCTCATGGTAAAAGAGTGCCAGAGGATATTTCTATTTTGGGCTTTGATGATATTGAATTAACGAGGTATGTTCAACCTGAGATGTCAACGGTTCACCAACCGCTTGAAGAAATCGGGAAAGCACTTGCGAATGAGCTATTTCAAACTAAAAACTCAACAGAAGGCAATAAAAGACAGTTTAAAGTCGTTCTTAAAAAGAGAGGTAGTATAAAACATATATAAATTTATCAATCTTTAATGCTCTGGGTTTATTTAAAAACTCGGGGCTTTTTATTTGGTAAAAAATGAGTAAAAATTAGAAAACGATGAAAACGCTTACGACAATGGAATGTCTAGTAACGCCGTGTTAACAAAGCACTCTTCGAATTTTATAAATGTAAAATCTAGGTAAAATAAAAGCGTTTTCAAAAAGCCTTGTTGTCATTCAATGTTTGTTGTAAAAATAAGTTGTAGTAATTTTTACTAGAGGTTTACTTGCACTTATTCTTAGGAGGACGATTAACATGGATCAAATGAAGATAGCGTCTACTGAGCAGGCAATGCAGTATTTTGAAACGGATCGTGAAATTGTTTCAGCGTTAGATACTGATTTTGTTGACTCAGCAGCAGTAGTGGTAATGTCAACGGAAGTTGATGCTATCAATGCAGTTAATGACACCAAGTTTGGTGTTCCTGTATTTGTACTTGCAGATGAAAATGCCACAATTGATGCCGGAATGATGGCAAAGATTTATCATATTTTGGACTTAAATAACAAATATGATCACCAACTATATAATCGTGAAATTGAAGCAGCTGCAGCAAAATATGAAGAAGGCGTGTTACCTCCATTCTTTAAGGAATTAAAATCCTATGTTGGCCGTGGTAATATTCAGTTTGACTGTCCTGGACATCAAGGAGGACAGTATTTCAGAAAGCATCCGGCTGGCCGTCAATTTTATGATTTCTTTGGCGAAAATATCTTCCGCTCAGATATCTGTAACGCTGATGTTAATTTAGGGGATTTACTGATTCATGAAGGCCCTGCAATGGCAGCTGAAAAGCATGCAGCAAAGGTTTTTAATGCGGATAAAACATACTTTGTTATGAATGGAACGACAACCTCAAATAACATTGCGATTACAGCAGCAATTGCTCCTGATGATCTTGTGTTATTTGACCGGAATAACCATAAATCTGTTTACAATGCAGCGTTGGTTAAAGATGGTGGTCGCCCAGTTTACTTAGAAACATCTCGTGACCCTTATGGCTTTATTGGTGGAATTTACTCACGTGACTTTGATGAAGACTATATTCGTAAGCAGGCTGCTAAAGTCGACCCAGAAAAGGCTAAACAAAAACGGCCATTCCGGTTAGCTGTTATTCAATTGGGGACTTACGACGGTACCATTTATAATGCTAAGCAAGTTGTTGAACGAATTGGTCACCTGTGTGATTACATTCTCTTTGACTCCGCCTGGGTTGGTTACGAACAGTTCATTCCAATGATGCGTGATTCATCACCACTATTGCTAGACTTAGGACCTGAAGATCCTGGTATCTTGGTTACTCAATCAACACATAAACAACAAGCTGGGTTCTCGCAGGCCTCACAAATCCATAAAAAAGATTCTCACATTAAGGGTCAGAAGCGCTATATCGATCATAAACGTTTCAATAACGCATATATGCAATATGCTTCAACATCACCTTTCTATCCATTGTTTGCAACGCTCGACATAAATGCAAAGATGCAAGAAGGAGAAGCCGGAAAGAAGCTTTGGCATGATGCATTGGTTACTTCGGTTAATGCTCGGAAGAGCTTGATGAAGAACGCAACCATGATCCGTCCGTTTGTTCCACCAGTTGTCAATGGGAAGAACTGGGAAGACGCTGACACAGAGAAGATTGTTGAAGATATTGATTACTGGCGTTTTGAAAAGGGTGCTAAGTGGCATGCCTTTGACGGTTATGAAGACAATCAATACTTCGTTGATCCAAACAAGTTCATGTTAACAACACCAGGAATTAACGTTCAGACCGGAGAATATGAAGATTTCGGAATTCCTGCTACGATTTTAGCTAATTATTTACGCGAGCACGGGATTATTCCTGAAAAGAACGATCTTAATTCCATCTTATTCTTAATGACTCCAGCAGAAACGCCAGCTAAGATGGATAACTTAGTTTCTCAAATTGTTAAGTTTGAATCATTAGTGAAGGAAGACGCTCCATTGGAAGACGTTTTACCATCACTTTACGAACAAAACAAAGAACGTTATGCAAATTATACGATTCGTCAACTTTGTCAAGAATTACACGACTTCTACAAGGGTAACAATGCTAAGGAATATCAAAAAGAAATGTTCTTAGCAGATTACTTCCCAGAACAGGCAATGACACCATATGATGCTAACGTTGAATTATTGCACAACAATGCAAAACTAGTCGCATTGAAAGATATTGAAGGTAAAATTGCACTTGAAGGTGCGCTTCCTTACCCACCTGGTATCTTCTGTGTTGTCCCAGGTGAAAAATGGAGTAAAGTTGCCCAGACGTACTTCTTGATTTTGGAAGAAGGAATTAATCGTTTCCCAGGATTTGCACCTGAAATTCAGGGTGTCTATTTCGAAAATGAAAATGGCAAGACAACAGCATACGGTTACACGTATGACGCCGAAAAGAAATAGGACCAGAAAAGCATGGTTAAATAATCATGCTTTTCATTAAATAAGGGAATCGAGGAAACGTCATGGCACAAGAAAAGAAAAAAATGAGTGTGGTTCAATTAACCATCATAACGGCCATTAATATGATGGGTTCTGGGATTATTATGCTCCCAACTAATTTGGCGCAAGTTGGGACGATGTCAATCTTATCCTGGATTGTAACCGCCGGGGGCGCAATGTGTTTAGCCTATGCATTCTCTAGAGCTGGAATGTACACTCGCCACTCTGGTGGGATGGGTGGTTATGCCGAATATTCTTATGGAAAAGCTGGTTCTTTCATGGCCAACTATACGTACGGGGTGTCACTAGTCATTGCCAATGCTGCGATTGCGATTTCAGCGGTTGGGTACTTGGATGTGCTGTTTAAGCTGCACATGTCACCAGTTGAAGTTGCCATTGCTACAATTATCACTCTGTGGTTAGCAACGGTTCTTAACTTTGGTGGTGCACGAATCACTGGCCGGATTAGTACGTTTACGGTTTGGGGCGTGATTATTCCAGTGTTGGTCATTTCGATTGGTGGGTGGTTCTACTTTAGTGGGCATCTATACGCCGCTTCATGGAACCCACACAACATGGGCTTTTTCACTGGGATTAGTCAGTCAATCTCCATTACCTTGTGGGCCTTTCTGGGATTGGAATCTGCTTCTGCAAACATGGATTCCGTTGAAAATCCAAAGAAGAACGTGCCAATTGCTGTGCTTGGTGGGACGATTGGTGCCGCAATTATGTACATTATTTCAACCAACGTTATGCAAGGAATCGTACCAAATGCAAAGTTAGCCGCTTCAAACGCACCATTTGGGGTTGCTTTTAGCCAAATGTTTACGCCAATGGTTGGGAATATTGTTATGGGATTAATGATTATCTCATGTTTTGGGTCCTTACTGGGGTGGCAATTTACAATTGCAGAAGTGTTCCGTAGCTCTGCACATGAAGGATATTTCCCGAAGATTTTTGGTAAGACTATCGGTAATGGAACTCCCCTGGTTGGGATGATCATTATTACATGTTTGCAATCGTTATTGGCCTTAATGACAATTAGTCCATCACTTTCTAAACAATTTACAATCTTAGTTAATTTGGCGGTGGTTACAAATGTTATTCCATACCTGCTATCAATGGGGGCGCTTAAGACAATGCAACTCGACGCAGGAGTTACGGCGTCTGCCCGACGGACGACAAATATTATTGCAACGATTGCATCAATCTACAGTTTGTATGCATTGTACGCAGTCGGTGCTGAAGAACTTGCCTACGGTGCGCTTGTAACCTTTGTGGGCTGGACCTTATATGGCTTTGTATCTCATAAATATGACTTAGAAAAAAATGAAGCCAAGGTGTAGTTAAACGATAGAGAAGAGTGGGTCGATTAGGTTCGATTCATTCTCTTTGTGGTTCAAAGGAGGTGTAAAGTTGGCTGATAAAAAAACACCAGTTCTGACGGTAACGGGCGTACAGACACTTGGAAACCGATGCTTACAGGCAGACTTAGCTGCTTTTAATCACCGCTCTGTTTATGGAGTATCAATTATTACTGGAGTTGTTACCGAGGGTTTAAATCCGTTAGAAGCAGAAATTTCGTTACCAGGAACAGCAATCACTCGACAATTTGGTGAAGTGTTTCGAAATTTCGATATTAAAGCGTGTAAAATTGGCAGCTTGCCCAACTTAGAATCCATTATTGCTGTTGAACGAGCTTGTTCTGATGGTGCTGTTGGCCCGGTTGTCCTTGACCCATTCCTTTTTAATGAAAATCATAAGTTGATATTAGATGAGCAGACGCTTTTGCAGTACGTCAAACGGTTACTGCCGATTACAAGCGTGATTACGCCAAGTGTTGAGGAAGCTGAAGCGTTAGTCGGATTTCCGATTAATTCAGATGAGGATTTGATCCATGCAGCAAATGAATTGCGCGGTTCAGGTGTTCGCAATGTCTTTATTACGGGAGAACATAAATCGGAAAATCCTCAGGTGATTCATGATTATGTGTTGCTTCAAAATGGCGACGACTTCTGGTTAACAGGCGAGTACATTAAAGATGTTACAAATGTTGGTGCCGGGGATACATTGTCTGCGCTTGTTGCGGCTGGTTTGGCGAAGAATGATAATGTTGAAATGGCATTACGAGATGCTAAAGAGTTCGTAACAGTAGCATTAAAATCAGTTGTTCAAGTTAGTAAAGCAGTTAAAGCACTTAGTTATTGAAGAGGATATTCAGTGCTCAAATAGCGTCCAGCGTTTGTCAGATATAGTCTGACAAACGCTGGACGTTATTTGTCTTTGGTAAGCCGTTATTTGACGCGCAAAATTGATTAATATTTATTTTTAATAATATTTTTGAATAATAGCATGTGTACAAGCATATAGCGCAAATGTGTTATCATTCACAATCGTGTGCTACAATTTATTTGAACAACATTGATGTTAAGGAGGAGGGGTTATGGAAATTTCAGCATTTAAGCCAATTATTAACGATGAGACAGAAGTGACATTACCGCAGATTGGCGCCATTAAAGTAACAACACGTAAACTTGGAAGTGACTTTTATCAATTTGACATTGTAACATCTGACGATAAGGTCCAAGTGGTTGAAAAGGTGATCAACGATCATTGCATGCTCCATATCCACGAAATTCCTGTTATCGCAGCATTTTCAGATTAGGGAGGGTGAATAATGGAGAAGGTAACCATTCAAGTTGGCGATTACACCTGTATAGGGACAGTTGCTGGCAACGGCATTGAAGTCATTGATCATCGCTATGCCATTAGTGAAGCCGCTTATGATGAAATTCTTCATAATGCTGGACCAACGATTGATGTTGATGGGCGGACCTATGAACTATGGAGTCTGAGTAGTTTGGACATCCGTTATCCCGGTATGCCAGCGTTCTTCATTAATGTCTTAAAGCAATCCTGATGTTTCTGCTAGTGCAATTATTTTTATATTCGGATCCAACAAAAGGCCATGTTCATGCGAACATGGCCTTTTGTTGATGGCACATAAAACCCCCGTCTTCGGTAAAGGACGGAGGTTCAGGGTTAATGTTTGTAATGTGTGCGTTTCTTAAAACGGAAGTAGCCGATTCCAGATAGGAGCGTCACCCCAAGTAACATGAGCATTTCAGCAAAGCCTGCTGAGCGCTTGACTGTTTGACCAGTACTTGGTAATTCAGCGTGTTTTGCGGCTAATGTTCCGGTACCAGAGTTACTGCTAGAAGAGTTACTCTGTGCAGGAGCGACCGTAGTTGTTGATTGACTTGAACTGGTGGCATTACTGACAGTGGATGACTGAGTGTTACTATTAACGCTCGATTGATCGGCGTTTGTTGTTGAACTCATTGATGAAGAGCTGCTTGAACCGTTCGATCCAGGGGTCGAGCTCGTTGACGAGGAACTACCACTGTTGGAAGACGAACTTGAGCTAGAACCTGAACTACTTGACGAGCTGCCGGATCCGCTTGAACTTGATGAGGACACCGGATCGTAGTTGACAGTAACAACGTTTGCACCAACGCCATCTTTGCTAACAACGTATGATGTCGGTTGGTTTGCAACAACGGTGTAGCCCTCAAATATTGGTTGGTCAATGGTGATGGTCCGGCTAAACTTCGTTGCGACCGTCTTTGTATCAAGTGTTTTACCATCGGTAGAAACATACTTGATTGTGACCGTTTCATCGTTTGGAATTAACACGCTATTGAACGTGGTGGTTAGGCCGAGTTCGTCTTCTGTGACAATACTAGGATTTTGGTTGTTCAATGCGAGGAATCCATTGACTGAATCGACATTAAGTGAGGAAAAAATATCGGCGTAGGATTGTGTATCATCGCCAGGGAACTTAACGAAGGAGTTAACGGGATCGATGGTGTACCCCGTGTAGTCCATTAACGGCAAAATGGTCTTGTCATCAAGCTGAAAGTTAGTGACGACCGGCTCTGGTGTCTTTCCCTCAGAATCTGAATTTGACCAAGAGTAGATAAATGTTTCAACAGTTGGGTCTGCCCGAGCGGGTGAAGCCACGGTTGAGAAGACTAACAGTGATAAAAACATGGTCAGGGTAACTGCGAGCAGCGGCTTGAATGTTTTCATATCCTTTCCCTCTCCTAAGAAGTATTTGTATAACAACGAAACGATAAATTAAAAGTTATCTTGATGATTAATTAAGTATACATGATGAAAAATGGGTTCACAAAAGTTCTTCCTCGTGAACGTGTCTATTTATGGAAAAAGTTAAGGTCCTTGATAAAACGGTATCAATAAAAGCTAATTCAAAATGTGGTGGGAGAAATGGTGAGGGTTAATGCAAATGGTTCAGACAATAGAATATTTTACGCAGTTAATTTATTTCTAATGCTACCAAAACTTTTTATTTGACGTACAAACGAAGGTGTCTATAATATTCATTGTGCAAAACGTTTTGTGCCAGGTTGTTCATTATGTCAAACGAATATCGGAGAGGATTAGAACATGTCAAAGAAAATTGTTTTGGAACCTGCTGCTCAGGAAGTTAGTAATGATAGTAAAGCGCACCCAAGAATTTATGAACTGGTGCC
Organism: Furfurilactobacillus sp. WILCCON 0119; assembly: GCF_053471565.1. Classification (NCBI taxonomy): domain Bacteria; kingdom Bacillati; phylum Bacillota; class Bacilli; order Lactobacillales; family Lactobacillaceae; genus Furfurilactobacillus; species Furfurilactobacillus sp. WILCCON 0119. The sequence continues at coordinate 322,922 of NZ_JBPCCV010000001.1, forward strand.
CACTAAGGGGCGTGAAGTCCTGGAACAGGCCCAGTCAACCGACGTTGAAAAGGCGCCCGCTACTGATGATGTCGTCGAGATTTCGACAGGGGAATGGGGCACGATCAACGTGCACTTCATCCGCCCAGTCGGTAATGAAGGCACATTGCCCGTTATTTTTTACATCCACGGGGCCGGTTGGGTCTTTGGGAGTGAACATACGCATGACAAATTAGTCCGTGAGTTGGCTGCGCGGACGCAGGCCGTGGTGGTCGTCCCAGAGTACACCCGGTCACCAGAAGCGAAGTACCCAACGGCCATTGAGCAGAACTACGCCGTTTTGCAACAGTTGCCAGACTTTGCGGCAGCCCATCGGTTTAATGTTGATCAACTCACGGTCGCTGGGGATTCTGTCGGAGGGAACATGGCCATTGTCATGACCCTCATGACAAAGAAGCGCCAAGGGTTGCCAATTCAACAACAATTGTTGTATTACCCCGTAACGGACGCCAACTTTGAGACCGAATCATACATCCAATTTGCAGATGGTTATTACTTAACGAAGGCGGGGATGGAATGGTTCTGGAATCAGTACACAAACGTTCCAGCCGAGCGCGCAGAGATCACGGCCTCACCATTGCGGGCAACGCTTGATGACTTGAAGGGGTTACCGGCAACGATGATTTTAAACGGTGAAGCGGATGTGCTCCGTGATGAAGGAGAAGCCTACGCAAACAAATTACGTGAGGCCGGTGTTCCCGTCACACAAGTACAGTTCCAAGGCATGATTCATGACTTTGTAATGTTAAACTCACTTGATCAAACGCACGCTACCCGTGCTGCGATGGACCTTTCAACGACCTGGCTCAACGAAAGAAATCACGCGTAAGATCAAAATGACATTTAACCAGGATTTTTCCTAATTACACGCCATTTTGATGACCGATAAACGCCGCCAGTATCGTGTTTAGGCACATCTGTATGTGTGTGCATAATTGAGCGATATACTTACCCATGCAAAACATTAACTTTGGAGGCGTTCGTTATGGATATACAGAAGTTCCGTGTGATTTTGGATGATGTCATTGAAACCGTGGTCCCAGACGTGGGGCCAATTCGGGTGATCACCCGTAAACTTGGCAGTGAGTATTATCAATTTGATATTACGACAGCCGAGGATCGCTTTAGTGCCGTGGAACAGATCGAAAATAATCAGTGCATCTTGCACATTAATAACGTCCCAGTATTAGCAGCATTTGTAGATTAAAGTGAAAAATTGAGAGACGGTTAGCCACGATGGCTGACCGTCTTTTTTGTGTTGGTTGGTAAAATGCGGATGAAAAGTCGGAATGGTATCACGTTGAATCTTTGAATCGAGATAGAGATGAAATGTTATACCGCGCCCATTTTGAATGATTATGGGTCATGGTTTTACATCCGGGATGCCATGCAGATGATATACTAGTTCTTAAGGAACCTACCATAGGAGCAATGGCAGTTTTTGGCCACTTTGTTCTCTGCAATTGGGTCGCTCAATAATAATTTCTAGGATGGCTCACGATGAATCGACACCTAACCCTCAAAAAAATCTTGATCATGGCCTTTCTGATCAACACGATCTATAGCCTGATGTGGCCGCTCAGTACGCTGTACCTGACGACTGAGTTTGGCCGCTCGTTGACACAAATCGGGCTAGTGCTACTGGGCTATTCCGCAGCCAACGCGCTCGGCAGCATGGCGGCGGGCGCCTTGTTTGATCGCGCAAATCTGTGGTGGGTGGTGATGAGCGGTCTGTGGGGTCTTTCCACGGTAGGACTTATTGGTCTTTTGTGGCACAGCCTCGTTGGATTCACCGTTTTCCTAATTTGTTTTGGTTGGGCAACTGGTTGGGCACTGACGACCCAGTACGCACTGGTCAGCTATTTAAACGCCGGTCGGGATGCACGCCATGATTTCAACGTGCTGTACCTGTGGATCAACCTCGGCCTTGTGGTGGGGACCGGAAGCCTTGGTTTATTGTATCGGGGCCACGGGGTCACCATGGTGATGATGGTCATCATTGGCCTTGCGGTGGTCGCAGCATTGGTGGGGGGCCGTTTACCCCGTCAATTGCCACGCTTAGCAGCAACTGTCACAGATGATGACGCACAGGAGCAAGCAGCTACCGCGCCATCCGCGCAACAAGTTCCTGTCGCCCGGCCAGTCGGTCAGCTATTTATTGCCATGTTGATTGTCTGGTTGGCGTATTCCCAGTGGATGACCAATTTGTCGGTTTATGTGGTTCACTCCGGCTTCACGGCCGGCTTTTATAGTCGACTGTGGGTGATTAATGGCATCGGGATCGTTCTTGTGCAGATGACGTTGTTACGTCATCCCCACGTGTTTCGGCATGTGATGACCCAAGCACGCTGGGGTGTTTTATGCCTGGCCGGGTCGTTTGCCCTTTTGTTAATGGGGCATGAAGCAGTCATTTTCATTGTGGCGATGTGCTGTTTAACACTGGGCGAAGCACTGTTTGTGCCGGCAATTCCGGTGTTGGTGGATGAACGGACAACCGTGGCCATGAAGGGGCGCAACCAAGGGTTTATCAATGTGTTTTCCTCGTTGGGAAAAGCTGTTGGCCCACTTATTGGTGGGGCATTCATTGAGGGCGCCGGCTATCCGCACGTCTTTTTTGGGGCGGTGGTATTGCTATTGATCGCTGAGGGTACATTGTGGTGGCAACGCCGTCCTCATGGGATTAAAGGATAAATGATTTAACGCCAAAAGCGCCAACAGGTTTCATCGAGAGGATGAGCCTGTTGACGTTTTTAGTTTGATTAGGATTACTTGGTTAAGCGGTCAATGGCGTGATGAATTTCAGCGTCTGTCGCTGGGTATTCAAGCGCAACGGGGACGTCTGTCGGTAACAGGGTAAGCGCCTTTTGCCAGTCAATGACCCCGGTATCCAGAGCAGTAACGCTGGGTTTACCATCTTCAATGGTCACATTTTTAACGTGGATATAGCGGGTGAATGGGGCCAATTCGGAGGCCACTGTCAGTTCGTTTTCAGCCACGAACCGCCAGTTGCCAAGGTCGAAGACGTATTGAATGTCAACGCCGGCTGCTTTAGCGGCGTTAAGGAACGTCAAAATGTTGGCAGAACTGCCACTTTGGACGGTTTGATCATTTTCAATGTTGACCTGAATACCGGTTGCAAGCAGTGGCCCAAAGTCAGCAGTAAGGTCGCCCTGGTAGTGGGCAAAATCGCCAATGTTTAACTTAATGGCAAACATTCCCATGGCCTGAGCTTCATCAAAGTATTGCTTCAGATTCGGATTTAACTGGCCACCGTCCAAAAAGAGGACTTCTGGAACGCTATAGAACAGTCGTAAGTGGTTGGTATCCGCAGCCGCTTTAATGGCCGGGATCTCCGTCGCAAAATCACTGATGTATTCGCGGCGAATTTCGGCATTACTGATGCCAAAGGTCGGAACCGCAGCGAGAAGTGTCGCCTGTAAGGTGTGTTCATTGGTCACTTGATCCGCAAAAACCAGGGTGTTTAAGACAATCTGTTGGGCATTCATCATGACAACCTCCAAAGTGTGGTTTGAAACACAGGCATCGTAAGCGCTTTCTGAAAATGTGTCAAGCGTCAAAAAGACCCTCACCAAGAATTGATGAGGGTCAAAGCCGTTATTTATCAGCAGGTTACGCTGATTAGTAAATTATTTTGGAAGGATGTTCGTCGCTTCCTCGTTAATGTCAGCCACTTTTCTGAAAATTTCGCTGAAGGACATATCCTCGTAGCTCCGCTCAGTGGGGGCCGTTGTTGCCTTAGTTCCGAACGTTTTGGCTTCCTGCCGGTTAAACTTTTCGATCAAAAAATAGGTGGATAGGTAGGCGGCTAACCGCACTTTAGCGGCCCGTTCCAAGTCACCCGTACCAGGTTGTGGCATTTTTTCAAGGGAGTCGATGAAGTGGTAGGCGAATTTTTCTGGATCAATGAACATTGCTTTGTCGGACATGAGGTAACCTTGCCTTTATTTAAGTTAATAAGCATAAGTTTAGCGGGACTGTGGTATCTGTCAATTATGCACATTTTGTAACGTATCCAAAATCGTGATAAAAGTTGACCGGCCGGCGTTTTTCGTGATTCTAAATGGTTGATTATTTTCAGAATTGTTATAACATGAACGTGAAACCAAATTTCCTATTTGGAAATATTTTATTGCGAACGGAGAACATGATGACAGAGACAACCACCCCGAAACCCTATGGGACCGTGTTAGTGCGGGCCAAAGAGATTATGGACTATTTATTGGCCAATGAGGGTACTCAAACGCTGAAAGAAATTAGTGACGGGGTTGCAATGTCAAAGCCCACAACACTAAAGATTTTGACCACCATGGAAACATTAGGGTTCGTTACCAAAACTGCTGAGACAAAAAACTATTCCCTGGGCATCGCCTTTTTAGCGTACGGGCAAAAAGCAGCAGAGAGTTTTGACATCAAGACATTAGCGGCCCCGGCGTTGACAAAACTTCGGGATGAGACCAACGAAACCATTAACCTTGGCATCGTCAGCGGAACGGATGTCATTCTTCTCGGGAAGTTTGAAAGTCCGCGAAGTGTTAGTTTGAAATCACGGATCGGTGGCCGAATGAATTTGTATTCATCATCCATGGGGAAGGCCATTTTATCCGAATACGATGGGCAGACCATGGCGGACTATCTGGCAACCGTCGATCTTCGCCAAATTGCACCAAATACAATCACAGAATCACGCGTGTTACTTCAGGATGTTGCGGAAGTCCGTGAGCGCGGGTACTCCATTGACGATGAGGAAAACGAACCTGACATCTACTGCTTAGGCTTTCCAATCAAAAAATACGGCAAGGTTTACGGTGCGTTTAGTATCACGACACCAAAGTTTCGGATGAATGACGAGAAACAAAAACAATTTATTATCGCGGCAAAGCAGGCGCAGAGCGAGATCGAGAAAGCGCTTTAGTTGCTGATTTAAAGGCAAGTGCAAAAAAGCACTTGCTTTTTTTGCGCCGCCGTTTATACTTTGGAGTGTTCAAAGCAAATAAGAAATACGGTTTCCAAATAAGAAATAAACGGAGGATTTCACGATGACTTTCAGTATGGTAACGCGTTATGCACACAGCCCAGAGGATATTGATCATTACAACACGGATCAAATGCGGCAGGAATTTTTGATGGAGAAAATTTTTACCCCGGGCGACATTAACTTAACCTATACCTACAACGATCGGATGATCTTTGGTGGGGTCACCCCAACTACCGAAGCACTGGAAATTGTGCTTGATAAGGGGCTGGGCGTTGATTTCTTTCTGCAACGGCGTGAACTAGGGTTCATCAACATCGGCGGTGAAGGGACTGTGACCATCGACGGCAAGAAGGATCACATTGTGACCCATGATGGCTATTACATCAGCATGGGGACAAAGCACGTGGTCTTTGAATCAGATGACGCGGCCAATCCTGCTAAGTTTTACGTTGTTTCAACACCTGCGCACCGTGCTTATCCAAGTAAGAAGTTGCCATACGCAGAAGCCATTGCAATGCCAATGGGTGACCAAGAACACATGAACAAGCGGACGATTCATAAGTACATCGACGCTTCACAAATGGACACCTGCCAACTCCAAATGGGTTACACCGTTTTGGAACCAGGGAACTCATGGAACACGATGCCAGCACATACGCATGCACGGCGGATGGAAACCTACATGTACTGTGAATTTGGTTCAGCGGATACCCGCGTTTCACACTTTATGGGAACTCCGGAAAATACAAAGCACGTGTGGATGGAACCAGAACAAGCCATCGTTAACCCAAGTTATTCCATCCACTGTGGGGTTGGGACGACGAACTATTCATTCATCTGGGCAATGTGTGGTGAAAACCAAACTTACGATGACATGGATCAAGTGGACATGCACCAATTACGGTAAGTCATTCATTTAAAGGGGAAGAAACTGATGGCAGAATCACAAGAAGAAATTAAGCAACGTGCCGACGAACTGAACATGTTTAACATGAACTTCTTCAGTCTGGCAGGGAAGGTTGCAATCATTACCGGTGGCAATACTGGGCTAGGACAGGCCTATGCCGTCGCTTTAGCCGAAGCTGGGGCCGACATTTTTGTCCCAACGTTTGGCACACAAGGCTGGGATGACACCCGTGCGCTGATTGAAGCCAAGGGACGTCGCGTCGAATTTATGAACGTTGACCTGACGAAAGACGGCGTCGCAACCGAAGTGGTTACCAAGGCGGTTGAGACGTTTGGGCACCTTGATATTCTGGTCAATAACGCCGGGATGATCAAACGGAATCCGTTACTTGAATCGACGGATGCAGATTGGGATGCCGTAATCAACATTAACTTGAACGCGGTGTATCATCTATCAATGGCCGCTGCAAAGGTCTTCGCTGAACAAAAGCACGGGAAGATCATCAACATTGGTTCAATGCTGTCCTTCCAAGGTGGTAAGTTCATTCCATCCTACACAGCCTCAAAGCACGGTGTTGCCGGGTTGACCAAAGCCTTTGCCAGTGAGATGGGGGCGTATAACGTTCAGGTCAACGCCATTGCGCCGGGCTACATCAAGACAGCCAATACGGCACCGATTCGCGCTGATAAAGCCCGAAATGACGAGATTTTAGGGCGCATTCCCGCTGGGCACTGGGGTGAAACCTATGAGCTGATGGGCGTTGCCGTCTTCTTGGCCTCAGACGCTTCTAACTATGTCACCGGGCACATTATGGCCGTTGACGGTGGGTACCTCGTTCGCTAATTTATTTAGAACAATAACCAAAATAGATGCAGAGTGGTGAGCTCTGTATTTATTTAGCCATTATTTGTGAAAAAAATTCAAAATAACGCAAAACAATCATTTTTGAAACGAGTTGATATCATGCAGATTAAAAAGCGAATTGATAAAATACCTGGTGGAATTATGATCATTCCATTGCTAGTTGGTGCAGTTATTCACATAGTCTGGCCGAAACTAGACCTTGAACTCGGCGGGGTAACCGGCTCTTATATGCTTGGAACATCGGCCCTGTTGTTTGTGTTCTTTTTCTGTATCGGGACAAGCATCAACCTGAAAGCGTCCGGTAAGATTGCGGCCAAGGGGGCTTCACTACTGATCGTGAAGGTGTTATTAGCAGCTGTGATCGGAATTGCTTTAAACGCTGTCTTGCCAACCGATGGAATCACAACCGGGGTGTTGTCCGGATTCTCTGTTTTGGCGGTGTTAGCTTCCTTTAATGCCGCTAACGGTGGGTTGTACGCCGCCCTCATGTCATCCATCCCGGGCCGGGATGTTGATCTAGCAGCGTACCCATTCTTCAGCATTCAATCGGGACCGTTTTTCACCATGATTACGTTAGGAATCGCTGGAATTGGTGCGTTTCCATGGCAGGCGTTGGTTTCTACATTGGTTCCGTTCGTCCTTGGCGGTGTGCTTGGCGGCCTAGATCCAGACATTCGAAAGATGTTTGCACCAGTGGGGGGCGCGCTGATTCCGTTCTTCGCCTTCACCATTGGGTACAGTATGAACTTTGACATGATCGTGAAGTCTGGGGTTGTCGGCATTCTGATGGGGGTCGCCGTGGTCTTTATTTCTGGCTACGTGTTGTACTTAGCCGACCGTTACCTGGTTCGCTCAGATGGGTTGGCCGGTTGGGCAGCATCATCAACCGCTGGGGCCGCCGTTTCTGTGCCGGTAGTTATCGCGCAAATGGACGCAAAGTTTAAGCCAGTTGCGGAATCTGCAACGGCCATCGTGGCAACGAGTGTTTTAGTTACGGCGATTCTCACGCCAATTGTGACGATGTGGTATTACCGCCGCTTAGTGAAGACAGGCCGGATCAAGCAACAACCAACGGCGAAATCAGTCGATTAATAGCTGGAAGCCAGTGAATCGAAACGATGAACAAGAAAATTCCGCCAAGACTGGTGGCGGTCATTATTGGGGATCGAAATCATGAAAACATTTCTATCGATTATTCAGACACCATCAATCATCATTGCGTTGGTGACATTTCTAGGATTATTGTTTCAGCGAAACAAACCAGCAAAGATCGTGACCGGGACCGTTATTTCGTTCATGGGCTTCACCATGATCAAAATGGGTGGCGCAATTCTGGGGCAGGTGCTAACGGACTTCTCTACGATTTTCAGTCATGCCTTTCACATTCAGGGGGTTGTGCCGAGTAATGAGGCCATGATGGCCTTAACCATCAATAAGATTGGTGGGACAGCGGCAATCATGCTTGTGGCAGCGTTAGTGATTAATATCTTGATGGCGCGGTGGACTCGGTTTAAGAACATTTACCTCTCACTGCAAATGATTGTCTTCATGTGTTTTGCCGTAACGTCAGTGCTCCAGGGCCTGCATTACAGCAAAACAGCAACCATCATTATTGGGGCCATTTTTATTGGCGCGTACATGACGTTCATTCCGTTTGCGTTACGGCACTACAGCAAAAAGGCCATTGGAAACGACGACTACACAATCGCCCACTCTGGGTCGATTGCCTACATTGCCGGGGCCTGGCTGGGTGAGAAGTTTGGGAACAAAGAAAACGACGCGGAAACGGTCGAGCTCAACCAAAGTATTTTGTTCTTGAAGGATTCAAACGTAGCCACCTTACTTACAATGCTGATCCTGTTTTTGGTGGCCGGTCTCTTTGCGGGGATGCCATACGTGGAAAGCGTCGCTAAGGGGCAAGAATTTTGGGTGTACATTTTAACGCAGTCCGCAACATTTGCGGCTGGGCTGTACGTCGTGAAGGCCGGGGTTAAGTTATTCATCAACGAAATTGTGCCGGCCTTCAAAGGTTTTGCTGACGTCTTTGCACCAGGATCAATTGCTGGGGTTGATCCGATGGTTTTGTTCGATAAATCACCGAACTCAGCGTTGATTGGGTTTATCGTGACATTTTTGGTGGGGGTTGCCTGCATCTTTATCTTTCCGTTTGTTGGCCTCCCAGTCATTGTTCCAGGCTTAATGGCCTGCTTTATTACTGGGGGCGCGGCGGCCATTTTGGGCAACGCGACCGGAGGATTACGTGGTGCCATTATTGCCAGTGCAGTCGATGGCTTGTTCCTCGCACTGCTGCCAGCACTAACACTGCCACTATTTGCCTCACTGGGTGTTCACGGAACAACCTTTGCTGACCCAGACTTCACGTCAATTTCCATCTTGATTTGGGGCATTTTTAAGTGGTTTTAACCATCGCGAAAACAACTATTTAAGACGTATTTATAGGAGGATTTCAACATGTTTTACAAAATTGACGACATTAACATGGACACCATTGATGACAACTCGACACGGAAAGTTTTGGCTCATGAAGGTGGGCTAATGTACGCACGTGTGTACTTTAAAAACGCAACGCCAAACGACGTGATCCCACCACACCACCATGTTCATGAACAGGTGACTTATGTTTTGAAGGGTGCATTTAAGTTTGAAATTATGTATCCAGACCACACAGAAGTGCAGGAAGTGCACGTGGGCGATAGCATTTACTTCCCAGCAAACGTCGAACACGGCTGCATTCCGTTGGAAGATGATAGCCAAGTGCTCGATTGCTTCACGCCCCAACGAGACGATTTTCTGAAATAAGGATCTTAGGACATGATTAATCAACATGGAAATGAGATGAAATAGATGAGTGAATTTCTCACGATTGGCGAACCCATGGCCGTTTTAGCGGCACAAGATCCAGATGTAACGTTAACAGAGGCAACCCACTTTGAGAAGTTTTTGGCGGGCGCAGAGTTAAACGTCGCCGTTGGTGTTGCCCGGCTGAATCACGATGCTGCGTACGTTTCGGCGGTGGGGAGTGACCCGTTTGGCCAGTTCATTATTAATGCGGTCCATAAAGAGGGGATTAATACAGATTATCTGACAACAAACGCTGCTTTCTGGACGGGATTTTACCTGAAACAGCGGGTGACACACGGTGATCCCAGCACACACTACTTTCGGAAAAATTCTGCGGCTGCAAACTTTGACATCAAGCAAGTTGAGAAACTTGATTTAAGTGACGTCAAATTGGCGCACCTATCCGGAATCTTTGCGGCACTTTCGGCGGGAGATTTAGCGGCGTTTAAAAAACTGAATCAGCGGTTAAATGATGCGGACATAATGGTAACGTTTGATCCAAACTTGCGGCCGGCCTTGTGGGATTCCACAGAAGAGATGATTCGCGTGACCAATGAACTAGCCCGTCACGGGAACATCGTGATGCCGGGAATTAATGAAGGTGAGATTCTCATGGGGTCACGGGAACCGGAAGCCATTGCGGACTTTTACCTAAACCAGGGTGTGGAGACTGACACGGTCATCGTGAAACTGGGCACGGCGGGGGCCTTTGTCAAACAGCGCAACGGGGGCACGTTCATGGTACCTGGATTCACAGTGGATCATGTGGTCGACACGGTTGGCGCAGGTGACGGGTTTGCCGTCGGGTTGATCACCGGCTTACTTGAAGGAAAATCACTGGAAGAAGCGATTAACCGGGCTTGCGCTGTTGGAGCGTTAGCGGTTCAAGCACCTGGTGATAATGACGGTTATCCAACTCCGGCACAATTAGAAACATTTTATCAATCACAAAAGGCAAAGGAAGGCGTACGTTTATGAAACGCGCAGAATTATTGAATAAACTTGCTCACGTCGGGGTTATTTCCGTCGTCCGGGCAGAAACGCCTGAAAAAGCGGTTAAGGTTGCGGATGCGGTCATTAAAGGCGGTGTAAAGGGAATTGAACTCACCTACACGGTGCCACACGCAGACAGCGTCATTGCAGAACTAGTGGCGAAGTATGCCGGAACAGACGCAGTGATCGGGGCGGGAACGGTGCTTGACGCAACCTCAGCCCGGTTGGCCATTATCGGTGGTGCCCAGTTTATTGTGAGTCCGACGTTTGACCGTGATGTGGCAAAGATGTGTAACCTATACCAAGTTCCGTACATTCCTGGGGTCTTCACGCCAACAGAAGCCCAAACGGCCATGGAGTACGGTTCTGAAGTGGTCAAACTGTTTCCGGGTTCCTTGGCAACGCCAGCGGCCATTCGCGAATTTAAGGGACCGTTCCCATACATTAACGTCATGCCGTCTGGTGGGGTCAATGTAGCAAACATGGCCGACTGGTTTGCGGCGGGGGCCGTGGTTGTGGGCGCCGGTGGTGGTTTGGTCGGCCCCGCAAAAGAGGATGACTTTGATGGCGTGACAAAGAATGCGGCTGCTTACATCGCAGAATATCAACGGATTAAACAATAGGGAGCGAAGACGCATGCGGTTAGGGTTGCTCATATAAAGATTCAGCCTTCGATGACAGTTTTTGAGGCGTACTTCAAAAGTTAACGTGAATATTTTGTTTTCTAGGCGGTAAATTGTCGATATTGAATCGGCGATTTACCGCCTAGTTTCATTTAAATTCGATCGTTATTGGAGTCTCTCATCCATTTGTTCCAATCATGATTTATGGAGATCGTGTTGTTAGCTATAAAGTGGATCATGGGGGTGCCGTCAAAAGGTCGTCGGTGGCGAAAGGAATCCATGCGTTTGGTGTGGATTCGCAAGAAGTTAATTGATCACGGGCTGTAAGATTTACTGGGCTTAATGGTCCGAAGAATGGCCGCCTAATTTGTTAACTGCATAATGATTTACAGGAAGAAAGATATTTTTAATTGTGTGAACCTTTAACTTGCATAAATAGGTAAATGCGCATACAATGCCGGTGTTTAAGTAACTTTGATGTTGTGAAATATGGTCGTTTGTGTCGCCAAGATGATAGAAAGAAGGAAAAATCTTGGAAAAATATGACAATATTTTTATTGGTTTCGGCCAAGGCCCAAAGGTTCTTGCTAACACATTCAGGAAGCATGGCGAATCCGTCCTCAGTATAGAAGCAGATAAGTCTAAATATGGTGGTACATGCTTTACAGAAGGTTGTATTCCTTCAAAGGAGCTACTTTTCTTATCACAGCAGCAACAGAACGGTTTACCCCGTGAAAAGTATCGACAGGCCATTCTTGATAAAGATCGGACGGTCGAAAGTCTGCGGGATTATGGGTATCATATGATTGCAGATGGGGGAACCAATGTTATTAACGGAACCGGTTCTTTCATTGATAATCAACACGTTAAGGTCGTTTTCCCGGATGGTACTGATACAACATACGAAGGGAAACGGATTATTATAAACACCGGATCTGTCCCAATTATTCCGGATATTCCTGGTCTTGCTGGTAGCCGACATGTTTATGATAGCAAACGGCTGATGGATGAAAGAGAGTTGCCGGAGCGGCTTGTGATTATTGGTGCTGGCGCAATTGGACTTGAATTTGCGACGATCTATAGTAATTTTGGATCTAAAGTGACATTGGTTGAATCTGCTAGTCAATTTATGAGCAGAAGTCCACGTTCTGTGGCAAATGCAGTTCAAAAGAGCTTGGAGTCGCATGGTGTAAGGATTGTAACGGATGCGGTTGTTGATAACATTCATGATGCAGACATTGGGACAGAGGTCTCTGCAACATTGCATGGCGCAGAACCCATTTTACTCACGACTGATGCTGTTCTTGTTGCAACAGGACGTAAACCCAATATTTCAGGGCTTGGTTTGGAGAAGACAGATGTCCACGTTGTTCAAGGAAAAATCAGCCACGATGATCATCTTGAAACGGATGCTACTGGTATTTTTGTTGAAGGTGACGTCAAAGGTGGGCCCCAGTTAACCTCCATCTCTCTATCCGATAATCGGATTATTACAGATTATGTTTACGGTGATGGAACCAGCAGTGTCAGCGAGGAACAGGATGTCTTTCCGAGGACCGTTTTCTTAAATACACCATTATCGACTATTGGGATGTCTATCGATGAAGCAAGAAAAAGCAATCGAAAAATTGGGATTGCACGGATGACAGCTGCCGACACCTTACGTGCACGAATCACGGGTAATAACGATGGGTTTATGGAAGTATTGATCGATTTGGACACAAATCAGATTGCTGGTGCGACATTGTACATTGAGCATTCAGAGGAAATGATCAATTTGATTGCACTCGTAATCAAAGAACACTTACCTTACACCGTGTTGGCTCATATGACGTATACACATCCAGTTTCCAGTGAAATGCTTTCCTTTATGATGAATGCTGTCGAACCGTTAGAATAATAGTTATCTCCAATCAAATTTAAGAAACGGCATATCACAAAGCCCCCGTAATTGGATAAAAACCAGTTTCGGGGGCTTTACTGTAACCAAAGATAATTATGAAGTAAAAAAATAATTGCTAAATATTAAGTGGTGAAGCCGTCTTTGATATGAACGATGCTATGAACCAATTATTCACAGGTGCCCACAATTAAATAAAATAATTTAAAAGCTACCGACGATGACTAACATTTTAGTAGAGTTTAATATTAACCTGACATAAATCAGCATAAGACGTGCAAATGGCCGACAACTAGTGGTGGTTGTCGGCCATTTTTGTTTTATTAAATAGTTATCATTGTACGCTAAAACAAAGATGGTTAGAAACGTTGATAATTTAAGCGGTGAATTTGCCATCGCTTATTATTCTGGTGTTTAATCAGGCAATCTGAAATGAGTGTCATGGTGAAGTTGTAAGGTTCTGGCTCATTATCGATGCCGTGAATTAAAACTTGACCATGAACAAGTGCCACTAAGTCAAAGGTCGGTACGTCAATTGTCATGGTAACCAGTGTTTGTGGATTTATTAGGAACGACTGAATCATTTCGAGAATGGCTGCTTGACCAGCCCGTTCATGGCCATTGAACCTAAAGAAGGATTCAGTGCAAAATAATTCGGTTAGATTTTTTGCGTCCATATTCCTCCCAATTGTGGCGAAATACGTTTCTACAGTTTGCTTAACGGCAAGTTGCTTGTTTGCTCGTTTTGAACGGGCTTCATTTACATTAAACATGATCATTTCCTCCCAAACTTAGTAACGATTCATTAAAGCACTTGTTTTCAGGAACTAGGTTTACATTAATTCAATAGGACAAAAGTAGATATTAAAAAACCGATGTATCAGTTAAATTCCGATTGAAAATGTAGGTGGAGAACAATGGATAAAAAACGGGAAGATTTGAAAAATGAAATCGCTAAATTGATGAAATTCAAATTGTTTGAAATTGATCAAACAGGTCATGTATCTAAAGTTTTGTTGAGAGGAGAAATTGATGAAGGCGACCAAGAAATGATTACAGTCGCACACAGAGATGTTAGTGAGAAACAAGTGATCCTCCTGAATGTGGCGGCAAATCAGCGTAAGGGATTTTGTTTCATGGAAGAATCCGGGCAAATTCTATGTGGCATTTCACATGGTGGAATAGAGGAGTGGCAGATTCATTTAGCGGCACTATGCTTATACATTGGAATTTTGGGACAAGTACCCGTGGTTAGTTCAGTGACAATAAAGACCACGGTGCAAGATCAAAATAACGCTGAGGTTATTACTGCGGCTGAAGCTGTTGCGACTGAAAACTGGCCGCTAATGGCAGAAATTTTTCAAAGAAAGTTAATGAAAACGACTAACACTCAGGAGTATCTTGTTAGTTTGTCGTTAACGGTTGGTTTGTTCTTTGGGAAGCAATTACGAATTAATCAAGGATTGAAGCATGTGGCAAACCAAGTTCATCGATGGTGGATTCGCTTGCGAACGGGCAATGATGCTAGAAAACTGACGCGGCAACTTGTTACAGAGATGAATGTTGCCGCTGACACGTCTTTACAACATGTTGGTGATCGATTGGTTAACGAAGTTTTCACCGATATTAAAGAACACCTGACCGAGCGCTTATTAATTTCTGAAATTGCGCAGCACCTAGGTGTTTCTGCGGACTATTTAAATCGGCACTTTCATCAACAAACAGGTTGGAGACTTAAACAATATGTAACAAAGTGTAAAATTGAGCGTGCCAAGCAACTGTTAATGACAGAATCGGTCGCTGAGGTCTGCTATGACCTTAGCTTTAGTGATCAAAGCCACTTTGCCAAAGTCTTTCGTCAACAGATAGGAATGAACCCACTTGAGTTTAAGCGGGAAGAACGACAGTTGCAGATAAAGGAGCAGTAGAAATCGTGGCAGCCGTTGCAGGTTTTTGGTCATCTCGGGGGTGGGGCTTTAAGCGAGATAAGCTTGTGCATGTGGTTTCGCGTTTATGAATGTGGTCACGCATTTTTTGAAAATCTCCGGTTATCTTGAGAAATTTCTTCTATAATGGAAACTATTATAGTGGCTTTGAAATGGGAGTGAACGACTAGTGGCAACAATCACGACACAATTGCAGATAAACGCAAAGCACCACCAACGGTTTGTCCTGAGTGGGGAAGACGGTCAGGTTCTTGGGTGCGTTGAAACCCACGGGCTAATCGGGACGTGGAACATGTTTTTGGGGTGGCTGGTGTCACTGCCAATTCATGACGAAATGCAGGTCATGGAGAATCATTTACTGGTCGAATCAAAAGTGCGCTGGTTGGGCGCGAAGTACCGGATTTCGGTCAATCATCAGCCAGTTGCGGTGGTGGTGACACATAATTTTCGGGCCGGGTATCTGATTAACATTAAGAATGAATACTATCAATTAACGACAGGCCCTGGGGAAACGTCCTTTACCATTACTGCACCGGGCGTAACGCAGCCGTTATTGGCCCTGCGGCAATTACCGGGAACTGATGATCGATTTGTGATGACGGTCGGGCCAACGTTAGGCCTGTTAACTGGCACTGGGTTGGCCATGGCAATTCTGGCAGGTCACGGGAAATAGCTTTTACTGACAATTAGAAGAACAAAAAAACCGGGCGCAATGGATAATTATTACATCCACTGCGTCCGGTTTTTATTGGCGCTTTGTTTATTGAGCTGTGTATCCGCCGTCAACGACAAATTCTGAGCCAGTTGCAAATTTCGATTCATCTGAAGCAAGATAAACACAAATGTTGGCAATATCATCAGGTTCACCGATGTGGCCAACTGGCGTTAACTTCGCTTGCGCTTCTTCCATACCAGGGTGCGCATTAACCAATGGTGTCTTGATGTAACCAGGGTGGACCGTGTTAACACGAACACCGTAGTTTTGTTGAGCGGCGTACAATGCGGCTGACTTACTGAACAGCCGAACGCCACCCTTTGAGGCATTATAAGCGGCCAGTTGAGGATCACCAATGAAGCCTTCGATGGAAGACATGTTGATGATGGAACCACCGTGATCCTTCATGGCGATCATGCCGTACTTTGTCCCGTAAAAGACACCATCGAGGTTGATCCCCATTAATTGGTGCCATTCTTCGGCAGTTGTGTGTTCAACATCTTTTGCGATGGCGATTCCGGCGTTGTTGACGATGACGTCAAGTTTGCCAAAAACGGCCACCGTTTCGTCAATGACCTGTTTAAACCGTGCTTCGTCTGCTGCATCTTGTTGTAAATAGATGGCGTTATCGCCACCATTCAAGCCGGCAAGCGCTGCTTGACCATCCGCGTCATTGCGTGAGGTAATCACCACTTTTGCGCCTTCACGCAAGAAAGCGGCGGCACACGCGAGCCCAATACCCTTTGTCCCACCGGTGATGATTGCGACTTTATCCGTTAACCGTGCTGTCATGAATAAATCCTCCTCAATTGTAAGTGATTAGTGTAACCGCTTTTATTATCGCAGATTTATGCTGAGAATGGGAATAAATTCACAAAAAATAAATTTTAAATTTATCTTGCTTACTTTTCATAAGTAGGGTAAAGTAATCTCATCGACATACATAACCCGCTCTCGAACGGGAGCAAGTAACGGAGGAACAGGAAAATGAAGACAGATTTATTGGATTTGATGAAGCAACGGCGTTCAGTTTACAACTTGGGGAAGGATGTTAAGTTATCTCAAGATGAACTGACAACGATCGTACAGGACATTGTGAAGGAAGCCCCATCTGCCTTTAACAGCCAAACAACCCGTGTCGTTTTCGCTTATGGTGAATCACACAACAAGGTTTGGCAAATTGTTGAAGACACCTTGGAAAAGATCGTACCAGCAGATCAATTTGAAGGTACAAAGGCAAAGATTGAAAACTCATTTAAGGCCGGTTACGGCACGCTGTTATGGTTCACAGAAATGGACACAGTTGCTAACCTGGCTGAACAGTACCCAGCGATTGGCGAAAGCTTTGGTGACTGGTCTGAACAACACGTTGGGAACGCTCAATTTGCAGTGTGGACAGCCTTGGCTGAAAACGGTGTTGGGGCCTCAATTCAACATTACAATCCATTGATTGATGACGCCATCAAGGAAGCCTTTAACATCCCAGCTAGTTGGCGGTTGCGTAGTGAAATGCCATTTGGTTCAGTTGAAACCATGCCTGAAGACAAGGATTACATGGCAACGGACGACCGTTTCAAGATTTTTAACTAATGTAAAAGGGAGCAATCGACAATTGGGTCGGTTGCTCCTTTGCGTTATAAACCAAACGTTAGTGCTGAAATCGGTAAATTGGTCTATTTTTTAAGCGGGATGATTATCCTAGCAACTAAATAGTTTTGTTGCTGAGATTAATGGATTAAGAACCACTTTGATAAAGCATTGTAAACAATTTAATTTTGTAATATGTCATTTTGGTCTATAAAAATTCTGGTTAAATCGGTATAATGATAGTAATTAAACGACAATGTTAGGGGGAATCGATCATGCGAACATTGTTGATTGTGGCTGATGACCAGACGAACGTGCATCAATTAGTGGACCGACTCCAGAAATTTGGGAGCGGGTTCCGTTTCCGTTTGGCAACTGCTGATCCACGGGTTGCACGAAGCTGGCGGCAAAAGGGCCTTGAGGTCATGATTGGTGACCCAACGGACTTGCTATTTGTGGCCCAAGCACTGGTTGATGTCGAGATGTGGTATTTGGCTGTTTCAGACCACGTGAGTCGCAGCTGGTTAAAGGCGGCGTTATGGGTCCAAGCCCACTTCAACCGCCCGTTACAACGACTTGTCATTGCGGCAGTTCCGTTTGCACCGGCACTAACACAACGACTTCGCCAAAATGGCCTTCAGTTTACGTTTTTATATGAAGTTCAGTCGTTACCGTCAGGCGCGCTGATCGAAATTGCGGATGAACAGCGGCGGGTCGCCCGGCAGACAATGAGTGTTGCCGAACAGATTGACTTAGTGGCGACGTTATTGATCAGACCAGTGGTTGCAACAACCCTGGAAATCGCAAATTAATTTGTTTATAAACGAAAATCGGCGTCACCCCACAGCAGTTAGTGGGGTGACGCCGATTATTTAATTGTTGATTAATTATTGATCCGGGCAAACTGTAAGCTCAGCAAGCTGTTTGCTAAGGACCGATCGAACCGAGTGTTTTCAGGCCGGACGGTTTGAGGTACAAGGACAGCCCGATCTTGCTTAACGGCTGGCTTTGATGTAAATAGCCGGCGTAATTTTGTTGTGATGAGATTGCGGTGTTCTTCGGTTTCCATAACAGGTCCCTCCATTGAAAATAAAATTACTCCTTATAAATACCATCTTTTAACCGTATGGTCAATCAATAGCATTGCGAAAAGTCAAAATAGGTCAAAAATTTATAAATTGAGTGATTCATCTGAGTTGATTATCCTCAATTTGGTTGGGCATGTCGACCATTTTGCTCTGACATGGGCAGCTGTGCTCAATGGGAAAGCTCTCTGAGGTCACAAGTTGGTGGCTAAACCAACCAGAACCTAATAATAGTAGTGATACACAAATCTGTTTAAACATGTGAGCCTCCTGGCAAAAAAAGACGGCCGCCAACAGTAAGTGTCGGCGGCCGTCAGTAGGTTGATGTTAGTGTGCTGTGGTGGCAGATGCGGGTTCCTCATCGAAAATGGGGGTGGTGACAGTTTCACTATAGTGTGCGCCAACGGCCTTTGCATATAGCAACTGGCCGTTTTTATCCACGATGATGCCGGCAGCAATCATGTTTGCCATGGCCGTCTTGACGACCTCCGGGGTCAACGATTCGTTAACGGTCCGCAACTTGAGCCGGGCTGTCTTACCGGTTGCTGTTTTGAATTTCAAGTTAAGCTCTTTCATGTGGGTGCTCCTCCTTTTATGTGAACGAAAGCGGTTAGTCAGTCAGCGTTTGCTTGGATAAGATGGTGGTATCCGTGACCTGGTCATTTGACAGTGACGCGATGGCCTGACCAAATTGACGTAACTGAGCATCCGTTGCCGATTGGCTAACGCCAGCGTAGCTCCGTTTCAGTGGTGCAGGGTGGCTATCGCCGGTTAGTTCGAATTGGACGGTGCTTTTAAGCCATTTTTGAGCCATGAGAAGTCTCCTTTGCCTTGTGGGTGAGTGGGTGATGGATTGCAAGTGTGGCCACGCTTACAGTAATAGTAACGATTGAACCACGGCAAAGTGTAAATATAAAAAACACGACGTCTAAAGCAACTGGCGTCGTGTCTGATCAAAACGGTTATTGTTCGAGTCCTGCTTCGTATTGTTGTTGTAGCATGGTGATTGCCCGTGGCTCAACTTTTGGACTCACGTAGGGCTTGAAGGCCAACCGTCGCACCATGGGGTCGTTATCGCCGTACTGAAGGTCAAAGAGATCATGAACGCTGTTTGGTTCACCATGGTCGTTACTGTCGGCATAATTAAATGAAGCCCCGTTGACGAGGGCATTTCGTTCCGCCAGTGGGAGGGCCCGCACGTAAGCCGGGACGTCATTCACATTAGCAATCGTGGCCAACGGAACCGTTAAAAACGTTGGGACGGGAATTGTCGTAATGATGAACTCACTATGAAAATTGATGACCCGTTTAAAATTAGCCATTGGCAGTGCGGGGAGGACCCCGCGGACTAAAGTTTCTGGTTGCTTGTTGTGTAATCGTGACGAACTGGCCGTTGTGGCGGCTTGACCATGACGACGAGCGTCGCGGTCAAAGGCCATCAGGGCGCCGAGATCGGTTGTTTCGTCTTTGCCAAAGTGTTGGCGGATGAAGGCAACGTTATGATTATCAATGACGTAGCGCAACTGGTGGGTCATGCGGACATTTGCATCGTCTTGGGCCAGTCCTGATGGATATGCGGCCCGGACTGTTTGGGCCAGGGCGTGCCAAAACGGATCATTTGGGGCAAGGTCATCGGCAAACGGATTATCACTGATCAGATCACCGGTCGTCGTGCTCAAATGGGCGCCAAGCCCCGTGAACAACCGGTTTAATTTATCTCTGGCAGGGAGTGTACTGGCCGTAAACAAGGTTTTGAAGAGCACCCCGCCAGCGGTCCGGCTGCTTGCCTGCCAGTCACTGAACCCTGTGACAACGTTTGCGTCGTTGACGGTGGTTGCAATTCGTTTGGCAAGTGCCGTGAGGGCGGCTTCATCCCATCGCTGGTGATCGGCTAATTGAGTGAGCAGGTCAAAGGTTCCGTTGACATACTGTGGCATGGCGTCACCGGAAAGACTGGTGGGCGGTTGAATGAGTGAAACTAAAGTTTTGTGTTGAACCATAGGAAAGTCCTCCGTTTTAGCGTAAGGTTAACATATAATCGTGGGTGACGGAAAATAAACGCTGACAATGGTTGACATTTTGAAAGAACACTATAAAATAGTAAGTAAATTAATGGAGGGCACAACAATGACACCAATGGAAAATTTAAGTAATGCAGAATTGGCTGCGGCCATTAAACAACCCGGGAAGAAAATGCTATTCTTTACCGCAACCTGGTGCCCGGACTGTGCTTTTATCAAGCCAGTAATGCCAGATATTGAAAGTAAATATGATCAGTACCAATGGTTACACGTTGACCGTGATGCTAACTTGGACTTTGCTCAAGAACTTGGTGTAATGGGAATTCCAAGTTTTGTTGCGTTTGAAGATGGTCAAGAACTTGGCCGGTTTGCCAATGCAGACCGGAAGACCCGTGCAGAAGTTGAAAGCTTCATCAACACACTCGAAGGTCAACCAGCATAAATGACTAAATCAGAGTCACCCAGCTAATTTGCCGGGTGACTTTTTTATTTCAACGCGCACCGTGTGGTATGCTAAGTGAAAATAGGAGTGGGGTGCCGGAATGTTTTTTACAACAAGTGATCACGTACGATTGTCATATACAGATGAGGGGAGCGGGCAACCAATTGTCATCTTGACCGGCTTTGGCGGTGCTAAAGAAATTTGGCGTGCACAAGTGCCCGTTTTAGTGGCAGCAGGTTACCGGGTCATTAATGTGGATGCAAGAAATCAAGGTACCTCGCAGCATACAAGTAAGGGGTGCCGAATCAGCCGTCACGGGATGGATCTGGCGGAAATCATTGACCAATTGGCGTTGAGAAACGTCATCTTATTGGGGAATTCAATGGGCGCCGCAACCATTTTTGCTTACCTCTCACTATTTGGTGATGAGAATGTTGCCGCCGTTATCGACGTTGATCAGAGTCCAAAAATGATTAACGAACCGGGGTGGTCGTATGGCTTTAAGGATGTGACGTGGGCGGAATTTCCAGATTACTTCCGGATGCCGTTAGGGTCAGCGACGTTTAAGCACATTGACAACGATACGTATGCGCTGGTGCAACAGGTAGCGGCAACCCATCCGTTTGACGCGGCCATAAATGAACCCTTTTTATTCGATCATGCGTTCGCTGACTGGCGCGATGTTATTCGGCAATTAACCGTGCCACTACTGGTTATTGCGGGTGCCAAGTCGCCGTATTTCAATCCGGAATTTGCCCCTGTTGTGGCGGCGATGGCGCCAAGGGGCGCGGCGGTGATCATCCCTGATGCAGGTCACATTGTGATGGCTGAACAAAGTGCCGCGTTTAATGAAACACTGATGCCCTTTTTGGCGACGCTTGTTTAAGGACCGTTGAGCAAAACGTTTGTCTCAGTGACCACTCGTGATATACTGAACAAGATGAAGGCAGGCATGTTTAAAATCACGGAGGGTGTGTTTCGTCATGAGTGAACCAGAGTTGAATTATACAGAACAGGTATTGGCAGATGCACCAGACGGGAAGGACTATGTGTGGACGTCTGAGTATACGGGGCATAAGACGATGCCCATGAAAATTAAGCACGTTGATAACTGTGGGTTTGAATTTGATTTATCGCCAGCAGACTTTGCGGCAGGAAAGCGGTGCTACATCCATTTGCACTGCGGCTGGGTCGGATAGCATTTTATTGAAAAACGGTCGGCAATTACCGGATGATCAGGGACTCCGGAATTGCCGACCGCTTTAATTAATTGTAAGAAAAAAGACGTCCTCAACGGGACGCCAGCAAATGATAAACGACTGCTCGCTCACAGTTGGCGTTCATCGTGGATAGAAAACCTCTCCTATACTAATGACATTGTAACACGATAGTCTTGCTTATACAAACGATAGACCAATTTTAATAGTAATTTTGATTGTCTAAAATCAATAATCAGTAATTGTGGGTCTTAACTAGCGGCACCGTGAATTTCTGGTACAATTGAATTACGGGTTAAGTTTGCTGAAATAAGGAGAATGGATTATGTGGAAAAAAGTTGCGGCAGCAGTGACTGTTTTAATGTGTTTAGTGGTCTTAACTGCTTGTGGACGGAAAAGTTACGCAGGGGTTCAGTTATCGGACAAAAAGTATGAACGGGTCCAAACCTCAAACAAAAACATTGAGGCGTTAGTAACTGCGCTACAGAAGTTTCGTTATGATGATGATAAAAGTGCCCAACGGGTTTACAATGCCGCTGATAAATTAAACAAATCGTTGCAACCAGGATTAAGCACGAACCAACGGCACCATTTGGATGTTGCTTTGGGTTCTGGCACAACGGGTGTCAAAGGGATCGTCCAAAACGCCGCTAGCAAAGAATACGACTTTGACGATGAAGTCGCATCACAATTTCATGCGAACTTCCGGATTGTCTTTGATTTAGCTGCCTTCCCAATTGGCCATTCTGAACAACAACGCAATAAGGTTGAGACGCAAATGCGGAAAGACACCAATGCGGACACAGAATTGTACAAAATTGGTGGTCAGGACTAGATTGTTGGCAATCAATTTATAATGATTTAGTAAAGAAAGGGCCATAAACCTTAAGAAGGCTTATTAATTGCGACTTCGCCAAATAAATTGCTACACTAGATTTAATAAAGAGCGGCAATTTAGTCAGGAGGGGTTTAGATGATTGCAGTTGTAATCCTAGTTGTTGTGTTAATTGGTAGTGGCGTATGGGAAATGATGAATCATTCATCTACTGCCCATTTGACGACAAATAAAACAACGACGCGACCAGAGGGCCCTAAGCAACGGTCATTACGTCATTAATAATGAATAAAGCTTGATAAAAGTGGACCCGCCGCTGGTGGGGTCACTTTTTTGTTTTTACGCCGCCACGTGCCCAGAGGAGGCGGGATTAACTAAACTGATTTAAGAAAAATCTGGTGATGTGTTGACGCACCAGTTGTTATTTGGTAAACTCGTAACGTTGTAATTGTGGACTTCCACACTGCAACCGCACATGCTAAGTCTTAAGTTTAGTTCATTTCGGTGGGCTGGCGCTTAGTTTTGGCGAGTCTGAGATTCTAATTTAAGGAGGTGCACAACGTGTACGCAATTATCAAAACTGGTGGTAAGCAATACAAGGTTGAAAAGGGTTCACCTATCTTTGTTGAAAAACTTGATGCAAAGGAAGGCGACAAGGTTACCTTTGACGAAGTTGTTTTGGTTGCTAGCCGTGCCATTAAAGTAGGAACACCTTTTGTTGAAGGTGCTTCAGTTACTGGGACTGTTGAAAAGCAAGGCAAGGAAAAGAAGGTTGTTACCTTCAAGTACAAAGCCAAGAAGAACCAACACACTAAGACGGGACACCGTCAACCTTACACGCGTGTTATGATCGATGACATTGAAGGCGCTGCAGCCTCAAAGTAATGTCGTTTGCTTCAGAACCGCTCGCTTAAACCACGCTAAGAAGATATGATAAAAGTTGATATTTCAAGAAATGCCCAGCACCAGCTGACCACGTTTATCATGACGGGTCACGCTGGCGCGGGGGAATACGGTGAAGACATTGTGTGCGCTGCTGTGTCAGTGCTCGCAATAACCACTGTTAATGCTTTAGATGCAGTGGCCGGGGTTCACCCGGAAATTACATCAGATGATGATAACGGTGGCTACTTGAAAGTGGTCATGCATGATCGCAATCAAGCCGCGGAGACGATTCTCGCAACGTTCACATTGGGACTAACGCAGGTCGCTCAGAAATACTCACAGTTCATGACGATTAGTGATGGTCACTTTATTTAATGGAGGTGTAACCACATGTTATTGGATATGAATTTACAATTCTTCGCTCACCATAAGGGGGGCGGATCAACTGCCAACGGTCGTGATTCAGCTGGTCGTCGTTTAGGGACTAAACGTGCCGACGGTCAACAGATCAACGCCGGTTCCATCATCTACCGTCAACGCGGTACGCACATCTTACCAGGCCTTAACGTAGGTCGCGGTGGCGATGACACGTTATTTGCATTGACTGATGGTGTTGTTAAGTTTGAACGTAAGGGTAAGGATCGCCGTCAGGTATCTGTTTACCCAGCTGTTGAAGCTGAATAATTAAGCAGTCAAACGGGTTTAATGTGCAAACATTAAGCTCGTTTTTTTATTTTGTTAAGTCGCGAGAGGAGTGGGGTTAATGATCAGTGAACAACGCACAGCCCTGGTTCAAGCCCAGTTGGCTAAGTTTCGGATCGATGCGCTATTGGTGACGGATGTGACTAATTTGCAGTATCTAACCGGACTGGCTGACTTAGAGGGTTGTTTAGTGATAACCCAAACGTCAGTGGCCCTCATTACCGACCGCCGGTTTGAAACGGTCGCGCAAGCGGTTCTCCCAGCAACAGTTGACGTTATTTTGACGCGAGACTACTGGCAAGCCGTGGTGAATTTCACCCAATCTGCACGCATTGATGTGCTTGGCTTTGAAGATTCAATGCCGTATGCGGTGTGGTCGTGGCTGGACGAAATGCTCCTGGCGGACTTTGTCGGGTTAACGGGTGTTGTTGAGGCCGTTCGTCGCTTTAAGGCACCGGCAGAGCAAGCGGCGTTACGTAAATCGTGTGCAGTGGCCGTTGCTGGCTACGCAGCCCTCGTGGCCCATGTTCACGTGGGGATGACGGAACGTGAAGTGGCTAACTGGCTGGACGCATGGATGCGTGATCATGGGGCGGCACACGCCTCGTTTGAAACGATTGTCGCTAGTGGTGTCCGGGCGGCTGAACCCCATGGTGCGGCAACGACCAAGCCGTTAGCACTAGGGGAGCTTGTCACAGTCGATTTCGGTTATTATGTTGATGAGTACACGTCGGACATGACGCGGACGTTTGCCTTAGGAACCCCCGCACCGGAATTGGTGACGATCTATAAGGCCGTTCAGACGGCAAACGAAGCCGTGATCAATGCGGTAAAACCGGGGGTTACCGGGCCAATGTTGGATCAAACCGGTCGTGAACTCATCGAAAATGCCGGTTATGGCGCAGCATTTAATCACGGGATGGGGCACGGAATTGGGTTGTCGATCCACGAAATGCCGGTAAGCTACAGCGCCATGAGTGATTATGTGGCTCAAACCAATGAAATTCTCACGGTTGAACCCGGAATTTACGTTCCTGGCCTTGGTGGCGTGCGGATCGAAGACGATGTACTGGTGACGGCAACCGGTGTTGAAATCCTCACACCAGCCCCAAAAACGTTACAAATTTTGTGAGTGATTGAATCCCCTGCTATTGCAACGGCGGGGCGCGTTACTGTATACTGAACAAGAATGAATTTTAGGAGGAACAATTATGTCAATCTCAACTGCAGATTTTAAAAACGGCCTTACGATTGAAGTCGATCATGCTATCTGGCGGATCGTGGAATTCCAACACGTTAAGCCCGGAAAGGGTGGCGCGTTTGTCCGTTCTAAGTTAAAGAACTTACGGACTGGTGCCGTTCAAGAAAAGACTTTCCGTGCCGGTGCAAAGATGGAATTAGCTGAAATTGCCCAGGCAAAGATGCAGTACCTGTACAACGATGGTGCTAATTACGTGTTCATGGACACGGATACGTATGACCAAGTTTCCATTCCAAACGATCAAATGAAGGATGCTTCTAAGTACCTGTTGGAAAACATGGAAGTCAGCGTAACGTCATTTGGTAACGAAATCTTGGGTGTTGAAGTGCCTAACACCGTTACATTAGAAGTTGCTGAAACAGAACCCGGCATCCGTGGCGACACGGCTACTGGTGGCTCAAAGCCTGCAACCATGGAAACTGGTTTGGTTGTTCAAGTGCCATTCTTTGTTAACGCAGGGGACAAGTTGATCATTAACACGCAAGAAGCTTCATACGTTTCTCGCGCGTAGTTCAGATTGGAGGCCATTATGCCTGAAGTCAATAACATTACATTGAACCAACCGGCTGATGCTTTAGGAACCATTGAAATCGCGGCGGACGTTTTGGAAATTATTGTTGGTGCAGCGGCAAGCCAAGTAGACGGTGTGAACCGGATGCGGGGCACGATTGCAAACAACGTTTCCGAACTGTTCGGCCGGACGGAACTTAGCAAGGGTGTTAAACTCAGCATCGATCACGACACCATTTCTGTCGATGTGTTTGTTTACCTTGACTATGGGGTTAATGTGCCTAAGGTTGCTTTAGCAATGCAGGATAAAGTGAAGCAACAAGTTTCATTGATGACTGAATTAGCCATCAACGAAGTGAACGTGCACATCGTTGGCATCGTTCCAGAAAAAAATGACTCAGAGATTGACCCTGACGATATTTTTGGCGATCATGCACAGGCCACGGATGTAACGGGGACCCAGTCTAGTAAAGATGGTGACCGGTAGTGGAGTTAACGAGACATCAAATTAGAGCAATCGCGTTTCAAGTTCTTTTTGCAAAGAATGCGAACGCCGACGCTGATTTAGACGCGTTGTATCGGCAATTATTGTCGACAGCAGACGATCAGCCAACCATTGTGCCAGAGTACCTCGTAACCTTGGTTAACGGTGTTTTGGCGAAAACGCCAGAGCTAGATGAACAAATTGGTCAAAACTTGGCTGACAAGTGGACGGTTAAACGACTGTCAAATCCCGATTTGATCATTCTCCGGTTAGGTTTGTACGAGATGGAATTTTCCGCAGAAGTACCAACCCGGGTTGCGTTAAACGAAGCCCTGGAGCTTGCTAAAGAATTTTCCGATGATACATCACGCCGTTTTGTTAACGGGGTGCTTTCAAAACTCTTCGATGAGGCTGATCGCACCGCTGAATAGTCGGCTTAACACCAGTTTTTGTTGTAACGAAGTTCCGTTGATGAAATTCGCGGAGCCGTTATGAGAAAGACTGGTGTTTTTGTGTCAACTGGGCATAATTGAGCGAGGAGATTGGTCCGGAATGTACATTTATCGGGGCTGAATGTGGTAAAATTTATGCAGTATAAAATAATAAAGGGGCGATGACATGACGGCGACAATCATTGATGGACGGCAAATTGCCAAGGAATTAAACGAACAAACAGCTGTCCAAACGGCAGCATTGACGCAACAAGGTGTCATTCCTGGCTTAGCAGTCATTATGGTCGGTGATGACCCAGCAAGTGCCATTTATGTCCGTAACAAGGAACGACGGGCGGCTAAATTGAAATTTAATTCAGTGGTTAAGCGGCTCCCGGAAACTGCTTCGCAGGCGAAAGTAATTGCCCTGGTGGAACGATACAATCAGGATCCTGAAATTCACGGAATCCTTGTTCAGTCGCCAATGCCAGCACAGATTGATGAGGCGGCGGTGGTGCTCGCCATTGATCCGAAAAAGGATGTCGATGGCCTTCACCCAACTAACTTGGGACGGCTGTTTGCTGATATTGGGGATCATTATCCAGTGGCTTGTACCCCAAAGGGGATCATGACGATGCTTCACCATGAACAGGTGCCACTGGCAGGTAAACAGGTCGTGATGATCGGCCGGAGCCGACTGGTTGGAAAACCCATGATGGCACTACTGAATAATGCAAACGCAACGGTGACACTGGCGCATCGGTATACGGATGACTTAGCATCACTTACCCAAGCGGCAGACGTGGTGATTGTTGCCGTTGGTCAGGCCGATTTATTAACGGCGGCCATGGTGAAACCTGGTGCCACGGTGATCGACGTTGGCATGAACCGGCGTGAAGACGGAACGTTAACGGGTGATGCTGCCGCTGATGTTGAAACAGTGGCTGGTCGGCTAACGCCCGTTCCTGGTGGGGTTGGCCCAATGACGATCGCAACGTTAATGCAGCAGACCGTGCAGTTAGCGGCGTGGCAAACGGGTAAGCAGGTGACCGACTAATGTCAGAACCAGAGTATTTAACGGTCACCACGTTGACCCGGTACCTCAAGCGTAAGTTTGACGCTGATCCATACCTTGGCCGGGTTTACCTAACGGGTGAAATTTCTAACTTTCGCCCCCGGCCCAATGCCCATCAGTACTTCAGTTTGAAGGACGACCACGCAAAAATTAGTGCCATCATGTTTAAATCAGCGTTTAGTAAGGTGAAATTTCAGCCTGAAGAAGGCATGAAGGTGCTGGTGACCGGGCGGATCTCCTTGTACGAGGCGTCTGGAAGCTACCAAATCTATGTGGAGCGAATGGAGCCAGATGGGGTTGGGGCACTGTACCAAGCGTACGAGCAGCTGAAGAAGAAGCTGGCGGCGGAAGGCTTGTTTGCACAGGCCAAACGACCACTTCCTCGTTATCCAAAGCGGATCGCAGTCATTACGAGTCCTTCCGGTGCCGTGATTCGGGACATCATTACGACAACGAGACGCCGGTATCCCATCGCGCAGCTGGTGTTATTTCCCGCCCAGGTTCAGGGGGATGCCGCAGCCGCAGAATTAACTGCGCGCATTCAGCAGGTAAACGCCCGTGGCGATTTCGATACGCTAATTATTGGCCGTGGTGGTGGGTCCATCGAAGACCTCTGGCCGTTTAACGAGGAAATAGTGGCGCGGGCAATCGCTGACAGTGCGATTCCAGTGATTTCATCCGTTGGGCATGAAACGGATACGACAATTGCCGATCTTGTGGCCGATGTACGGGCGGCAACCCCGACTGCGGCGGCCGAATTAGCCACACCGGTACTGAGTGAAACACTTTTGGGGTTAACCCAATTACGGAACCGTTTATTTCAAACCCTTGAAACAAAGGTGAAGGTGGGGCGGCAACAGTTGGCCCGGGTCCAACAGGCCTACGTCTTTACGCAACCCCAGCGGTTGTACGAAGGGTACGCACAGCGTGTGGGTCAATTGACCGACCAATTACAGCACGCGCAACAACAAATTCTTGCGGGGAAACAGCAACAGTTTGTCACCGTCCATGCCCGTTTAAATAGTCGGTTGCTATCGACACGACTAACGCGGTTACAGGATCAATTGACCCGGCAACAGCAACAACTTGACCGCGTGCAAACAACGTTTATTCAGGAGCGGCAGACGACAGTGGCTGGTTTAATTGAACAGCTCGATCTTTTAAGCCCGCTCAAGGTGATGACCCGTGGATATAGCTACGTGACGCAGGATGATCAGGTGGTTAAATCTGCCCGCCAATTAGTTGTTGGCGAACAGGTAACGTTGCACCTAGCTGATGGTCAAGCACAGGCAACCATTAAAACAACAACAGAGGAGCAAACAGATGGCAAGTGAAGAAAAGAAGCAGCCGACCTTTGAAGAAAATTTAGCGACCCTCCAAGAAATTGTGAATCAATTGGAACAGGGTGATGTGCCGTTAGAAACGGCGTTGACGCAGTTTCAAGCGGGCGTTAAATTAAGCAAGCAGCTGCAAGATACCCTGACTAATGCTGAACAGACATTGACCAAAATGATGGATGAAAATGGCAATGAGACCGCCTTTGAAACGGCACAACCAGCGGATGGCAATGATGAATGAGCGACTAACGACGTTTGAAACAACCTACGGCCCGCAAATTGAGGTCTGCTTAGCAGACCGGATGTCATCAGCGGCAAACCAAGAACAACTAGCGGCGGCCATGCGGTACTCGGTTATGGCGGGTGGCAAACGGTTGCGACCGTTGCTGACACTTGCGGTGCTGATCAGTGCCCAGGTTTCGGTAACACCAGCACGGTTGCAGGTGGCCTGTGCGTTGGAGTTGGTTCACACGTATTCCTTGATCCATGATGATTTGCCAGCCATGGATAATGATGATCTTCGCCGTGGTAAGCCAACCAATCATAAGAAATATGGTGAGGATGTTGCCATTTTGGCCGGTGACGGGTTGCAAACGTTGGCATTTGATTGGCTGGCCCACGTTGAACTCCCTGCTGACGAACGGTTGGCGTTAGTTCAGGCATTAGCGACTGCTGCCGGTCCGTTTGGGATGGTGGCTGGTCAGGCCGAAGACGTCACCACAACGGGCCATCGGATCGACTTGGCGCGGTTACAAGCCTTGCACCGCCGCAAGACCGGCGCGTTACTGATTGATGCCGTGGAGGCTGGGGCCATCATGGCCCATGTAACAGCAGCCCAGCGGCAGCGCTTGGTGGCGTTTGGTAATGCGTTTGGGCTAGCCTTTCAGATTTATGACGACATTTTGGATGAGACCAAAACGGCGACTGAATTGGGGAAGACACCGCATAAAGACGAGGCAGAGGGGAAGAATACCTACCCACAACTGCTTGGGATGGCTGCGGCACAAGCAGCGTTACAAGAAGGTCTGGCTCAGGCTGAGGCAAGTTGCCGTGAGCTAACAGCATTGGGCTTAGACGGGGCCGTTTTGGCCGCCTTATTGAGTTATTTTGAGGTTAATTAAGAGAGGAAAAATCAGTAATGGAAAAGCAACGGGTGGACATTCTCCTAGTTGAACAGGGGCTCTTCACATCGCGTGAACAGGCTAAACGGGCCGTTATGGCTGGTGAAGTGTTGGGTAAAAATGAAGAACGATTAGATAAACCAGGAGAAAAGATCCCAACGGATACGGAGCTGCACATCAAAGGTGCACCCATGCCGTATGTGAGCCGTGGGGGCTTTAAGCTGGAAAAGGCACTGACTGTGTTTGACATTAGCGTTGCCGACCAGGTCGTGTTGGACATTGGGTCATCAACTGGTGGATTTACGGACGTGATGCTTCAAAACGGGGCCAAGTTATCATACGCCCTGGATGTTGGGAGTAACCAACTGGTGTGGAAGCTCCGTGAAGATCCCCGGGTGGTCGTGATGGAACACACGAACTTTCGTTACGCTAAGCCAACAGACTTTACCCACGGATTGCCAACGTTTAGTAGTATCGACGTGTCGTTTATTTCACTGCACCTGATCCTACCGAACCTTAAAACGATTTTACAGCCTGAAGGGCACGTGGTGGCCTTGATCAAACCGCAGTTTGAAGCCGGAAAAAACAAGGTCGGCAAGCACGGGATCGTGAAGGATCCAGCGGTTCACGAAGCCGTCTTGAACGATATTGTCGCGTTTGCAACAGAAACAGGGTACGATGTGGCCGGTCTTGATTTTTCACCCATTAAAGGTGGCGGCGGGAACATCGAATTTTTGATTCACCTGGTGAATGCAGAAACGACCGGGACGGTTGCGGCAAACGTTTCGGTAAAAGAGACCTTGGCAGCGGCCAACACACAGTTAAATCAAAAGGTGAATGAAGCGGATGATTAAAAAACAGGAACGACAAGCAGTGATTCGCCGGGTGGTCGCCAACAACGTTGTGCGCACCCAAACGGAACTTGTGGGTTTACTTGGTGATGAGGGCCTGGATGTCACGCAAGCGACCGTGTCGCGGGACATCACAGAGCTACAATTAATTAAAATGCCGGATGACGAGGGCCACACCTACTACACGTTTGCTGCTGACCGGCCGGTTGATGGTGAAGCCAAGCTGCGCCGCAACTTAAACGGAAACGTCATCAACATTAGCGTGAATGACCACTTTTGTTTGCTCAACGTCTTGCCTGGTAACGGACCCGTTATTGGTAGTTTGATCAAACAATTAAAGTATCCCGAAGTGTTTGGCGTCTTGAGTGACGATAGCACCGTTTTGGTCATCGCCACGGATGCTGCCAGTGCGCAAAAGACACAGGACCGGTTCATCACCCTGGGAACACAGCGATAAACGGAGGGCGCAATGTTACAGGAATTATCGATTAAAAACTTTGCAATTATTGAACAACTGAACATTGCCTTTGACGACGGAATGAGCGTTTTGACGGGAGAAACTGGGGCCGGGAAATCAATCATTATTGATGCCGTGGGTCTTTTGGCCGGCGGGCGGGCTTCCAGTGATTTTATCCGGAAGGGCGCGACTAAGGCGGTCATTCAGGGACTGTTTGTCCTTCCTGACACGTCACCGACGTTTGCGCTGTTAACCACCCTGGGCATTGATTACGAGGATCACCAAATCGTCATTGACCGCGAATTGAACCGCAACGGGCATAACACAAGCCGCGTTAACGGGTCGTTGGTCAACACCACCACGTTGAAACAGGTGGGTGAGACGATGGTCGACATTCACGGGCAAAATGAACATCAGGAACTGATGCAGCCGGACAAACATCTTGCCCTCCTTGATGAATTTCAACCACAGGCGCTGGCTGACTTAAAGGCAACGTACCAAACGCAGTATGCCGAGTATCGGCGCCTATCTGCGCTTGTGACGAACAAACGGGAACACGCGCAGGAATGGGCACAACGGTTTGATATGCTAACGTTCCAGGTTCAAGAAATTGATGACGCACAGCTACAACCGGATGAAGAGGATGCGCTAATTAGTGAGCGGGATCACCTTGCGAACTATCAAAAGATCGTGACAGCACTAGAAATTAGTCACGAAGCCATTGATGGGGGCGAAGATCAATCTGCTTTGGACCGCATCGGAAGTGCAATGACGGCAATGCAAGACATCGAACCGTTCGATCCAGCTTACGCCACGTTATCGGAAACGTTAGCAAATGCGTATTATGGCCTTCAGGATGTGGCTAACGGCCTTTCGACCCAGTTAGACGCACAGGAATTCGATGAGGGGCGCTTGGATGAAATTGAAGCCCGGCTAGAAGTGATCCATCAACTTAAACGAAAGTATGGGGATTCGATCACTGCGATTTTGGCCTACTTCGATAAGATTAAGCATGAACGTGACAATATGCAGGGCGCCCAGGCGGATGATGACACACTAACGGAACAATTGGCCGCTGCGAAAGCTGCCTTGCAGGATTCTGGTGCCCGGCTAAGTGAGAAACGTCATGAGTTAGCCGGGCAATTAGAAACGGCGATTCATGAGCAACTGGCAGCGTTGTACATGGCGAAAGCTGTCTTTAGTGTTCGCTTTTTAGCGCACCCAGACACGACGTTTTACAGCACGGGGATCGATCAAATTGAATTTTACATTCAGACCAACCCTGGGGAAGACCCCAAGCCATTGGCCAAGACGGCTTCTGGTGGGGAACTCTCACGAATGATGTTGGCATTAAAAACGATTTTTTCTGAAACGCAGGGTGTGACCAGCATCATCTTTGATGAAGTGGATACCGGCGTGTCCGGGCGTGTTGCTCAGGCGATTGCAGAAAAAATCATGGTTATTGGCCGTCATTCGCAGGTGCTTTGCATCACCCACTTACCACAAGTGGCCGCCATTGCGGACCATCAGTTCTACATTCAAAAGCAGATCGTTGGGACACGGACCAAAACGACGGTTGAACGGCTCACAACAGCTAACCGGGTCAATGAACTTGCCCGGATGTTGGCGGGCACAACGGTCACTAAATTGGCAACTGAACATGCCTCAGAGCTCTTAAAACTCGCTGATGCCGAAAAGGCAGCACTTGAGGATTAAATGCCCACGATAAAAAGCCCACAACCGCATGTTGAAGCGGTTGTGGGCTTTATTTTGGTTTTATTATCGTTGGCGGTGTGATTAAGCCACCATCTTGCCATAGCAAACATCACGAATTTGTTCGGGTAAAATGATGTAGACGACTTGGCTCGCATGGTTAGTTAACGTGAGGACCCCGTGGTCTTGACGTAACGTGCCCGTGACCGCTGTGAGGTGCCGGGCGAAGACGTCTGCTTGGTTGAGCATGATGGAGACGACTGCATGATGGGCAAGTGCGTCATCTAACGTCTCGATGATGGCATCAGCTGACAGTTGTGGGTGGGTTAAGGTATCACCGCGTTCAGCTGTAAAGAAACTGCGGAGGCGTTGCTTCATTGTTGGTTGAGTGTGCCGCTTTGCAACCTTAGCTGGGCGAACCAACCGGTGCTTGGCGTAACTAATGTAAGTGTTGGGTAATAATTGATCCATGATAACTGACCTCCGCAAGAATGTTCGTTTAATGCGAACACGTGTTTGAATAGATTTATTATACGAACAACCGTTCGAAAAAGCAAGCCGCAATTAACAATAAATTTTTGGTTCAAACATAAGTCGATTGATGCTGAGCTACTGATGGTGAATTGATAAGTTGCCAGGCCGGCAATGAATGAAAACCTGTTGAGTGAGAAAAAACGGTATTGGGCACGGAAAAGCGCTTGAAATTAAGGCTAAAAAAGTTCAGAATGGTTATTAAATTCTTTTGATGAGCGCTTTTGAAAGGAACGAAGTTGTTGATGTCGAAACAGGGAATGTTGATCGTCTTATCTGGGCCATCTGGCGTGGGTAAAGGGACGGTTCGTAAAGCAATGTTTGAACAGGGGGGCACTGACTTTCAGTACTCCATCTCCATGACCACGCGACAACCGCGTGATGGGGAAGAAGACGGGAAGGATTACTTCTTTGTCAGCAAGGCCGAATTCGAGGATCATATTGCCAATGGTGGGATGCTTGAATACGCGAAGTACGTGGACAATTACTACGGCACACCACTTGGCTACGTTAAGGACACGTTAGCATCCGGTAAAGACGTCTTTTTAGAGATTGAAGTCAACGGTGCGATGCAGGTTCGTGAGAAGATGCCAGACGGGGTCTTCATCTTCTTAACGCCACCAGATTTAATGGCATTAAAGCAACGACTGATTGGCCGGGGCACAGAACCCATGAACATCATTGATGAACGGGTGCACCAAGCTGTTAATGAAATTAAAATGATGCGTAATTACGACTATGCGGTGGTCAATGATGAAATTGATTTAGCAGTCGGCCGGATTCGTGAAATTATCCGTGCA
Source organism: Furfurilactobacillus sp. WILCCON 0119 (assembly GCF_053471565.1). Classification (NCBI taxonomy): domain Bacteria; kingdom Bacillati; phylum Bacillota; class Bacilli; order Lactobacillales; family Lactobacillaceae; genus Furfurilactobacillus; species Furfurilactobacillus sp. WILCCON 0119. The sequence goes on from NZ_JBPCCV010000001.1 coordinate 358,112, forward strand.
GAACGTTTACGTGTGCCACGGGTTTACCCAGAGTATGCTCAAATGTTAGAATCAAAGGTAGAAGATTAATACCGCAATAGTGAAATGAGAAGGGATCTTACACATCATGATTTTATACCCATCAGTTGATAACTTATTAAAAAAAGTGGATTCACGGTACTCCTTGATCATGTTGGCCTCTAAGCGGGCCCATGAACTGGACGCCGGTGCTCAAGAATTATTGCCACGTTACCAGTCAGACAAGTCTGTTGGCCGTGCGTTAGAAGAAATTGAGGCTGGTGAAGTCACGATCGATCCTGATCACGAAGAAGACTTAGGGACAATGACACCACTACCAGAAGCGCCTAAAGCACCAGAAGCTGAGTAATAATTGAAAGAGGCATAATTGAAGCGACTAATTTTCCGAAGCTATTTTTGGAGAGTTAGTCGCTTTAATTTAGCTGTCATTGTGCCGTTTTGGTAGGGCCCAATGGAACTAGGAGAATGGGAGAAGACGCGAGATGAGTGATCGGTTCATTGATGAAATTTTTAAAAATCGGCAACTGGATGTGAGTGCACTACAAACGTTTGGTTTTCATGAAAAGACGAAAGGTGAGCTCTTGTTGACGCAACCGTTAGCGCCGCTGACATTGATCGTTACGTTAACGGTGACCGCCGCTGGCCAGTTAACGGGTGTGTTGGTTGACCGATCCAGAAACGGCGACACCCTATGTGCTGCATGTGAGCGAATCACAGGGGCGTTACGTTGCGAAGGTTCGGAAAGCGTATACCAGCTTATTAACCACCATTGCTGAGCAGTGCAGTCACCCGCAGGTCTTTACCAGCCCACAAGCACAGGCAGTCATTGCGGCGTGTGCTGATCAGTTTGATAGTCACCCTGAATTCTTATGGGCAAGAACGCCAAATAACGCGATTTTCCGCAAGGCCAGCAATCAAAAGTGGTTTGCGGCGCTGCTAACGGTCCCCAAAAATAAGGTTATCGGGACCGATTCGACACCTGTTGAACTGATTGATGTCCGTGTCCCAAGTGACCAACTAACGACCCTAGTGGACCACCAGACGGTGTTTCCAGGTTACCACATGAACAAACAGCACTGGGTGACCGTGTTGCTGGATGGGTCAATGGCAACGGAGCGACTCTTGACGTTAATTGCCGCCAGTTATGAATTAGCCGTTAAATAATAACGGGTGGCAAAGCGTCTCGGTGGCTTTTTCATGAGAATGCGCTATGCTTAATTAGTAGTCAATCGTGAAGGAGCTGAGGATATGGAAACAAAAGCAGTTGTATTCTTTGATCTTGATGGTACGTTATTTGATGACGATAAGCGGGTGCTACCTGAAAGCATCGCAGCCATTAAGGAAATGCAGGAAAATGACATTTTACCAGTCATTGCCACGGGACGGAATATTTTTGAAATTCAGGATGTCCTGGACCAAACGGGCATTGATTCTGTCGTGAGCGCCAACGGGTCTTATGTCCAATACCAGGGTCAAAAGCTGTTTCAGGAGACCATCGACCCAGCACTGATTGCTGAATTCACAGCCTTTGCACAAAAACAAGGCGACGTGGTGGCGTACTATAACAATGAAGGGTTCGCCGTTACGGGCTCGACACCAGACGTTGTGCGCAACTATCAGGCATTGCGGTTGGCTGTCACGGTTGATCCAGATTACTACAAGACCCGGGCAATCAACTTTATGAATGTGTTTAACCACGATAAGGAAGATCTTTACAATGCCCAGTTTGCTGGTCAGTTAGCGTTGGTTCGTAATAACCGGGTATGTTTAGACACCATGAATAGCGGCATTACCAAACGAAGTGGTTTGGAACGCTTGCTAAAGGAAGCCGGGCTAGTGGGCGTACCCACCTATGCATTTGGTGACCAACTGAATGACCTGGAGATGTTTGCTGGTGTTGATACCGCAATTGTGATGGGCAACGGGCACCCACGGGATAAGGCCGTGGCCGATTACATCACCACAACGAACACGACGGATGGCATTGTTAATGGCTTGCGGCATTACCACCTGATTGCGGCGCCCGAAGTTGCTAACCAGGCCACTACGGGGGCTTCACTGAAAATGGCTGAGGGAGAGTAGTTGCATGAAATTAACAATTCCCACTGAAAACGGTTTTATTGACGAGCACCACGGGAACCAGGCACAACCGGCGGATCGTTACGCTGGCTGGCCAGCTGTTTCAATTCCGATGACGTTTAGTGATGTGCCGGAAGACGCCAAAACACTGGCATGGACATTAATTGATTTTGACGCGGTGCCGGTATCTGGCTTTGCGTACATCCACTGGCTGGGCGCAAACTTACCGGCTGATCAGTTGAGTGTGCCGGCAGATGCCAGTCGACATGCGGATGGTCAGTTTATTCAAGGGCGCAACAGTACTGCTGGTCGACTGGTGCACGCCACTGATCCGCTAACGACCCAGCGCTACGTTGGGCCGATGCCACCAAACGGTCCGCATGAATACCTCGTGACTGGTTACGCACTGGACACCACGTTACCGCTGACGGAAGGGTACTGGTTAAACGAGTTCCGCCGTGCCATTGACGGCCATGTGGTGGGTTACACAACGGCCACGTTCTTAGCTAAACCATAATGACACCAAACAAAAAAGACCAATCATTGTGATTGGTCTTTTTTGTTTGGTGTCATTAAAGCCTAAGCGTTGGCATCCATTTGTGCTTCGATGTTTGCTAGTGTAAGGGTACTTGTGTCGGCGAAAAGGACGTCAGCTTCGCTGAGTTCATCGCGGTCACCGATCCCGATGGATGTTTCATGGGCACCATTGATGCTGGCAACACCGGCTGCGGCATCTTCAACACCAGCACAGACGCGCGGATCCAGAGCTAAGATTTCAGCCCCCCGGGTGTAGATCTCGGGATCCGGTTTCCCCTTCGTCAGGGTTGCGGGATCAACGATCTTTTTGAAGTAATCGGCAAGACCGATGTGGTCCAAGATAACGGGCGCGTTCTTAGAGGCAGAGGCCAGCGAAATTTGGTAACCATGCGCTAACAAATCATCCAAGAATTCTTTGATGCCAGGGAAGACATCGGCGGGGGTCATGTTTTTGATCAATTCAAGGTAGTTATCGTTTTTCTTGGTGGCGTAGGCAACCTTTTCTTCTGGCGTGTAGTCATTTTCCTTGCCACCAGCGGCTAAAATCATTTCCAAGGAGTCCATCCGTGAGACGCCTTTAAGGCCATTCGCTAGTTCCGTGGTCCACGTAACGCCCAGTTCATCGGCCAACTGGTGCCAGGCTTGGCCGTGGTACTTGGCAGTCCCGGTGATGACACCATCTAAATCAAAAATGAACCCCTTTAAATCTGCAAATGCGGTCATAAAAATTGCCTCCTAAAATAATTGAATAAGTGACTGATTACTTGTTTGAAAGCACTAGTGGCGTGTCTGGAACCACAGCATGCTCAGTGCCATTAACCGTTAGCGTTGCTGGTTTATCAACGGTGATCGTGATTTGATCATGGGTGAAAGTAAAGCCGTAGCGGACACCCTTGAACAGTTCGTGGAAGGCCAGCCGGTGCCATGATTCCGGAAGGTGAGGGTTAACACTGAGCTGGTTTTCAAATTCACTGACCCCGCCGTAGTTCCGGCATTCGAGCATTAACACGGCCCCCATAACACCTAAGTGGATCCCTTCAGCAGTGGTTCCACCCTGAATGTCGTAATAATCTGAACGAAGCGCCGTGTTGAAAAACGCAAACGACTGATCCATGTTGTTGTCGATCAAACTCAGTTGAGAGTACACAATTCGTGACAAGGTAGAGCCGTGCGTTGTCCGGGCAAGGTAATACTCGATGTTTCGGGTGAGGTAGTGCTTTGGCAATTTATAGCCAAGGGTCGTTAGGACGTTGGTGATGGTCCCGAAGCTGAGGTTATAAAACGCCATCAGGGCATCAGCTTGCTTAGCGACCTGGTAGGAATCTGGTGATTTACCCTCGGCCTTTAATAACCGGTCGATTCGGGAAATGTTGCCGTATTTCTTTTGGTACTTGTCAAAATCAAGGGTCGGTAGTTTGAAGTACCCCTCAAATTGACCAATGATGCCATCGCGGTTAATGTCGAGGCTTAAATGATGAGCAACGTCATTGAACCGGTCGATATCGGCGTCACTAAGGCCAGTCTTGGCTAAAATAGCCGTCCAGATTGCTGGTTTGACCGTTTTTTTGATGTTCGCCAGGGTGGTAAACAGCCAGCTGACCATGATGTTGGTGTAAGCGTTGTTTGTTAGGCCGGGCTCATCAGCGTTAGGGTAATCCTCATGAAATTCATCGGGGCCCATCACGTTCCGAATGTCGTAGCGATTGGTTGCCGGATTTTTAACGGCTTTACTAGACCAGAAGTGCGCGATTTCCAGTAGCAGTTCTAAGCCGTATTGCTCCATAAATGCCTGGTCATCCGTGGTGTGGACGTAAAGCCAAACGTTATAAGCAATGGCCAGAGAAACGTGGCGTTGCAAACGGCTGTTATCGGGATCGAACTTGCCGCTATCTGGATTGAAGTGAACCAGCTGTGATTGTTCATCACCAGTTTGGGCAGACTGCCAGGGGTACATGGCACCAGCGTAGCCCTCGGCCGTAGCACTTTCTTTCGCCGCCGCAAGTCTGTGATAGCGGTAGAGGAGTAATTGCTTGGTGAGGTCCGGCGTGTGCAACGTGTAAAACGGCAGAATGTACAGTTCGTCCCAGAAGACGTGGCCCCGGTAAGCTTCACCGTGGAGACCGCGGGCGCCAACGGAGGCGTCAAGGTGGGGGTTACTGATTGGTGACGCAGAGACAAAGAGGTGGTAAATGTTGACCCGTGTCAGTTTTTGGGCGGTCAGGTCGCCGTCGATCTGAATGTCGCTATCAGCCCACGTTTTCTCCCAGAAGGCAGCATTACTGGTAACGATGTCACTGAACGAAACGGTGGCAAGTTCCTTTGTGACCGCATCATTCAAATCGGTGGCGGTCTCTAAGGTGGTGTTGATGGCGATGAGCTTTTCGACAACGTAGGTCGTTTCACTTTGAGCCTTAAACGAAAAGCTTTGTTCCACCACATCGTTATCGACACTTTCGGTCATGTGGGTGGCCGGCGTTAACTCTTGACTGGTCAGTTGTGAACCAATGGCAAACGCGATGTTCGAGGTCTTTGTTTCACCACCAAGAATGGCCGTTCGCCCATTAATGGTTGTTTCAGTGACGTCAAAGTGACGGTTTGCAAAGGCTTGGTACCGTTCAACGTTGGCATTCGTCACGCTCCCATCAATGCGGGAGAAGATGGTCACGTCGCCCTCAAAGTTAAGCGGTGTGACCTCGTAGTGGATGGCAAACCGGTGCCACTCGTTCATGTCAGCGACCCGCTGTTCACAAAGTTTCAGTGAATGACCGGTGGGAAGTGACACGAGCATGGTGGTGGTTAGGACACCTGTATGTAAATCAAGTGAGCGGTAAATGTCCGCAATGTTTTCTTTTTTGATGGTAAACGGATCTTGATGATCAATGCTAAACGACAGGTATTGCGCGTTTGGCAGGTTAACAAGATCTTCATTAACGACGTCATGGCCGTTAATGGTCGTTGTTAACTGATTGTACAACCCAGCAACGTAGGTTCCCGGGTAGTTATCCGCGTCGGCGTTAGCGGCTAGGTAGGCGCCCCGAAGGCCGTAAAAACCGTTACCAATCGTTAGCATGGCTTCTTGCCCGTAGTTTCGTTTTGACGCGTATTCGCCGTAATAATCAAGGTGCCACTGATTATACTGCCGTTTGTGCTCAATGGCTTCTAAAAGACCGTCACGGTCGGCCGTTTCATGGCTAACAACCGGAATGTTAAGCATGTTTGATAGGGCCAGACCAAGATCGATTCGTTGGTGGTTGACCGCAATAATGGTGTCGGAAAAATCATAGGTGAGTGGATTTTCAATGATGGCCGCGTCAAAATCAATCCCGGCCAGCTTTTCACGAATCTTCTCCAAATTTTCACCAATTGGCACATCTGGATCACAAACAATCGTGATCGTCTTGGTTGAATTGGTCGTCGAATTTGGTTCATACGAAAGTTCAAACGCGTCATCTAAGACGCGGACGGAAAACGTACGCATAATGACTTACCTCCCCAAAAAAGTGATGATTCTGAAAGCATTCATCTATTATCGTAATTTTTATGGGCCAAGTTCTCAACCTTAACGCCTTAAATTCGTCAAAAAAACGTTTGTTAGGTAAATTGAACATTAGAAACGGCTTCTAAGCCGACAGGCCTTGCCAGGTCTGGTACAATTAATAAGATAGTCTATTATAATGAAGAAACGTTTTTAATCGTAACCGCCACAAGTACTGTGGTATGAAAGGAGCTTAACGAATGGCAACCATTGCAGAAGTTATTGTGGATGTCCCCACGATGCAAACAAACCGCCCGTACACGTATTTGGTCCCAGAAACACTGGTTGATGCGGTTGAACCAGGCATGCGGGTGTCAGTGCCGTTCGGAAAGGGTGGTCGTGAAGTCGGCGGCATGGTCGTTGGGGTTCAGTCCACCGTTGACCAGGATGATTCATTTGGTGGGCCACTAAAACCATTGGCAAAACTCTTGGATCTCGCACCTGTCTTAAACGCCGAATTGATGCAGTTAAGCGATTGGCTTGCGCAAAAAACGTTTGCGTTTCGAATTTCGACGCTCCAAACCATGCTACCAGCCGCCTTGAAGACCAAGAATCATAAACTACTGGTGGTGGATGGCGAGATCAGTGAACCGACGCTTGTCGGTTTATTCGATGATCAAGGCCGCCTGGACTTTACAGAAGCGTCATTGACCCCGGAAGTGATCGATCAACTGGCCCAATTGCAACGGCAGGGGGTCCTTCACGCCGATTACCAGGTCGAAAATAAGGCCAAGGTTAAAACGGCCACGTGGGTGGTCAGTACGTTAACGCCAGCCCAGATCAATGAACAATTAGCCCAAACGCGCGCGAACGCCCTGAAGCAACAGCGGGTTTTAGAACGGCTACGGGATTGTCAAACGCCACAGGCACTGCACGAATTACTTCAGGATGAACGGTTAAGCCGGGCGGACTTTACGGCTGCCGTGAAGAAGGGCTGGGCAATGTTTACAGAACGGGAAGTTTACCGGGCACCATACGCGGCAAAAACGGTGCCACCAACCAGTCCGTTAACATTGCAGCCAGCGCAACAAACAGCCGTGACGGCCATAACCACTGCGGTAACGGCCGCCAAACCAACGACATTTTTACTGGAGGGTGTGACTGGCTCCGGGAAAACAGAAGTGTATTTGCAAAGCATCGCAGCGGCCCTGAAACAGGGGAAAACGGCGCTGATGCTGGTCCCAGAAATTGCCCTAACGCCGCAGATGGTCAACCGGGTTCGCGGTCGGTTTGGTCAACAGGTGGCAGTCTTACACAGTGGATTGAGTAAGGGTGAAAAGTACGATGAATGGCGCCGAATCGAGCGGCACGAAGCCACAGTGGTGGTCGGCGCGCGGTCGGCGGCCTTTGCTCCGCTGACTAATCTCGGGCTGATCATCATGGATGAAGAGCATGAAACAAGCTATAAGCAGGATGACAATCCCAGGTACCACGCACGGGATGTTTTGGCATGGCGGGCGCAGTTTCATAGCGCGCCGTTAGTGTTAGGATCCGCGACGCCCTCGCTAGAAAGTCGCGCCCGCGCCGAACGGGGTGTCTACGAGCAGCTTGTTCTACCGGAACGGATCAACCACCAGCCCTTACCATCAACGCAAATTATTGATATGCGTGATCAGCTCAAAGCCCACACGGAAAGTAACTTTTCCACGCAGATGTTAGCCGCATTGAAACAGCGGTTAGAGCGGGGGGAGCAGAGCGTCCTGATGTTAAATCGCCGCGGTTTTTCTTCCTTTGTCATGTGTCGTGACTGTGGTTTTGTGTTGAAGTGTCCAAACTGTGACATTTCGCTGGTCCTTCATATGGATACCCACACGATGAAATGTCACTATTGTGGCCACGAAGAAGCGATTCCACGGATTTGTCCAAACTGTCATAGTCACCGGATCAGCTACTACGGCTCCGGGACAGAAAAGGTGGCCGCAGAGCTAACCACGCTGTTGCCAGACGCCCGGATCATCCGGATGGATGTGGATACGACCCGCCGAAAGGGCATGCATGAAAAGCTGCTAACAGCGTTCGGCAACCATGAAGCGGATATTTTACTGGGCACGCAAATGATTGCCAAGGGTCTGGATTATCCTGATGTGACCCTGGTGGGCGTTCTAAATGCGGATACTGCATTAGGCCTCCCAGATTTTCGTGCGAGTGAACGCACCTTTCAATTGCTCACACAGGTTAGTGGTCGGGCCGGCCGGGCAGATAAACCAGGTGAGGTCTTGATTCAAACGTTTAATCCGGACCACTACGCCATTCAGTTGGCGAAGTCACAAGACTACGAACGGTTTTTCCGGGTTGAGATGGGAATTCGGCACATGGGCAATTACCCGCCGTATTTTTATACCGTGCTCATTACTGCCAGTGATCAGGATGAAAATGTTGCTGCCAAGAAGATGTTTGCGCTTCATGAACAGTTGGCCAAGCAGTTAGCGTCAGAGACAATTATCTTAGGCCCAACGCCCCGTTCCATTGCCCGGGTGAATAACCGGTATTACTATCAAATTGTGCTGAAGTATAAACGGGAACCAGGACTTCAACAGGTCCTGGCACAGATCCTGGATGACGCACAGCGTGAACAACGGCACGGGTTACAAATTACGATTGATATGGAACCCCAAAGTTTTATTTAAAGATGAGGAAAGTTAACGATGACAAAAATTGTTTTTATGGGAACCCCGGCGTTTTCAACGCCAATTTTAGAAGCACTCATTAAGGACTACGACGTGGTTGCGGTGATGACCCAGCCTGATCGACCAGTGGGGAGAAAGCACGTCCTGACGCCATCACCCGTTAAACAGGTGGCGTTAGCCCACAACATTGAAGTCCTTCAACCGGAACGGGTCAGCAAGTCACCAGAAATGCAGCGGGTGATCGATTTAGCACCAGACTTCATTGTCACGGCTGCCTTTGGCCAATTTTTGCCAACTAAGCTATTGAAGGCTGCACGGTTGGGCGCAGTCAATGTGCACGCATCGTTATTACCACTGTACCGTGGTGGTGCACCGGTTCATTATGCAATTATGAATGGTGATGCAGAAACCGGTGTGTCGATTATGTACATGATTCGGCAGATGGATGCTGGTAACGTCATCGCTCAAGAACGGGTGGCAATTGGTGACCATGATGACGTGGGGACGATGTTTGACAAACTAAGCCTCGTGGGGCGGGACCTCCTGCTGAAGACACTGCCTGACCTAATTGCGGGACCAGTTACGGGAACGGTTCAGGATGAGGCATATGTTAGCTTTTCACCAAACATTAGCCGGGCCCAGGAAGCGATTGATTTTCGACATACAGCCGCAGAAATCGATTGGCAAGTGCGGGGATTGCGGCCGTTTCCAACGGCGTACATGATTCTAAACGGCGTTCGGACGAAAATCTGGGACGTAACCGTTTTGACGGATCAGCAGACCAATCAAGCCCCCGGGACGGTTGTGAACCGGACCAAACGCGAGCTGGACTTAGCGGCCGGTGCCGGCACGGTGATCCGAATCAACCGACTTCAACCAGCAGGTCATTCCCAAATGGCCATTACTGACTTTTTAAACGGGGCGGCAGACCAACTGGCAGTTGGCAATGCGGTTGTCACATTACCTGATGGAGGATCAATGAATGCCTAGTAAAGAACAAGCGACGCCGGTGACGAACCCCCGGTTATTAGCCGTGGATGTGCTGACAAGCGTTGCCAACGGTGGTTACTCAAACTTGGCCCTGAATTCGGCAATCAATGATGCCAAACTAACGGACCGGGACGCTGGGTTAGCCACAACCATCGTGTACGGCGTTTTGCAACACCAATTGTTACTGGATTACTGGTTAAAACCGTTTTTGAAACGGGCCGACCGGGTGAAACCGTGGGTCTTGGTGTTGCTGCGGACTGCGTTATTTCAAATGCAGTATTTGGACAAGGTGCCAAAGCGGGCCATCTTTAACGAAACGATCAACATCGCAAAGCTCCGCGGTCACGAAGGCATTCGCCGGTTTGTGACGGGTGTTCTGCATGCGATTGCGCGTGATGGAATTGCCGATCCAGCCGCGATTAAGGATCCGTTGACACGGACCAGCATCACGTATAGTGTTCCAATGCCATGGGTGCAACGGTTACGGAAAGAACTTGGCGACGAAAAAGCGCACCAAATTTTAGCAAGTATTAACGAACCAGCTGTGCAATCAGTCCGGGTGAACGCGGCGTTTGGTCAGCGTGACGCCGTTCTTGAAGCGTTGACAACAGCAGGTTTGACCTATGTAGATAGTCCAGTCAGTGCGGCTGGACTGCGCATTACAGGTGGTCATCCGGCTTCATCGCAAGCATTTCGTGACGGGGCCATCACCATTCAGGATGAAAGTGCGATGCTCCCTGTGGAAGCGTTAGCCTTAATGCCAGACGATCAGGTATTAGACGCCTGTGCAGCACCTGGCGGAAAGACTACCCAAATTGCCGAAGCATTAACCGGTACGGGTCACGTGACGGCACTTGATCTTTACGCGCATAAGGTTGCGTTGATCAAAGCAAATGCGCGCCGGATGCACATCGGCGACCGGGTCAGTGCGGTTCAACTGGATGCCAACCAGGCGGGTGATCAGTTTGCACCAGAAACGTTTGATAAGATTCTGGTGGACGCCCCCTGTTCAGGGCTGGGGCTTCTTCGCCGGAAGCCAGAAATTCGTTACGCAAAAACGTTAACGGATAGTGCCGCACTTCAGAAAATTCAGCTGGGGATTCTTGATGCAGTTGCACCACTCGTAAAGAAAACCGGTATAATAGCTTACAGCACCTGCACAATTTTGAAGCAGGAAAATGATGATGTGGCAGCGGCGTTTATCGCAGCACATCCGGAATTTGAACCAGTAATGGTCCAAACCACCCGGAACTTAAAGGCCGATCGGACGACCCCGTGGTTGACGATCTATCCCGATGATTTTGGTTCGGACGGCTTTTTTGTGAGTGCGTTTAGACGGCGTGAGGCGCACAATTAGGGTGATTAAGATATGCAAGTAGCTTACTTAACGGATGTCGGTCGACGCCGTGATAACAACCAGGATTTTGTTGGGACGTTTAAAAACCTTGCGGGCCTTGATTTTGCAATGGTTGCAGACGGGATCGGTGGTCACCAGGGTGGGGACGTGGCCTCGTCAATGGCCGTTTCTCACATGGGGAGCCGGTTTGAAGAGACCCGTTTTACGGATCCAGGCACTGCGGCCAAGTGGCTGTCCAGTGAGGCACAACAGGAAAATGACACGATTGTTGCAAAAGCGCAGCAATACCGTGATTTGAACGGGATGGGGACCACCATTGTGGCCGCCATTATCTTTGATGAACAATTCTTGTTGGCAAACATTGGTGATTCCCGCGGATATTTGCTGCGAAATGGCAAGCTGGATCAGCTCACTGAGGATCATTCTTTGGTGAATGAGTTGGTTAAAATGGGGCAATTGAGCATTGAGGATGCACAACGGCATCCCGATAAAAATATCATTACAAGAACGTTGGGGATTAATGACGAAGCTGACATCGACATTAACTTGTATCATGCGTTACCTGGTGATCTTGTGATGTTGTGTTCTGATGGGTTGACCAACATGGTTCCCGATGACAAGATCCATGAAGTGTTGACAGCTACGACACCAACGTTACAAGAAAAGTGTCAAACATTGGTCAACCTGGCCAATGAAGCCGGTGGTCGGGATAATATCACCGTGCTGCTGATGGCAGCAGATCGTGAGGTGTCAACATCATGAGACCTAATTACACGGTTGCGGGTCGCTACCGAATCATCAAACCACTTGGTGAAGGTGGAATGGCAGATGTGTACCTCGCACACGACCTGATTTTGGATCGGGACGTGTCCGTGAAACTATTACGGTTAGACCTTCGCGATGATCCGGCAACGGTTCGGCGCTTCCAGCGTGAAGCGATGGCGGCCAGTGAACTTGTTTCGCCCCACATTGTGAGCGTGTACGACGTGGGTGAAGAAAATGGTATGCAATACCTTGTTATGGAATACGTGCCAGGAATGGATCTAAAGACTTACATTCGGGCCCACTTTCCCATTCCGTATCCCACGGTTGTTGATTTAATGGAACAAATTTTAGACGCGGTGGCCGTTGCACATAGTCACGACATTATTCATCGTGATCTGAAACCGCAAAACGTTTTGGTTAACGATCAGGGCCTTGTGAAAATCTCTGACTTTGGAATTGCGGTCATTAGTAATGAGTCATCCATGACCCAGACCAACACGGTACTGGGCTCTGTGCATTATCTGTCACCGGAACAAGCGCGTGGTGGCATGGCGACAAAGAAAAGTGACCTGTATGCGTTGGGAATCATCCTGTACGAGCTCTTGACGGGGAGTGTTCCGTTTGAGGGTGAAACGGCGGTGTCCGTTGCATTGAAACATTCTCAAAGCGAAATGCCGTCCGTTCGTGACTTTGATGACCGGATTCCCCAGGCGCTAGAAAACGTGGTGTTACAGGCGACAGCTAAGGATCCGGCAGCGCGGTATGCTTCCGTTGAAGCAATGGCGGCCGACCTTTCGACAGCACTATCACCTGAACGAAGTGGTGAACGGCGGTTTGAGCCAATCGTGACGGATGGGGCAACCAAGGTGATTCCCATTAAGGACATCAAGGCGGCCGCACAACAGATGGAACGAAGCACAACACAAGAAACCGGTCCTGTGCCAACGGTGACCGAAAAAGCACCAACCAAAAAGCGAAAGCGAATTGGTTGGTGGATCGCTGGCATTATCTGTGCGCTTCTTGTCATTCTCTTAGCCTGGTTGTGGTTCCAGCCTAACCAGGCAACGGTCCCAAACGTGGCCGGAATGTCGACTAGCCGCGCTGAAACAACGTTAAAAAATAGTAACCTCGCGATTGGTAAAACGACAAAGCAAACGAGTGACACCATGGCCAGCGGGAAGGTCATTAAGACCACACCGAAAATTGATCGCCAGGTGAAAGCCAATGCCAAGATTGATCTTGTGGTCAGTTCAGGCGTTAAAAAAGTGAGCGTGGATGATTACACCGGTGAGGATTACAGTACGGCCCGTCGTAAATTGATTAAGCAAGGACTAACCGTTAAGAAGGAAACGACGGCGTCATCGACAGTGGCAAAGGGCGTTGTGATGGAACAAGATGTCCTGCCAGGCAAAGCGGTTAAAAAGGATTCAACCATTACACTGACGGTGAGTTCTGGGGTGAAGCAGGTCACCGTGAAGACGGTTAAAATGCCAGACTTCGCTGGTAAATCAAAGAATGACGTGCAGGACTGGGCCGACGACCACGACCTCAGCGTTTCGTTTAGTACCCAAAATTCGGATAGCGTTGACGAAAACAAGGTCATCAGTCAGTCACCAATTAGCGGAACAAAGGTCCTTGCTGGGGCGGCGTTTGCCGTGGTTATCAGTAATGGACCAGCGTTGTCGACCACGCAAGCGACGATCACCATTCCGTATAAGGCACCTGATGCATCATCAAACTCAGATAGTGATAGCAGTTCCTCGAGCAGCAGTCCGGCCGAAAACGATGTTAAAATTTACATTGAAGATCACGACAAAAAGATCAGTGATGTTTATCAAGAATTACAGATTACAAAGGATACAACCGTGACGCTGCCATTTACATTGGCCCACGGCAAGAGCGGTCGTTACACGGTGGTTCGTGACGGGAAGACCATCATGACCAATAACAACGTATCCGGAAATTAGGAGGTGAGTTATGCACGGGCAAATACATCAATTACTAGCAGGCTTTTATGATGTTCAGACGGCAAATGGCGACCTCTACCGAACCAGAGCACGGGGAAACTTTCGGAAACGAAAGATCAGCCCGATGGTCGGCGACTTCGTTGAATTTAGTGTCGAGGGTGATCAAGACGGGTACATTTTGAGTATTGATGATCGTCGTAATGCGCTTGTTCGGCCACCGGTCAGTAACGTGGATCAGGGCGTTGTGGTTACGGCGGTAGTTGAACCAACGTTTTCCGCTAATTTACTAGATCGCCAGTTGGTTGCGCTAGAGAGCCAAAACATCAAACCGATCATTTATTTCACCAAAACGGATCTAGTGAGTGACGAGCAGTTTGCACATCTGGAAACAGTTGCGACTGGTTACCGGGCGGTGGGGTATGACGTCTTTTTGGTTAAGGATGCGTTTGAATCACAGGCGCTTGCTGATTTATTGGCGTTATTTAAGGATCAACTGACGGTGTTTATGGGTCAAACCGGGGCCGGGAAATCGACGCTTTTAAACCACTTGGCGCCGGAACTTAACTTAGCGACCGGAGAAATTTCGCAAGTCCTTAACCGTGGGAAGCATACGACCAGAAAGGTTGGGCTTCTTGCAGTTGGTGGTGGATTGGTGGCGGACACGCCTGGATTTTCTTCTTATGAAGACTTCGGGATGGACGCCCGTGATCTTGGCGCATACTTTCCAGAAATGGCGACCTTAGCGCCATCTTGCCGGTTCCGGGGATGCCAACACATCAATGAACCGGGGTGTGCGGTAAAGGACGCCGTGGCCGCAGGGACCATCATGGCGAGCCGTTACGACGATTATTTACAATTTCACCAGTTGATTGTGGATCAAAAACCGCGTTATGATAAAAACAAAAAATAAGCTCTTGTGGAGGAGAATTTTATGATTAAGGTAGCCCCATCAATTTTAAGTGCAGATTTTGTGAACTTTGAACGTGACATTAAGATGATTGAAAAGAGCGGTGCTGACTTGTTGCACGTGGACGTTATGGACGGAATGTTCGTTCCTAACATTTCGTTTGGATGGACAACGTTAGCAGCCATTCGGCCAATTACGAACCTCTTCTTGGATGTTCATTTGATGGTTGAAAAGCCTGAACGCTACATTGAACAATTTGCCAAGGCTGGTGCTGATTTGATCGGTGTTCATGTTGAAGCAACAGAACACATTCACCGGGCACTCCAAATGATTCGAAATGCCGGCGTTAAGGCAGAAGTTGTGATTAACCCAGGCACACCAGTAAGCCAAATTGAACCGCTATTACCATTTGTTGACCAAGTGTTGGTTATGACAGTTAACCCTGGTTTTGGGGGCCAAAAGTTCCTGCACGAAATGGTTGAAAAGATTCAATTACTGAATGACCTAAAGCAAGCCAAAGGGTATGACTTTGACATCGAAATTGATGGTGGGGTCAACGACAAGACCGTTGTTGATTGCTACAACGCCGGTGCAACGGTGGCCGTTGCTGGTTCCTTTGTTTACGGTGCTGACAACCCAGCTGATGCGATTGCTTCCATTCATAACGCCACGCGTTAAGCCACATGAAATCAATCACGGATGAGCGGTTGCGTGTGCCCCGGGTCAACATCCTGGTTGGTGGTCCAAAAAGCGACTGGCCGCAATCGTTGATGACCGGGCAGATTTCTGGGCCGTGGATCGGGGTTGACCGTGGGGCAGTTCGCTTACTTGACCTTGGCATTACGCCCGGGGTGGCTGTTGGTGATTTTGATTCTGCCACGCAAGCTGAATTTGAGCGGGTTCAATCCCAGGTTCCAGAATTAAAGCAGGTGAGTTCCGTTAAAGATGAAACGGACACCCAGCTGGGCGTGAAAACGGCAATGACCCGTTATGATGCGACAGAAATTGTCATTTACGGGGCAACCGGTGGGCGCCTTGATCATTTTCTTGCCAACCTTTTTTTACCCCTGGAGCCACAGTTTGCCGCATTAGCGGAACGGTTGGTCTTTGTGGATCGGCAGAATACGATTCGCTTTTACCATCCCGGTGAGCATCAGCTTGCTAAAGAGGCAGATAAACGCTACCTGGCGTTTGTCACGCTTGGGCCGGTCACTGGCTTAACGTTAGCTGACGAACGGTATCGGCTGGATCACGTTGACGTGGCACGGCCAGTTTCATACGCTAGCAATGAGTTTGTGGGCACGACGGCGCACTTTTCCTTTACGAGTGGGGTGGTGTGCGTGATTCAAAGCACAGACCAGCCAGATAATCGTGCTGAACGGTATGATTTAAATGCAGACCTGTGATCAACACGAGCAATAAACAAAAAAATCGTTGTAATTGACTAATGAATAGTCAGTTACAACGATTTTTTTGTGAATTAAGGGTAAGAAAAAACGTCACCCATAAATGGATGACGTCAGCCGGTTTAAAAAATTAAACCCGCGTAACTTTTCCTGATTTCAACGTCCGGGCTGAGACCCAAACACGCTTAGGCTTGCCATCAACTAAGATGCGAACCTTTTGCAGGTTAGCCTTCCAGCTACGACGGCTGCTGTTTAAGGCGTGGGAACGGTTGTTACCGAAATGCGTCCGTTTGCCAGTAATAAAATCTTTAGCCATTGTTCATCCCTCCTCTAAGCGGATTTCCAAAGGGAACCACTTTTTTCTCACCTGACTAATTTACCATAGCGACCAAATGAATGCAATATCTAAATGCCAAGGAAATTTACTTTACAGGCAAAAATGCTGATTTAATCGTGGTCGCGAGAAGTAATTAGTTAGATTTGCCTTTTTTCGTGAGTGGTTTTATGATAGCATGATTGAAGATTACATTGCGTAGTTTTACGTAAATTGACTGATAAAGTTGAGGAGGCCTTCTTCATGGCTGTGAAAATCAAAACGCAATATGGCACCATCGACATCAACAATGATGTCATCGCAACGGTCGTTGGTGGTGCTGCCACTGATAACTATGGTGTTGTTGGAATGGCGTCAAAGAACCAAATCCGTGATAACGTCAATGAAATTCTGCGACGCGATAATTATTCACGTGGCGTCGTTGTACGCCAAGAGGAAAACGGCGTGGCCATTGATGTTTACATCGTGGTGGTTTACGGCACGAAAATTTCTGAAGTTTCAAAAAACGTACAACAAAAGGTTCGTTACAACTTAGACAGCATGCTTGGCATTGCAGCCAACTCTGTTAACGTAACCGTCCAGGGCGTTCGGGTCCTGGCGGATTAGCTGATTGTAGCGAAGTGGGGGAATTTGAATTGGAAGCAACTTTAACAGCCATCACAAACCTTGAATTCGGCAAGATGGTTCAAGCCGCCTCAAAACGGTTAACGAACCAGGCAGAATTCATTAATTCACTGAATGTCTTTCCAGTGCCTGATGGTGATACAGGAACCAACATCTCACTTGCCTTTGCGAGTGGGGCAAAGTATGAACGTGACGTAACGTCAACTGCTGTTAGTGACCAAGCGGCTGCCTTAGCCAAAGGGTTGTTGATGGGGGCTCGTGGGAATTCTGGGGTCATTACATCCCAGATTTTCCGCGGCTTTTCAAAGAGCGTTGAAGGGAAGGCCACGTTAACGGCGCAGGAC
Organism: Furfurilactobacillus sp. WILCCON 0119; assembly: GCF_053471565.1. NCBI lineage: Bacteria > Bacillati > Bacillota > Bacilli > Lactobacillales > Lactobacillaceae > Furfurilactobacillus > Furfurilactobacillus sp. WILCCON 0119. Next base: position 375,602 of record NZ_JBPCCV010000001.1, read on the forward strand.
TTTGCTGAAGCATTGGCTGCGAGTGCCCAAACAGCCTATAAGGCAGTAATGAAGCCCACTGAAGGGACAATTTTAACGGTGATTCGTGAGGCTGCTAAGGCGGGTCGCGATGAAGCTGAAAAGACAGATAACGTGGTGCAGGTCATGGATGCAGTGTACGACGCTGCTAAAGTGGCATTGGCGTCAACGCCAGACTTACTGCCTGTTTTGAAGCAGGTTGGTGTTGTTGATTCTGGTGGCCAAGGGCTTGTGTTCATTTTTCAATCATTTGATGATGTGTTGAACGGGCGGACGAGTGAAGATGACATTGACACGCCGGATGATGCCCAGATGGATGAGATGATCAACGCTGAACACCACAGAAGTGTTCAGGGCGAACTTGACCCAAGTGACATTAAGTACGGTTACTGTACTGAAATCATGGTGCGCATCGGTGGTGGTCAACAAGTTGATCGGAAGTTTGATTACGATGAATTTTATGGTTACCTGGCAACGTTGGGTGATTCACTATTAGTCATCAACGATGATGAAATTGTGAAGGTTCATGTTCACACGGAACATCCTGGTGATGTGATGACATGGGGTCAACACTTTGGTGATTTAATCAAAGTTAAAGTGGACAACATGCGGCACCAACAGGAAGAAATCATGGAACAAGATGAAGATGAGTCAGCTGCCGTTTCTAAACCGGCGACGGCCTCTGTTGCAGCACCTGAGACAGCCGTTATTTCGATTTCTGCTGGTGATGGTGTCGCTGACCTCTTCAAGAGTCTTGGTGTCACAAACGTTATTAGTGGTGGTCAAACGATGAACCCAAGTACTGAGGACATCGCGAACGCCATTAAGAATAGCGGTGCCAAACGGGCCATCATTTTACCAAACAACGGTAACATTTTCATGGCTGCTGACCAAGCTGCTGAAGTGGCCGAAATTCCAACGGTCATTGTTCATAGTAAGACGATTTCACAGGGGATGACGGCGTTGCTTGCCTATAATCCTGATGTGGACCTGACGGAAAATCAACAAGCGATGGAAGAAAACCTGAGTACCGTGAAGAGCGGTCAGGTGACCCATGCCATTCGTGACACGACCCTGGATGGGATCACCATTAAAAATGGTGAGTTCATGGGGATCGTGGATGGCGACATTAAGGTGACGGACCCTGATTTATTGGGAGCAGCAACCAAGATGGTGCAGTCTATGCTGGATGAAGACAGTGAAATTGTCACGATTATCTTTGGTGCGGATGCGACTGAAGCAGACGCTTCGGCCTTAGAAAACGCGATTATGGAACTCGATGATGAACTTGAAGTTGAAATCCATGAGGGTGACCAACCCGTTTACCCATTCTTGATTTCGGTAGAATAACAATAACGCGTGATCACGGCGGGTAAACCCTGCTTCGGTGATGCAAGTCGGCGCCCATGGACAGTTTTTGTTCATGGGCGTCCTGCGTGCATTGGGTGAACGGGTGGTCACGCGGGTACATAGTTGTAAGAATTACGAAAATTGCACGTTCCTGTTGTTTTAACGTGCTTTTTGATACCATGGAGTGAGAACTTTGATGCTAAAAAAGGGGGTGATTGATCATGTCAGAACCATTAAAATCGTTGGAAGATCCGATAACGGTCCTAACGGGTGTGGGCCCGCAACGGGCCAGTGCCTTAAGAAGTTTAGGCCTTGTCACGGTTGGCGATTTGTTAGAAAACTACCCGTTTCGTTATGAGGATTTAGAGGCTCGGGATCTGGCGACCGTCACGGAGGGGGAAAAAATCACCCTAAAGGGCACGGTGGCCACGGAGCCAACAACAGTCCGGTTTGGACGGAAGAAAAGTCGGTTAAACTTTCGCTTATTAGTTGGTCATGACGTGGTCACTGTGACCTTTTTCAATCAACCCTGGCTTGCTAAACAACTAACGGTTGGCCAACAAACGGCGGTGTACGGTAAATGGGACGCTACCCGCAAGAGCTTGTCCGGAATGAAAGTGATTACCAGTGCCGGCGATGCGGCGTTTGGTGCGATATACACCACCAATAAAAGTGTGCGGCAGTCCACAATTGCCCAACTGGTCAAGCAGGCGTATGAAGGTTACCATGACGTGATTTATTCCATCCTGCCGGCGTCACTAATCACCAAGTACCGGTTACTGGACCGGCAAACAATGATTCATGACCTTCACTTTCCAAAAGATCCAGAAGCGGCTAAACTGGCGCGCCGAACGGCCGTCTTTGAAGAATTTTTCCTGTTTGAACTCCGGCTGCAAATGATGCGGGTCAAGGATCATCAGGAAGCAGGCATGAGCATTGAATACGATAATCACGCGCTCAAGACGTTTATTGAAACGTTACCATTTGAATTAACGGCCGCTCAAAAACGGGTCGTGAATGAAATCTGTGCTGACATGAAACGGCCCCTCCACATGAACCGGTTGCTACAAGGGGATGTTGGATCTGGGAAGACCATTGTGGCAGCGATCGTCATGTACGCTGCCATTACGGCAGGTCATCAGGCGGCCCTAATGGCACCCACCGAAATCTTAGCGGAGCAACACGCGAAGAACCTGGCCGAGGTATTTAAGGATGTCCCCGTAAACATTGTGCTCCTGACCGGGTCCACCAAGACAAAAGCACGCAAAGAGGCACTCAAACACTTAGAGAGTGGCGAGGTCAACCTGATCATTGGGACGCATGCACTGATCTCAGATGACGTGGTGTACCATAACTTGGGGTTGATCATCATCGACGAGCAGCACCGCTTTGGGGTTAATCAACGGCAAGCGCTCCGAAAGAAGGGTGCCCATCCAGATGTGTTGGCAATGACGGCCACCCCGATTCCGCGGACGTTACAAATCACGGCGTACGGGGAAATGGACGTTTCAATTATTGACGAACTGCCTGCTGGTCGGCAACCGATTACCACACGGTGGATTCGAAGTAACCAGGTCGAACCCGCCATGGACTTTATTCGGCAGCAGTTAAAACATGGTCAGCAAGCGTACGTCGTGACACCCCTGATCGAGGAATCAGAGGCCCTTGACGTTAAAAACGCTGAGGCCATTTACGAACATCTGAGCGAAAATTTTGCACCTGATTTTCGGGTGGGCTTACTCCACGGACGTTTGAAAAATGACGAAAAGGCCGCGGTGATGGCTGCGTTTAAGGCAGATGAATACGATGTTCTAGTGTCCACCACGGTTATTGAAGTTGGGGTGGATGTGCCGAATGCAACGGTCATGCTCATTTTTGATGCCGATCGGTTCGGTTTGGCACAGCTGCACCAACTGCGGGGCCGGGTTGGCCGGGGGAAAATTGCTTCCACGTGTATCCTGGTGGCCGATCCGAAGACGCAAGATGGGATTGCGCGGATGCAAGTCATGACGGAGACAACTGATGGTTTTCTTTTGGCGCAAAAAGATTTAGAATTACGAGGATCCGGTGATGTTTTAGGGATTAAACAATCGGGGGTACCTGTCTTTAAGGTCGGTGATCCCGTTGCCCAACTGAACATTCTCCAGATTGCCCAACAGGAAGCCCTGACGTTGGTCGAGACGCCTGATTGGCAGAGTCAACCGGAAAACCGGGAGTTGGCGGGGTATGAACAGCACCAACTCAAACGCCATTCAACCTTGGATTAATCATTTAAATTAATGACATGAACTTAGTTTAGGAAGAGAAGGTCAAACACTGTGAAAATTGCTGTAGACGCTATGGGTGGCGACAACGCCCCCGTTGAAATCGTTAAGGGTGTTGAACTTGCCCGCGATGCGTATCCTGACATGGAGTTTCAATTGTATGGGTTAGCAGATCAGGTCACCCCGCTGGTAACAAATAATGAGCGCATTACGGTTGTCCCCGCTGGCTCTGTGATTGCTATGGAAGATGAACCGGTTCGCGCGGTTCGGACGAAAAAGGATTCATCGATTGTGTTAGCGGCGACCGCCGTCAAGAATGGTGAAGCAGACGCCTTCTTTTCAGCCGGGAACACCGGTGCCGTTTTAGCTGCCGGGTTATTTGTTATTGGACGCATCAAGGGAATTGACCGGCCGGCGTTGACGACCACGCTGCCAGTTGTCACCGGCGATGCCACGGGTAGTTTTACCATGCTTGATGTGGGAGCTAACGCTGATTACAAGGTGACCAACCTTGAACAGTTTGCCGTGTTAGGAAACTTTTACGGGCAAACGGTCATGGGCTTAACTAAGCCACGGGTTGGGTTGCTGAACAACGGAACGGAAGCTGATAAGGGTGACAAGGTCCACCGGGAGGCTTACGAACGGTTGAGACAGATGCCAGGGATTAACTTCATCGGAAACGTGGAGTCACGTGAATTACTCAACGGAGCAGCTGACGTGGTTGTGACGGATGGTTTTACCGGGAATGCGACGTTGAAGGCCATTGAAGGAACTGCACTATCAATGTTGTCCTTGATCAAGGCAAAAATCATGGCCTCCACAGCAGCGAAAATGGGTTATGTATTGAGCCGCAACGCGTTTCATCAGGTTGGTCAAGTGATGGACTATTCCAAACATGGTGGTGCCGTCTTGTTGGGATTAAAGGGGGCCGTGGTCAAAACCCACGGATCATCCAAGGCCGAAACGGTGCGCAACACCATGGGCCAAATCCACCAAATTGTTGCGAGTGGTTTGATTGAACAAACGGTGACGTACTTTGAACAGGATGCCGCCAAGGCTACCACAACAGATGGCGATAAATAGCCCGTGCCCCCTAGACATTAGGGCGCGAAAACGATAAACTAAATGACTGTAAAACACTACTGAGAAACTAGGGAAATCATGACTAAACAAGAAATTTTTGATAAAATCGCTAGCATTATTGCAGACCGATTTGAAGTTGAAAAAGATAAGATTACAAACGAACTGAACCTTCGGAATGATTTGGATGCTGATTCAATCGATTTTGTTGAATTTATCATGGAATTGGAAGACACGTTTGGTGCCGAGATTTCTGATGATGATGCTGAAAAATTAAGTACGATTGGTCAAGTGGTGGATTACATTTATAACCATCAGGAAACCGCTGAGTAGGTCCAGAATGAAACCGCCTGTTGAAGGCGGTTTTTTTACTAATAACAATCACACGACAAGGAGTGACCATTTTGATCCCAGGATTACAAACAGAATTAGCGACACGGTTTAACATTCATTTTAAGAACCCAGCTTTACTGGATGAGGCGTTTACCCAGGCAAGCTATGTTAATGAGCACCCCAATCAGGGACTCAAGTTTTACGAACGCATTGAATTTTTGGGCGACGCCGTTTTACAACTGACGGTGTCCGAATACATTTATCGGCGGTATCCAGAAATGCCACAAGGTAAGTTGACCCGGTTACGCGCGGCCATGGTCCAGGAGGCCAGTTTTTCAAAGTTTGCCCTTGAATGTCATTTTGATCAGTACATTCGGTTAGGCAAGGGTGAAGAAAAAGAGGGTGCTCGCCAGCGTGCGTCATTACTTTGTGATATTTTTGAATCGTTTATTGGGGCACTGTACCTCGACCAGGGGAAGGACGCTGTGGTGGCCTTTATCAGTAAGGTCATTTTTCCAAAGCTTGACGCTGGGTGGTTCGATCATGCCATTGACTATAAAACGGCACTTCAAGAGTGGCTACAGCGCAATGGTGATGTGAAGATCGACTATGATTTAAAGGCAGAAGATGGTCCCGAAAACGACCGGGACTTCACCATGACCGTTGCCGCTGATGGGAAAATCATCGGTGAAGGGACAGGAAAATCAAAGAAAAATGCGGAACAAGCAGCGGCATTACGAGCGCTGACTGACCTTCGGGGCCAACAAGAGACACTGGTGACCCACGGGGACAACGCAACCGCTAAATAACGGATGGACGATCAATGAAACTAAAGACGTTAGAAATCAGTGGGTTCAAATCCTTCGCTGATAAAACGAAAATTGAATTTATGCCTGGAATGACCGGCATCGTTGGTCCGAACGGAAGTGGGAAGAGTAACATCATCGAAGCGATTCGTTGGGTCCTTGGGGAACAATCCGCTAGAGACCTGCGGGGCACCAAGATGACCGATGTTATTTTTTCAGGATCAGCCAATCGGAAAGCGTTAAATCGGGCAGAGGTCGCGATTACGTTTGACAACTCGGATCACTATTTGAAGAGTGATTTTACCGAAGTTCAGGTCATGCGCCGGCTGTTTCGTAATGGTGACTCACAGTACTTAATGAACGGCCAGGACTGTCGGTTACGCGATATTTTAGAACTGTTCATGGATACCGGATTGGGTCGTGAATCATTTTCGATTATCAGTCAGGGCCGTGTTGAAGAAATCTTCAACAGTAAACCAGAAGACCGCCGCAGTATCATTGAAGAAGTGGCGGGCGTTTATAAATACAAGCAAAACAAAGATAAGGCTGAGCGGGAATTAGGAACGACCCGCGATTATCTGAACCGGGTCAACGACATCATTGCGGAGCTGGAAGACCAGCTAGAACCATTGGCTAAACAAAGTTCACTGGCCAAGGATTATCTGGAGCAAAAGCGCCGGTTTGATGAGTTAGATCAGACCCGGTTGGTGATTGAGATTCGCGATCACCGTCTTGAAAAGCAAACGGTCGACCAGCGCGTTGAGCAGGTTCAGACAGCGGTGACTGACGCCGAAGCCCGGGTCAATGACCAGTCACAAACGGTTAGTGAGCGGAAGGCGCGTCGTGACGAATTGATGGCCGAAAAGGATAAGCTGCAAGCAACACTGCTGCGGTTGACCCAGGAAGTTGAGCAACTCTCTGGGTTGCAAGCGAACGCGGCGACCCGGACGGAGTTTCAGGCGCAACAGGTTGCTGAATTAACGGCTAGAATTGAGGCTGCTAAGGCGGCCCAAAAAACGGCGACCGCTGAACTGGCGACAGTAACAGCTGCGTTAACAGCGCAACAGGCTGAGGTGGCAGAAGTCAACCGGCTGGTGAAGACGCTCTCAGCTGATAAAGTTGAACAGCAAGAGGCCCGGTTACGTAAACGGCTCACAACGCTCCAGGATGATTACGTGGAGCAGATGCAGGCGTTAACAACGCTGCATAATGAACGCCACTTTTTGACCCAGAATCATGAGCGTGGGGGCCAACAAAGTGCACGGTTAGACGTTCAAACCGAAAAACTGCAGGCGGCAGTGACCGACCTTCTCACACAACAAGAACAGTTAGCCCAAACGCAAGCGGATGCAGAGCAAAAGCAGCAAGCACTGACAGAGCAAGTTCAGTCCGCAACAAATGAACATGCAAAGCTAGTTAGCGATGCAGAACAGGCGCAAAAGAACTGGTATAACGCATTAGGCGTGCAGCAGCGGGCCCAAGCACGTGCCGAAAGTTTGGCCGCCTTGAGCGACGATCACGCTGGGTTTTACCAGGGGGTCAAAGCCATCTTGAACCAACGAAGTCAGTTTGACGGGCTCATTGGACCAGTGGCCGACTTGATCACGGTTTCAAAGGACCTCACAAAGGCCGTTGAAACCGCGTTGGGAGCTCAGCTTCAACAGTTAGTGGTTCGTGACGAGCAGACGGCGCGGCAGGCGGTTGCTTATTTAACGAAGCAACGTGCGGGACGGGCCACCTTTTTGCCATTGACCACGATTCATGGACGCACACTTAGTCAAAGTCAACTTGATACTGTGGCAACCATGCCTGGTTATGTTGGGTTAGCGAGTCAATTGGTTCAGGCAGAGGCCCAAATCAGTCCCGTTGTGGATTACTTGCTGGGGACCACGGTTATTGCAACCGATTTACCAGCCGCAATTGAAATTGCTAAAGCTGGTGGTCACCGGTTCCGCATCGTCACGACGGATGGCCAGGTGATGAACGCGAGTGGTTCCATTACTGGTGGAGCGAACCGGAATCAGCAAGCGGGTCTTTTAAGTCAACGCACGGAAGCAACGGAGCTTGCCGCCGCCATTAAGAAGATGACGGCAGAATTGACGCAACAAGAACAGCACGTTGCGGCCCTTCAAAAGGCAGCGGTTGCTAAGGCAGATACGTTAAAGACACTGCGGCAACAACTCGCCACTGCGACGGCTGAGGCCCAGCAAGTTACCGGGCAAGGTCAGTTATTGACAGAACAAATTACCGTCGCAAAACGGCGGTTGGAAGCCAGTCAGTTTGAGCAACGGCAACAGAATGATCAAGCGGCTGACTATCAGACCCAACTTGCGGCCAATGAGAAAAAAACGGCGGCAGTAACGGCCGAACTGGACGCCCTCAAAGCAGAACAAGCGGCGCGACAGGTGGAACTTACAACGCTGACCGCGGATGTTAGTACAAAGGCCGCTCAGCTACAAGAAAAACAGCAGTGGTTAGCTGCCGCGACGGCGCAAGTAACCGCCCGGCAGGCCGATCAGCACCGGTTACAAGAAACGGTGACGGCCCAAACCGCTCAGTTAAACGCTGACCAACACCGATTGACCGTTGTGACGGATCAACAAATGGCCCAGGGGAAAGACAAACGGTCGACGGCTGAGCAGTTAGCGGACGCCCAAAAGAAGCAACAAACAACCAGTGATCGTTTGACCCAAACGGAAACCGAATTAACGGGCATCGTTGAGATGGTTGCAGCTACAGAGCAGGACTTAGAACGGGCCCAGGGGTTGCAGCAGTCTGCCCTTCGTGAAATGAATGATCTTCGGGCAACACAGTCACGGCTGGCAACCCTGTTAGATGGTGCGTTAACACGGCTTAGCGAGACCTACCATGTTAGTTTTGACGACGCCCAGGTTGATTTGAGTGATGCTGATCTTGATGACATCAAGAAGCAGTTGAAGTTACTCAAGTTGGGGCTCGACGAACTTGGTGACGTGAACATCGGCGCCATTGAAGAATATGAACGGGTCTCTGAGCGATACGACTTCTTGGATCGTCAGCGAAAGGATCTCTTGACCAGTCAACAGCAATTGGAAGAAACGATGGCTGAAATGGACGGTGAGGTTTCCGTTCGCTTCAAGCAGGCGTTTGACGAAGTTGCCGTGGCGTTCAGTGAGATTTTTGGTGAAATGTTTGGTGGTGGGAAGGCAGAGCTTGTCTTAACGGATCCCGCCAATATTTTGACCACAGGAATTGACATCATGGCCCAGCCACCTGGCAAAAAGTTCCAGCGGATGAGTTTGTTATCCGGTGGTGAACGGTCATTAACGGCCATCACGCTGTTATTTGCCATTTTGGCAGTGCGGCCCGTTCCGTTCGCAATTTTGGATGAAACAGAAGCTGCTCTTGATGAAGCCAATGTTGTTCGATTTGCACGCTACCTTAGAAACTTCGGCGGTGGCACCCAGTTTATTGTGATTACTCACCGAAAGGGAACGATGGTGAATGCAAACGTCCTCTATGGGGTGACGATGCAGGAATCTGGGGTGTCAAAGATGGTTTCCGTCTCGCTGGATGATGTCGAGAGCGTTTCATAACAAGAAAACAAAGTGGGTGAAGCATAATGGGATTATTTGATATTTTCCGGCGGCGTAACGCTGCGGAAAAAGCAGCAACGAGCGCGGCTGAATCCTCACAAGCTGCCAGTGAAGCAGAATCAGCGACAAGTGTGGTCAGTGAGTCAGCCGTTGCTAGCGAAGCAGAATCAGCAACAAGTACCGTCAGTGAGCCAGCCTCCGTTACCAGTAGCGTCAGTGAAGTCACTGAAGAACCGCACAGTGAAACCATAGCGCCGTCAGCGACGCCGGTTGTTGAACAATCAGCGGCTGACGAACTAGTGAGCGAACCGGCCTCGGCCGCAACGAGTGCGAGCGAAGGGGTCACGAAGAGCCAGGCGGCAATGGATGAGGTTGTCATGTCCGCGGGCGCAACGGAGGCAAGTCCATCGCAGGCAAGCCAGGCGGCCACGAGTAGTGCAACGTCCGTGGCACCAGCTTCTGACGCCGCGGTGAGTGCCGAACCAACGAGTGAAACAGCCCCAACGTCGACGGAAGTGGACAATGACGAAGCGGCAGACGAAACTGCCACGCCTGAACCGGCACAAAAGAGCGATAGTGAACTGTATGATAAGGGATTAGAAAAGTCACGCCAAACGTTTGGTGACCGGTTAAACGCCTTTTTAGCCAACTTCCGCCACGTGGATGAAGACTTCTTTGATGATTTAGAGGAAACGTTGATTGGCGCTGACGTTGGTTTTAATACGGCCGTCACGATCACGGATGAACTCCGCGACGAAGTTAAACTCCAACATGCGAAGAAACAGCAAGACGTTGAAAACGTCATCGTTGAAAAACTTGTTAACCTGTATGATCAAGAGGGTAACGGGGAAGATAATTCGATGCACATGGCAGCCAGTGGCCCGACGGTGATCTTCTTCGTTGGGGTCAACGGTGTGGGGAAGACCACGACCGTTGGTAAAATGGCCAACATGTATAAACAACAAGGTAAATCTGTTTTGCTTGCCGCGGCTGATACGTTTAGAGCTGGTGCCATTGAACAGCTCCAGGTGTGGGGCAAACGTGACGGGGTTCCAGTGGTGGCCCTGCCTGAAAAGAGTGATCCTGCTGCTGTCGTATATGACGCAGTGCAACGGGCCAAGGCAGAAAACGTCGACATCTTGATGGTTGATACCGCTGGGCGGCTTCAAAACAAGGTCAACTTAATGAACGAACTGGCAAAAATGAAACGGGTGTTGGCGCGTGAAATTCCAGACGCACCGCATGAAGTGTTGCTGGTTCTTGACGCCACAACGGGTCAAAATGCGCTCAATCAGGCAAAGACGTTTGGTGAAGCGACGGACGTAACTGGAATCGTGTTGACGAAGCTCGATGGAACCGCTAAGGGGGGCATCGTGCTTGCCATTCGTAACGAAATGCACCTTCCCGTGAAGTTTGTTGGGTTGGGTGAACAGGTTGCGGATCTACGACCGTTTGATCCAAATGAATTTGTTTACGGCTTATTTAAGGGCCTGATTAAGGAATAACGTAAAAATTTAGGCAAACAAAAATGACTGGCTTTCCATGATTGTGGGAAGCCAGTCATTTTTGTTTGGTGAGATAGGTTAAACAGTGGTGCTCAACTGGGGCCGTGTGACCAGTTGTTCATAAACATAACTGGTTTCGTTGACGCGATACACACCATGAATTTCACCGACTTTAGTGAAACCCATCTTACTTAATAAATGCTGCATCGGTTTATTATCCTGATGCGTATCGATCCGCAAGCTTTCGATGTGCGGATACTCTGCCTCAACGTGGGCAATCAGGCCTTCAAACATGGTGGATGCGTAGCCCTTGCCGGCGTGATCAGAATGAATGGCAACCCGGTGAATGGTCAGGTAGGCGGTGGTTTCTTTCAACCAGTCACCCTGCAGATTAGCGTATGAATCGTCGGGAGCTGGCATCACAGTGACGGTGCCGATGGTTTCTTCGTCGTCAGAGGATAAGAGGTAGGCATAGCCGTGGTCGATGTCTTGTCGGATGTGTTCAGGAGCCGGATATTCACCCTGCCATTGGTCAATTCCTGATTCAGCAAGCTGGTTACGGCCGTCACTTAAAATGGCCATAACGGTGTCAAATTCTTCAAGTGTTGCGCGATGAAATTTCATAAAGCAATCTCCTAATCCATGTAAGGTTACACACGATCAAAGCCGTGCTATTCAATAAAACGGTCGCCATCTTTTGGGGTATCATACCCATTCATGCCGATTTGAATGGCGATAATGAGTAATTGCATTGCTGGGCAAAAAATGAGGGCCAGGACCATGGCACCAATGACAATAAAAAATGTCTGCCACTTGGTTGCCCGGCGGTAGACGTTTGTCGCGCGAATGTCCGTCGCAGCTTTGTGGTAGCCGTATTTGTCATTTTCATTGACGATGGTGTGACTTAAAACAATGTACGAACTAAACCACAGGAGGTACACCAAACTGTAAAATAATTCTGGTCCGCGGGCGTTGATTCCTTCACCGACCCACGCCGTTGCAACGGGAATAAATGAGGTTGTAAAGAGCCAAAAGTTGTTTGACCAGTAGATCCGCTTGGTAATTCGCTTGGTTTTGCCAAACATATAATGATGGTTATACCAGGCGACCCCAATCATGAGGTAGCCGACCGCATAAGCAATTAGGTGCGGTAATTCGTGGTAGATGGCGCTAAATTTGAGCGACGATGGTGTTTTAAATTCTAGCAACATGATGGTTAGAATCACGGCAAGTACGGCGTCTGTAAATGCCTCGACACGACTTTTATTCATGTGGGTTAAGATAGCCTCCTCGAACAAGTTTTAAAAACTAGCAAGTACACAATATGATAGCTGAAAAAACGCAAAAAAGACAGTCCGGAAGTGATGAATTTATGGACGATGGATTGTTATTGAAACAGTCGGATAATCGAATTATTGCCAATTGGAAACATTTACATTATTGACGAAATTAGTTGCGGGTGAAATAATGGGAGACAACCTAGTTATGAAAGGATGATGACCTATGTGGCAAGCGTATAAGGAATTTTGGTCGCATTATGCGGATTTTGTTGGCGTTAGTAATCGACCCCAATATTGGTTTGTTTATTTAATTAATGCGGTGATGGAAGTGGTGTTGATGGGGACCGTGGTCTGGATGGCATTTTTATCAAACGATGGTCATTACTCAACGCCTGAATTAACGGTAACGGGGATTGCACTTGTCCTGTTATTTCTGTATAGCGCCGCAGCACTGGTGCCAGCACTCGCGTTGTCTGTTCGTCGCTTACGGGATGCGGGCTTTCACTGGGCACTGATTTTTATCATGTTGGTCCCATACATCGGGTGGATTCCGTTGGTGATTTTGCATTGCTTCCCAACGGGTGCCGGGGTGTACACGCCAGTAGAGACAACGAAACATTAGTCAACCGCTGTGAATTGTTAATGAGCCATTTAGTGGCATAATGTACTAACGTAAATTGGCAGTTAGTTGGTCCCTAATCGGGGGCATCAACTAACTGCCAATTTTTTATTGCTGGGTATGTGCATTGGATGAATCTAAGTCAAACAATTACTTACAGCTATTTCCGTAGAAATGCGACGGCTAATCCAAGGAGATTCAAGAAGATCGCACCGCAGCTAAGGGCAAAGAAAAGCGTTTGTGAACGGGGTGCGTGAGAAGAAATGGTAACCTGATTATTGCCTTTTTTAAGCGCCAGCTTCATATTGTGCGGCTCTTGGCTTCGTTGAGCGTGGCCGTTAACGGTAATGTCATACGGAACACCACGGTACTTTGCAATCATAAGGTTCGCGTTTTGAGACCGGTTAGAAGTGATTTGATAGGTAATCTGATTGAAGGAACTGTGGTAATGGCGAATGGTTACGCCCTTAGAACACTTCAATGCCGATTTTTTAGTACCATGATGAATGACTGCTGGTTTGTAGTCTGACGCATTTGCATTTTTATGGTTAATGATTTCTGAGTAGGCATTAACCGTAAAGGGTGTTTTACCCGCATCAAGGTTACTAGGATTTGAATAATCCCTTTCATATTGAAAAACTGAGACAACTGCGAGAATCATCAGAATAGAAGTAAAAATTAAAATGGGCTTAACGGGCGTTTTATTTTCAATCCAGTAGGTCAATAAGGCAACGGTCAATAAAAGTGCCGCTAAACCTAACGCCCGGCCCACAAATTGAAACTGAGCAAAGATGGTGTGACGAAGGAGAAACCACGGCCACCAACTGAACGTTAAAACAACAACACCCCCAGTCGCTAAACTCCATTTAGGCCACCGTAAGGAAGTGCCGGTTTTAGTTGTAAGGGCCCGATAGACTAACCAAATGAGGGCAATCGTGCAGATGAGGCCGAGACTCCACGCGTATGCGTTTTCGTATATTGAGTTATTAATAAGACTGTTAAAGACCGTTGTTGGAAGAGCGGCTACGGTGTAGCTAGAGGGCGGGAGGATCTTATTTTGAAGTGATAACGTAACGATGTTGGCTAAGGCAAGCGATGCACTTAGTCCTGATAGCACAGCAGCAAGACCGAACTGGCAAACTTCGGCCAGGTGAACTTGGCGGTGAAAAAGCCGCCAGATTTCTGCTAGTGCAACGAGTAAGACTGTGGCAAAAAGTGATAAGACGTGACTGTTAGCGATTGCACCCATGCCGAGCGCTAACCAAAGCCAGCCACGACGATTATGTTGCCAAATGGTCCAACAACCAAGGAGGACAATTGGGAAAAAAGCGTAAGCCAGCGCTTCACCTAAGGAGCTCCGGGCATAAAGGAGAATGAGATGATAGCCGTTAAAGAGGTAAACGCTCATCCCAGCCCAGCGATAAATCCGGTTGGTTGTCAGCGAACGGGCAAGGCAGTAAGCAGTGATCCCAGTTAAAAAATTAAGTAAGAAGAGCCCTGCAACCCATGCGTGAACGGGATTTGCGATAAAAAATCTTGGAACGGCAAATAAAAGGAGCGTTAGCCAGGGGTACATGCCAGAGACTGCGGTTAAGGCCTGATCAAGCCCAATGAAAGAAACAAGTGGCGGGAGCTGACCATGATGAAAGGCTTGGCTAATTGACTCGATTCGACTTAGGTGAATTGACCCATCCCACGAAAGCTTGAAGGGAACGTGTAGAAAAGCGGGAAGCGTTAAAATAATTGTGCTTAAGAAAATGAGGCCGGTGGTTAAAATAATGGAGCGCCACCGGGAGTGGTCCGTAGACGTCATTCGAAAATCTCCTTAAATTTAAAGCTAATCGCTTTTTTTGAAATATTTGGCTAAATGAGTTTTGCTTGTAAGTTAAATCCTCTGTGATTATAAAGTAATGTTGATGGTGGTTCAAGCAATCAATCTACCTGAGTGATTTTTTTAATTTTACCAAAATGCCTTTGCAACAAGGAAAAATGTTAATCCGATAAAATATAAACGATTTTATAATAATTTAATATTGATTCTTTGATAAAATAAATCTAAACAATAACAATGATCGATGGGCGGAAATGTTTACGATTCGTGATGTGATTATGTCTGCTGTTTTTAAGCTTGTGACGGTTTTAAGCGACAAAAAAGCCGCGAAAGCAATTTTTGCTTTCGCGGCAATTCCCGTGACTTCGTTATTGTTTAGGTTCATTTGGTTCAATCGTATGTTCACCACGTCCTTGAATTTGGGTAAACTTAGGGACTTCGTCATGGCGTAAATGGCGAACGTGCCAAGAACGGGTGACCTGACCCGTTTGCCGACGACTGTAAATAAATAGTGTTGCAGCGAGGACAATAAGAAAGAACCCACCCATCATGGCCGCGTACACTGGTTTGGTAATGGTTGTGCTACTAGTGGGCAGAAAAGTTGATCCAAAGACCAGTAGCGAACTGATCAATCCAAGGCTGCCAATAACAAGTTCGCTGCCAAAGCCACCGGGCACCTTAAACGTCGCCGTTGTAAACTGACGTTTTAACGAGAGCCGCAAAAAGGCTGTAAACATCAGAATGTACATCACTAAGTACAGCATAACCGTTAACGACATCGCCATTGAAAAGGCGGCGTTATTTCCGCCAAACCCAACGGTCAGGACGAGGCCGATGAGGGATACTAGAGCTCCCTGAAGGATGACAAGGCGAACGGGGACCTGATCTTTGTTGACGGTACTAAACCACGGCGAGAGGATGTTATCTTCCGCAGTGACAAGCAGTGATTTAACGGGGCCAACGATCCATGAGCTGATTTCACCCAGCATTCCGACGGCCATTAAGAGGCCGAGCCCCTTTACGACAAGGCTTAGTGGTTGGCTTGTAATAATGTTGATCATTTTGGCAATGGCCTGAATCACCCCCTGGTTCAAGGATAATTCGCGTGCAGGGACAACGGCGGCAACTGAAAGGCCACCAAATGAGTCAAGCACAATGGCAAACACGACCAACACAAGCATGATCAATGGATAGTTTCGGGCCGGTCGCTTGAGGTCCATGATGTAGGAAGCCGAGGCTTCAATGCCGGTAAAGGCAAGAATGTACGGTACAATGGTTGTTAATGAGACACTGTGGCTGAGCGTGGTGACGTTACTGCTGATACTAGTTGTAAATTGAAGTGGATGCCCTTGAAGGAGGTAGGCGATCCCAAGTCCTAACAAAATGAACGCCGGTAGCACGATTCCAAGCATAAACGTCCATTTGACGATGCGGTCCGTTCCGTTGATGCCCCGAAGCTGGCCCGCGGTCATGACCCAATAAATGAAGATAAATAATGCAAATTTAAGCCAAGGGTTTGTGTTTAAACTGGGGATCCCGACGGCATAGGCTAAAACCCCAATGACAAAATAAATCATCGTAATGAAATTTACGGTGATCTGAAGCCATTGAAAGAAGATGGCAATGAACCCAGCCCGCTGACCAAGCCCACCCTTGACCCAGGTATAGACACCACCATCGTGCCAACCGGGGACGGTGGCCATTTGAGCAGCAACCAGGGCAACAGGTAGGAACCAGAGAAGTCCAGCAGCCACCAGGAAAAAGGTTGCTAACAGGCCAGACTGTGCAAATGCGGGATACTCATCGGCTGACATGAGCATGGCAGCAGTGAGCGTAAAAAAGCCAAAGGCACTCAGCGTCGGTTGTGATTTCATGAGGCATACCTCGAATTTGTTTGATGTGTACTTCTAACGTATCACGATTGGTTAAAAAGGGCTACCTTATCCATTGCAATCGGTTTTTCTTAGTGTTCAAGCCGCAAGCAAAATGTTAAAATACCAAGGTATCGGTTATGATAAGGATGATTACATGGAAATTGCAAAGAACGATCGGATCAACTCACTCTTTGAGTTTTATGAACCGTTGTTAACAGATAAACAGAAATCATACATTGAACAATACTATGGTGATGACTATTCACTGGGCGAAATTGCAGAGAACTTTTCGGTGAGTCGCCAGGCCGTTTACGATAACATCAAACGGACTGAGAAGATATTGGAAGGCTATGAAACAAAGCTTCATCTGTATGCCGATTTTTTAAAACGAAATCAGGATGCTGATGCCATCGCCGTGTACGTTAGCACCCACTATCCGACAGATAAGCTGTTAGCACAATTAGTGGAGCACCTTGAATTAACGGACAGTGAAGCTGAATAAAAGCAATTAATAAGTTAGTTTATTGGAGGAATGACGCATGGCCTTTGAAGGGCTTACAGAACGATTACAAAATGCAATGAAACACCTGCGCGGTAAGGGAAAGGTGACAGACGCCGATCTCCGTGAAACGATGCGGGAAATCCGGTTAGCATTATTAGAAGCCGATGTTAACTTTGACGTGGTGAAAACGTTTGTTAAAACGGTGCGGGACCGGGCCACTGGTTCCGATGTGTTAGACGGGTTAAACCCGGCACAACAGATCGTTAAAATCGTTGATGAAGAACTGACCAAGACGATGGGGTCGGATGCGACGGCGTTAAACAAGTCGCCAAAAATTCCAACCATTATCATGATGGTCGGGCTTCAAGGGGCCGGGAAAACCACCACGGCCGGGAAGCTCGCGAACAAGCTGAAAACAGAACAAAATGCCCGGCCACTGTTCATTGCCGCCGACGTCTACCGGCCCGCAGCCATTGAGCAACTGCAACAAGTTGCCCATGACATTGACGTGCCGGTCTTCCAGTTGGGAACCGATGTTGATCCCGTGGAAATCGTTCGCCAAGGGTTAGCGCAAGCTGATGAGAACAAGAACGATTATGTCATCATCGATACCGCCGGACGGTTACAGATCGATGAACAGTTAATGGACGAACTGGCTAACATCAAGGCGTTAGCGAAGCCGGATGAAATTTTACTGGTTGTGGATGCCATGACCGGGCAAAATGCCGTGAACACAGCCACTGGGTTCAACGATAAGCTGGATGTTACCGGGGTTGTTTTGACAAAGCTCGATGGTGATACCCGTGGTGGGGCAGCCTTATCAATCCGGGCCGTGACCGGGAAACCAATCAAGTTTGTCGGTGAAGGGGAAAAGATGTCCGACTTGGACACATTCCACCCGGACCGGATGGCCTCACGGATTCTTGGAATGGGGGACATGCTGACCCTGATTGAAAAGGCTCAGCAAGTTTCTGATGAGAAAACGGCCGCGCAACTGGAAGAAAAGATGCGGGAGAACTCGTTTGATTTTAACGATTTCCTGGATCAGATGGACCAGATGAACAACATGGGTGGTATGGAAAGCATCATGAAGATGATTCCTGGCCTAGCCAACAATCCTGCCTTGGCCAACGCCCAGATTGATCCAAAGGACATGGCGCACATGCGGGCCACGATTTATTCGATGACGCCGCAGGAGCGTGAACATCCTGACGTGCTGACACCAAGTCGGCGGCGGCGGATTGCCGCAGGTTCCGGACGGCCAATTCAGGAAGTTAACCGGATGATCAAACAGTTTGATCAGATGAAAAAAATGATGAAGCAAATGTCCAATGGGAACATGGGGGCACTTGATCAGATGGTTCCGGGCGGTCTTGGGAACATGCTTGGTGGTGGTTCTGGTATGTCTGGCCGTCTTGGTAAGATGGCGATGAATCGAATGGTTCGTCAAACGAAGAAGAATAAGAAAAAACGGTTGAAGAAGAACAAACGGAGCCGTTAAACAAGTGCGTGGATCACAAGAACTCATTGTTAAGATGAGTTCTTTTTTTGTGCTCTGACAGACAATGGACGGAGCGTTAAAGATAAATAGGGTTAGTCATTGTTTCAAACTAATGAAAGCGCTATGCTTAAGCTGTGAAAACACTTTCAAATTGGAGGGATGTTACATGGCTATCGTAGTTTCAACGCTAAAAGAGACTGCTGACGAGCACCGGGTTGCGTTAACGCCGGGTGTCGTTAGTCGTTTGATTAAGGCGCACTATGAAGTATTAATTGAACAAGGGGCCGGTGTTCAGGCCTTTTACCCCGACAGCGCGTACACAGAGGCCGGGGCAAACATTGTCAGCCGCGAGCAGGCGCTCTCACAGGCCGATGTGATTGCAGTTGTCAATCAGCCAGATCAGGCCACCGTGGAGCAGTTGACCGCGGGCCAGACGTTGATTGGATTATTAGCACCATTGACGGACCCGGACGGCATTCAGTCGTTGGCAGACCGTGGTGTAACGGCATTAGCGTTTGAATTGTTACCACGGACCGTCTCACGGGCCCAAACAATGGATGTCTTGAGTTCCCAAGCCAGTGTCGCTGGTTATAAGGCTGCTTTGCTTGCAGCGGATCGGTTCTCGCGGTACTTTCCAATGATGATCACTGCCGCCGGAACGGCCAAGCCTGCCAAGGTCCTGGTATTAGGAACTGGGGTTGCTGGTCTTCAAGCAATTGGGACAGCGAAGCGGTTAGGGGCCGTGGTGTCTGGCTATGATGTTCGGCCAGCGTCTCGCGGTGAAGTGGAATCACTGGGGGCCACCTTTTTAACGACCTCTGTTTCGGGCGCTGGCGAGGGTGGTTACGCCCGGGAGCTGACGCCGGAAGAAACACAACAGCAACAGGATGAACTCGCCGGGTTTATTGCCGAAAACAATGTGGTCATAACAACGGCGCAGGTTCCTGGGCGTAAGCCGCCAGTTCTTGTCACTCAGAAGTCGGTTGACGCAGCAACACCCGGAACCATTTTTATTGACCTTGCGGCAAGCGACCTTGGTGGAAATGTTGCCGGTTCGAAGCCTGCAACGACAGTAACAACGCCTGCAGGAGCCCAGATCATCGGGGCCGGTGACATGGCGAGTCAACTACCGGCCGCTGCTTCTGATATGTTTTCTAAGAATGTTCAGGCTGTTGTGAGTTACATCACCGCAGACGACACGTTAACGTTTGACATTGATGATGACGTTTTGGGCGAACTGATTGCAACAAAAGACGGTGAAATTATCAGTCATCGCTTGCGGGCCGCCATGAAGATGCCTGACCGACAACCGAAAACACCAGCCGGTGAACCAACTAAGGACGGTGAGTGAAGATGAGTCAAGAATTATATTCGAATTTAGCCATTTTTGTTTTAAGCCTGCTTGTGGGCTTTGAAGTTATGAGCAAAATTCCGTCAACGTTACAAACACCAATGATGTCCGGTGCAAACGCGATTCACGGGGTTGTTGTGGTTGGTGCGTTTGTCATTGCTGCGGAAGCAAATAGCTGGGTCTTTTATGTTTTAGCCTTTCTCGGTGCCTTTTTCGCAGCCATCAATGTGGCCGGTGGTTACACCGTAACGGATCGGATGTTAGGGATGTTTAACCGACCAAAGAAGTCGAATTCAAAGGAGGATGATCAAAAATGAGTGGATTAATGACAGCCTCCTCGTTGGTCTATTTAGTCTCTGCTGTTTGTTATGTCATCGGGGTGCACATGATGCGGTCACCAAAGTCAGCTCGCCGTGGGAATGGCTTATCGGCGATTGGGATGTTTTTAGCGGTGATTATGGTCATTGTAAGCCTATTGGTTGATGGCAAAATTACTGGAATCGGCTGGCTTGTGCTGATCTTAGGCCTGGTTCTTGGTGTTTGGTATGGGGTCAGTCGGGCACGAAAGGTTCCAATGACGGATGTGCCACAGTTAGTTAGTTTGTTTAATGCCGTTGGTGGTGGTGCGGCGGCCGTTATCGGAATTTTTGATTACACCGTTAAAGCAAACGGGGCTCATCTGGCAGTAGCCTTTTCTATCCCAGTGTTACTCGATGTGATCATTGGTGGGATTACCTTCTCAGGGTCGCTGATTGCAACCGGGAAGTTATCCGGACATGTACCAGGAAAACCCATCACATTTCCAGGGGCCCGGATCGTTAATGCACTTGTTATTATCGCGATGTTAGTGGCCGCATGGTTAATGGTTGGCATGCCCACAAACGCGTGGTACGTTGTGTTAGGACTCGTTGCGAGTCTTATTTTTGGACTTTTGATGACCTTACCAATTGGTGGGGCCGATATGCCGGTTGTTGTATCCTTGTTAAACGCATTTACTGGGTTAGCCGTGGCCTTTGCCGGGTTTGTCATTGATAATCAGGTCTTGATTATCGCCGGTGCCTTAGTTGGGGCGGCAGGGACCATTTTGACGTTGCAAATGGCTGATGCCATGAACCGGTCTGTGGCTAACATTTTGGCCGGTGGTTTTGGGACTGGCGATAGCAATGGCAGTAGCGCCGCTGATGAAACACCCGTTAACGTTAAGGAAACGAGTGCTGATGATATCGGTTTGCAATTGGCTTACGCAAACAACGTGATGATCGTGCCAGGCTATGGGCTGGCTGCTGCGCAGGCACAACATGAAGTGGCTGAGTTGGCAAAGCTCTTGACGGATAACGGAATCAACGTGAACTACGCGATTCACCCAGTCGCTGGGCGGATGCCAGGGCATATGAACGTGTTGCTGGCAGATGTCAATGTTCCGTATGACCAGATGAAACAGCTTGAAGAAGCTAATTCAATGTTTGAAAATACGGATGTTTCCCTCGTGATCGGGGCTAATGATGTCACGAACCCACTGGCACGTGAAAAAGGAAACGCGATTTCCGGGATGCCAATTCTGGACGTTGATAAATCGAAGTCTGTTGTTGTCATTAAACGGTCGATGAGTACCGGTTATGCTGGGGTCCAGAACCCGTTATTTGCGTTAGATAATACGCAGATGTTCTTCTCAGATGCGAAGAAGGGGTTACAGGACATTGTCGCTTCAACCAAGGAGTACATCAACCAGTGATGTAACGAGGTTTATGGACAATTAATTTCCTTTGCGTGAATCCTTTTCGGAGAGCTCATCATCAGAATGGTTAACAGTTTGGTTAACAGTAGACACATTTGAATCGTGATTTTTGTTAAAGTCATCCATTTTTTGGATGGCTTTTTTGTCGTTGCTTAAATGGTTGATGGTAAATGAGCAGGTGAGTTTGCGAACGCTAAATAAAAAGGCCACACGAATGTGGCCAATATGAGCAGATTTATTTTGGTTTCCCAACGACTGAAAAGAATCGGAGGCAATAAATTGCGCTAATGCCAACAAGGATATAAATAATTCTGGAAAGAATGGCACCTTGCCCACCAAAAATTGTTGCGACTAAATCAAAACTGAACGCACCCACTAGTAACCAGTTTAGGCCACCGATGATCAGAAGAATTAATGCCGTAATATCTAAAGCTTTCATAAAAGCCTCCCTTATTGGTGAAAACTCGAGTTACAAAAATGCTTATGCATTTCATAAGGGAAATATATTATAACCGGGCGTAAAATTCAAAATAGGTGCTTTTGGAAAAAGGCATTGTTTAATTGGTTACTTATAAAAAGGCCCTATCAGCACCGCTTGGTTACTGATAAGGCCCTTGAAGGCTAACCTAGTGTTAAGATGATTGAACCAATCGCGGTAACAAGGCTTGCCACTAACAGACTAACTGCGATTAACTGCTGCCCCTTTAAAGCAACGCTAACACTAATTCCCATGAGTGTTATTGCAATTAAAATTAATAAAAGAAACATGGCAAGGGCTCCTTATCGCTAGATTGAACTAATAATTTACCCGTAGTCTAACATTGGCCATGAAGGAATTACATTATTCTTCCTCGAACATTATTAAGTAGAAAAAGTTTTTAAAAGAAAAAATAACCACCACCAGTTAATTGAATGAACTGGTGGTGGTTATTTTTTAGTGATTATTAATAACGACTAACGGGTCCGCCGAAGCCGGATAATTAGAAGGGCTCCTAACGCGAAACAACCGCCAACCATTAACGTAAGACCGATCTTTTCAGGCGTCGCTGTGTCTGGTAGCGCAGACTTTTTTTCTGATTGTTTTGGTTGGCTTGCAGAAGAAGTTGTGCTGCTTGTCGAAACGTTGGCTGAAGACTGATCTTGGTTCGTACCAGGAATTGTGATCCCTGGTTTGCTTTTGTCGGAACTTGAACCGACGTTTGAGCTTGACGATGAGTTAGAGCTTTTACTTGAACTCGAGGATGAGCTAGAATTACTGCTTGAGCTCGATGAACTCGAGGATGAGCTCGAACTACTGCTTGAACTCGAAGATGAGCTAGAACTGCTGCTTGAGCTTGAGGAACTCGAAGATGAGCTTGAGCTACTGTTACCACTGCCGCTTGCACTTCCGTTTGTTTGTGGAACGCTAGCGGTCGTTGATTCTGAGCCGGAACCGTTACCACTGGTTCCCCAAGCCATGGCAGCCTTATTTTTAAAGACTGTTTCGCCGTCAGAAGCGATGGCTGGATCAACAAACGAGGTGGTGTAGTCAATGACGTACATTTGTTCTTTGCCACCTGGAATGGTTAAGTCAAAACCATTGGCACTTGTACTATCTACATGGTAATCGGTGCCTTCTTTTAATTGGTTATCACGTTTATAAGTTGCCATGGTAACAGGATCAACCCAGTAGCCGGAGGAAACGGTAATACTATTCGGATTCAAAATTTGGTTTTCATCAACAAGCGTGTCCGTGACGTGAATGTTGGTGAGGGGGAGCTCATTACGATTTACAAGGATCGTCCACTTGATGATGGGGTCGCCGTTTTCATCCAGCGTTAAAGAGCCTTTTTTCGAGAGGTTTTTGCCAGAAACAGCCACGTTGATTGGACTTGTCTGTTGCCCTTCACTTGTTTCAAACGGAACCTTTGATTCGCCGGGATTAACGACGGCAGAATTTAACTTCGTGGTGAAGTTAATGGTTCCGTGAAGGTTGTCGAGGCTCGCTGCCGTTTCGTTAAAGGTCACTACTACTGAGCCATCAGCGTTAATGTTGACGGTTCCTAATTCGGTGCCGTCATCAGCGGTTAGCAGAATTTGGCTGGGTTTAGAAACAGAGAGTTCGTTAGGTAGCTGGATGACCATCTGATCACCAGCCTCGACCTTAGTCCCAGCAGGTGCTGCCCAGTCATACTGAACTTTGACACTACTTGCGTAACTAAAATCTGGACCGTTGGTGATTTGAGCGTTTGTTATGAATTCATTACCAAAAGTGGCAGCCTTTGTTTCGGCGACACTTAACGCGCCGGTGACAATAAAGGCAAACAAAGCAAGAAGCCACCAAGGAAAATGGTTTTTCTTCATGAATAAATTCCTCCAATCATAATTTAAATGATTACAAAATAATAACCGCCTCTAATATACAACACCCCAAAGGAAACGGAAACGATTTATTTAGAAATTATTTATAACTGCGAAATTTATAATGGTTCAAACAAAAATAGTCCATCACTAGGAGGACTGGTGATGGACTATTTCGATCATTTAACTCCGGCAGGCGGGCTCGAACCGTCGACAACCTGATTAACAGTCAGGTGCTCTACCAACTGAGCTATGCCGGAATAACAAGCCTTATTGTCGCGTATTCTTCGGGCGGTGTCAATTAAAATCATAAAACGAAGTAAAGGGGTTTTAGTAACGCATTTCCTAAAGGACTGATATGATGAAGTAATGAAGGGAAGCAAGATAAAATGACTGATGAAGAACCTACCAAAATGCAGTTTGCAATTGGCGATCGGGTGACGTGTCAACATTTCACAGGGTTGCCTGAAAACTTTTTGGGCACAATTTTGAAGGTGGACGAGCATGCGGTGCTCTTAACGTTACTGGCGACTGATTTTCCTAAAAGCGCCCAGCAAACGTTAATTGAGTTACACCATCGAATCGCGGTTGCGAAGCGATTGGTGGCGCCAATTAACCAGTGAATTTCAGTAAATCGTAATTGATGCTTGCTCTTGTCGGTAAATAGCGTTAAAGTATAGTCATTGTATTGATGGTTCGGTAGTAAGTGTACTAGTTCGTATGAATGACAACCTTTCTGGCCAGCTTTAGATGCAAAATTAATTTGCGCAATTGCGTATGGAGGTTTCATTCATATGGAACAAGGTACTGTTAAATGGTTTAACGCTGACAAGGGTTACGGTTTCGTAACTCGCGAAAATGGTGACGATGTATTCGTTCACTTCTCAGCTATCCAAGGTGACGGCTTCAAGACTTTGGACGAAGGCCAACACGTTACTTTTGATGTTGAAGACAGCGACCGTGGCCCACAAGCTACTAACGTTGTTAAGGACTAATTTATTAGCCTTTAAAGACCATTCGCTAATTGCGAATGGTCTTTTTTTATTCTAAAAATGAAATTCGCTAATGATTGGTCTAAGGTAACCGTTTGTTGGTATACTAGGTGAGTTAAACGATACTAGGGAGGTTTGTCATAACCATGAATGAACAGCGTCGGCAAACATGGGGCGTCACATTAGCAAGTTTAGGCGCATTACTATGGGGAATATCTGGACCCATTTCCCAAGACTTATTTCAGCACGCTGGCGTGTCGCCGGAGTGGTTGACCGGATTGAAAATGACGATTTCTGGAATTCTTATTTTGGCAATGGTCACGGCACGCCAGAGATCACGCGTTTTAAACGTTTGGCGGAAGCGCAGTGATGCACTCATGATGGTCGTCTTTTCATTAATTGGAATGGCGGCCGTTCAATACGTTTACTTCTTAACGGTGCGGGCCTCTAGTGCGCCAACGGCAACCATTATGCAAACGTTGGGGACCGTGATGATCGTACTATGGGGGATCTTTTATCATCACGATTATCCACGGCCAGCCGACATTTTAGCGGTAACACTTGCATTATTGGGAACCTGGTTGCTCGTGACGAAGGGCGATTTGTTTCATTTAGCAATTTCGCCAGTTGCGTTGATGTGGGGGCTGCTCCTTGGCTTGAGTGGTGCGCTGAACACGTTACTGCCAGCGAGTTTACTGCGGCGTTACGATACGTTAACGGTGGTTGGTTGGTCGATGCTTTTAGGTGGGCTGACGTTTACCGTCATTCACCCAGCATGGCGCGATGTGCCAACGTTAAGTTTTTGGAACTGGGCGGGCGTTGCCTTTATTGTTTTATTCGGGACGGCGCTGGCATATATTAGCTTTATTGGAAGTCTTAATTTGATTTCACCAACGGTGGCGGGGCTGTTAGACGCCTTTGAACCATTATCAGCAACCATCCTGGCCGTGTTATTTTTAAACGTCACGTTCAATGGTTGGGAATTGTTTGGTGGTGCGTTGATTTTAAGTACCGTCTTTATCCTGTCATGGGCAAAGCCGGCAGAAAATCGCCAGCAGCCGGAAGCTCATGCTGATGACATGGATGCCCAATAAAGGGGAGGTAAACCGATGCAACGAATGTCTAAACGGTGGTCGTTAGTTCTTTTGGTATTGATCGGGCTGGGATTAGGAATGGCCCCCAAAACGGTCCATGCTGATCAGATAACAACGTCTGAACAACGACAGATCAAGTCATTACGGCAACGTTACGGTCAGTTAAGCCATCAAGCGTACGACGAGAGTAATAGTTATCAACCCAAACCGCAGTTTAAAACAAAATTACAACCGGGGAAACTGACATCACGGTATCAAGACCAACTGTTGGCCTACCTAAACTTTTACCGTTCACTGGCGGCGTTGCCAGCGGTGCGTTACGGGTTAAACACAACCGCTCAGGCGCAAACCGCGGCGGCAGATATGGCAGCTGCAAACGGCTTTTCTCATGGCTTAAAGGGGTTAAAGCGGCCCGGCTACGTAACAAAGGCGCAATGGCAAACTGGTCAACAAGTTACCATGAACAGTAACATTGGCGAAATGAACGTCCCGGAACGGCTAGATGCAACAATGGGCAATTACGTCCGGGATAACTTTAATGTGGAAGGGAATAACACGGGGCACCGTGCCTGGCTGCTATCACCCATCATTCATACGGTGGGGATCGGGGTGGCCTATAAACCGCAGGCAACGTTTGCATACAGTGATATTTATTTTGCAGATCAAAGTGATGATCAACGGTCGATTGTGCCAAATCGCGCTCAGGTGATCAATTATCCGACGGCGGGTGTTTTCCCAAGTGAGCTATTAAAGACGAAGGTCACGTCCCGTCCCGTTTACTGGTCGAGTAATTTTACCGTTATTCAAAAGGCGACGGGAACGGTCAAAGTCACCGTGACGGATTTAACAACAAACAAGCGGATGACTGCTAAAAACGTTCACTTAGATCAGAATCAACACTTTGGTCATTTTGCTAGCATTCTAACGTACCGGCCTGCTGGACCTGTCACTGATGGACACCACTATCAGGTTAAGGTAACGGGCTTATCGCAATATCCAAAGGGCTATCAATACTCATTTTTAGCCTTTTCATTAGCAAATTAAACTAGCTAAATAAAGCGACCATTAATTGTTATAAATTTGTGGTCGCTTTATTATTTTTGTATGGCATTTTTACTTGTAGATTACAAATTACCGACAAATCCATCACATCCTGTTTTTCTAGCAATGGAATGCCCGTACTGGCAGGGGTTAAAGAAGCTGTATATAGCAAGACGGCTTTGATAACCCGCTTGCTGGAAAAAAAGGTTCATGGTAAAGTTTACGTAATGATTAAAGGATGATTTATTGAAAACGCAATATTTTTAAGGGGCATGCAAATGAGAATTAAGCTTTATAAAGCTGGTAAGTTCTGGGTCACCTCAGGAGTTGTTTTAACAACCCTAATCATTGGTGGGATGAAGGCGTCTGCTGATGCAACTGTCAGTCAGTCAGCTACAGCGACAGTACCAGTGGTTGCAAGTACTGTGATAACCGCTGACAAAGCAACGGTGAATTTGGATTCTAATGCTGATCAGCAAACAGAAACAGCACAGGCTGTGACTGCGGTTAGCGCAGGTTCAACGGCAGCTAGCAACCAAAGTAGTGCAGCTGTGAGTGCAACTAGTGCAGGTTCAACGGCAAGTAGCAATCAAAGCAGTGCGGCAACAAGCTCGACTAGTTCAAATTCAACTGCAAGTAGCAATCAGAATAGCTCAGCAACAAGCACTGTTGATAACAGTAGTGAAGCAAAACGTGTCTCTGATGAATCAAGTTCATCAACGTCTGCTAGTCCCGTGAGCTCGGCATCAACAACTGATTCAGAAGCTGCAACGAAAACCGCAGCTTCGGCTACACGCGTTGTAAGAATGATGAGTGTTAAAACGACCAGTGCTGCTGTTACGAATGGTTGGACAACGGTAAATGGGATTACTCAATATAATGTAAATGGAAAGCCTGCAACTGGTGAACAAAAAATTGATGGCATTTGGTATTTGTTTGATGCAAAGACGGGTGCATTACAGTACGGTTTTCAGAACTTGCAACCCTATAATGAAAACAAAACTGTTTATTATGACACTCACGGCAAAATGGTGTATGGCGAAGCAAAAATAAATAACAATTGGTATTTATTTGATTCTATTACGGGTGCCATGCAGTATAACTTTCAAAATTTAACTAATTACGGTCATAATAAAATTGTGTACTATAACGGCAACGGCCAAATGGCGTACGGTGAAGCCAAGATTAACAATAATTGGTATTTGTTTAGTCGAAATGATGGCGCTATGCAAACCGGGTTCCAAAATTTAGCCAGTTATGGACTCAACAAGATCGTGTACTATAACGGCAACGGCCAAATGGCGTACGGTGAAGCCAAGATTAACAATAATTGGTATTTGTTTAGTCGAAATGATGGCGCTATGCAAACCGGGTTCCAAAATTTAGCTAGTTATGGGCTCAATAAAACCGTGTACTATAATGCCAACGGTCAAATGGCGTACGGTGAAGCCAAGATTAACAACAATTGGTATTTGTTTAGCCGAAACGATGGTGCCATGCAAACTGGGTTCCAGAATTTAGCCAGTTATGGACATAATAAAACGGTATATTATAGTAACAATGGCCAAATGGTGTATGGCGAAGCAAAGATCAATAATAATTGGTATTTATTTAGCCGTGACGACGGATCAATGCAGTATGGTTTTCAAAACTTGACTAATTATGGTTATAACAAGGTCGTTTACTACAATGCGCAGGGCCAAATGGTGTATGGCTCGCAGGTTATTAATGGCCGGACGTATAACTTTGATCGAGTAACGGGGGCGTTAATCGCTGATTCAATGATGAATGGGATCGATATTTCCAGTTACCAACCAGGAATCAACCTGTCGGCAGTCCCTGGTGATTTCGTTGTGATTAAGGCAACTGAAGGGACTTCTTACGTTAATCCGTATGAAGTTTCTCAATACGCCAGTGCGCAGGCCGCTGGGAAACTGGTCGGGTTGTATCACTTTGCTGATCCTGGTACCAGTGCTGCTGTGCAAGCAACGTACTTTGTGAACAACGTTAGAAACCAATTAGTTGATGGTCATGCTTTACCAGTGCTTGATTTTGAAGGGGCCGCGGTTTCACTTGGACCAGCATGGGCTGAAACGTTCTTAGATACAGTTGCTAATTTAACGGGTGAAACGCCAATGATTTACATGAGTAAGTCGGTCACCCGGGAATACGACTGGAGTTCTGTAGCAGCGAAGTATCCGTTATGGGGTGCTCAGTATGCTTCAATGAACGCTCAGTACGGCTATGATACTGATCCATGGACGGATAGCGGTTCGTGGGGCGCTTGGGGTAACAAACCAAGTATTTATCAATATAGCTCAACGGGACGTCTCAGTGGTTGGGGCGATAACCTGGATTTAGATTTGTCATACGTTGGGGCATCAACATGGGCACAATGGACTAACGCCTAAGTAAATTAATTTAACCAATCAAAAAGCGCGCTTCCTGGATGAGATTTTCCAGGAGGTGCGCTTTTTAAATTAGCGTTTAGAACGAACTGACTAATGATTGGATCTTGCTAACAATCCCATTGACGTTGCTGCTTTTAAGGGTGCTGGTGGCATCGCTTGGGGTAGTGGCACTTGAAAGATCATCTAACGTGCTTGAAACCTTAGTCAACTGTGAACTCATAACACTTCGGGAAACGGCGTTCGCGTTGCTCTGCTTAACCTCAGTTTGAAGCGTGTTAACCTGTGACTGGAGGTCAGAAATACTGGCTTCATACTGGGTCCGATCATTACTACTTTTATAATCCGTTACCGTCTGTTGAAGGTTTTTAATTAAAGCTTGGGTCTCCTTAGATTGTTCCTTTAAACTAGTAATCTGGCCGCTTAATTTGCTGTTCTCGGACGTTAACGCTGCCTGTTTGGAAGAAGCTTCCGCAGATGATGCAGCCGCTTTTGAGGAAGCCTCTGCACTAGATGACGCAGCCGCTGAGGAACTTGCTGCCAAACTTGATGAGCTGGCTGCGGCCGCTTCATTTTGCGCATGTTGATGTGCTGAAACACCCCAAATCACAAGACACAACACGATTAGTCCAGCAATAACGCCATAGATGAGGCGGCGGTGTTGCTGCTTTCTAACTGGCTTTTGCTGAGGTGTACTACTATTAACAGCTGCCTGACTAGCGGCGGCTGATTGCGGCGCCGATTCAACAACAATCGGGGAGCGCCCGTCTAAATCTGCTTCAGTGTTAACGATAATCAGCGTAAAGTACGCCCGCGCCACGTTGCCGCGGTCGTCCATAACTGCAACGGGAACCTGATGACGGCCAGGAACCGAAAAATCAATATTTTCAAGGTTGGCGTTCAAATGCGGGGTGAGATCAACACCGCGCCCATCGACTGCGAGTGCACCGGCTGCTTGAAGTAGCCGGGCGTTTGTGGGACGGTTAAGGGCGTCTGATTTGACAATTCTTAACTCTGGATGATTAAAGGTGATGCGTGGGTTTGTGTTATTTTCCATTACAAGCTCCTTCACTTTAAAAATAAAGTGACGTTTTCGTCTGATATTTATTGTTAATGTATCATAAAATGACGCAGTGGATAATCATGTTTAAGAAATTTGGCGAGAGCTTAACCTTCTTAATGATATCTAATAAAATTCTGTGTTTCGTAGCAGGAAAAAACCGTTAGCAAGCTTTTTTGAAGTGTAAAGAAAAACCTCTTGACACCCTGTTGAGAGTTAGATAAACTAGACAACGTTAAGAAATTAGGGAGGAACTACAAATGTCAGTTAAAATTCGTTTAAAGCGCATGGGTTCTAAGAAGCGCCCATTCTACCGTGTTGTCGTTGCAGACTCACGTTCACCTCGTGATGGTCGGTTCATCGAACAAATCGGGACTTACAACACGTTGGTTAACCCAGCGGAAATCAAGCTTGATGAAGAATTAGCAATGAAGTGGTTGAACGATGGTGCCCAACCTTCAGATACTGTTAAGACAATCTTCTCACGCGAAGGTATCATGAAGAAGTACCACGAAGCTAAGTTTACGAAGTAGTCATTCGAGGTGCAATTTGCATGAACACTTATCAAAGTAATCAATTAACGCAGGATGAAGTGGCCGGCTTGCTGGTCACACTGGTTAAACCACTGGTTTCTCATCCAACGGCGGTTGCAGTGGCCATTCGGCCAAATGATCGGTTTACGGAGTACGCCTTAACGGTGGCACCGGATGATATTGGTGAGGTGATTGGCCGTCATGGTCAAGTTGCCCAGGCCATTCGAACGGTCCTTTATGGGGTTCGGACAACGGATCAAAAACGGAATCGCTTATTGATTGTTGATGAGAATAAGAAAGGGCCTGAGAGTTAATCTCAGACCCTTTCTTTGTAGACAAAAGGAGGGCATATGGCCTTTTACACGATTGGAAAAATTGTTAATACCCAAGGATTAAAGGGAGAAGTTCGGGTGATTTCATCAACCGACTTTCCGGCTGACCGATTTGCGAAGGGGAAGACGGTCTACGTAACGGCCAATGAACAGGGCGCACGGCAAGAAGCGTTAACAATTGCTTCTATGCGAACACATAAATCCTTTATTTTGCTGAGTTTTAAGGGCTTAGCTGACATCAACTTGGTGGAAAAATATAAAGGGGCAGACCTTTTTGTTGCTGGTGAAGACCAACAACCATTACCAGACGGACAGTATTACTATCATGAAATCATCGGCCTACACGTCATTGATGAGCAGCAGCAAGAAATCGGAACGATTTCTGAAATCATGGCCCCTGGCGCAAACGATGTCTGGGTCGTTAAACGACCCGGTAAGAGTGATCTATTATTACCCGTTATTGACCAGGTCGTTAAAACGGTTGATGTCGCTAACGGTGTCGTTCACGTTGAAATGATGGCGGGGTTAGACGATGAGGATTGATATTTTAAGTCTGTTTCCAGATATGTTTGGTCCAATGACGGAATCTATTGTCGGTAAGGCTGGTGAAAAAGGGATTCTGGACATTAAAGTGACAGATTTTCGTGACTTTACCAGTGATAAACACCATCATGTTGACGATACGCCTTATGGTGGCGGTGCTGGGATGTTGCTCATGCCACAACCCATTTTTGATGCAATGGATCATGTTGAAGCAGAAGCTGGTGACCGTGGCCGGGTGATTTTATTAGATCCTGCCGGCGTTCCCTTCACTGAGGCGGTAGCAGAAGACTTTGCGAAGGAAGACCACCTGACATTCATTTGTGGGCACTATGAGGGCTATGACGAACGGATTCGGTCACTTGTGACGGATGAAGTGTCACTTGGCGATTACGTCCTGACAGGCGGTGAATTAGGGGCCATGGTCATGATCGACGCCACGGTGCGCCTTATTCCCGATGTGTTAGGAAACACGGCCTCAGCGCCTGGCGATTCATTTAGTAATGGATTGTTAGAGTATCCCCAGTACACACGGCCAGCTGACTTTCGTGGCCAGACCGTTCCTGAGGTGTTAACAAACGGAAATCATCAGTTAATTGCTGAGTGGCGGGAAAAAGAATCACTGCGGCGGACATACCAACGGCGCCCAGACCTGTTAAAGACCGCTAACTTAACGGTGGCCCAACAACGGCTTTTAAACGATGTGATCGACGAGGAGACGCGGGGCTAACCTGGTGTAAGTACAATAATGTGTAAAGGAACGGCCCTTTACAGGTCATCGTCACTATGGTATTCTTGTTTATGGCAATTTTTGCCCATAATACCGATGTTCCGCTTGCAGGGAGCCTGCAATGAATGTTGAGTTGAAAGGAAGAGCTCAATATGAGACAGAACCAATTAATCGAAAAAATCACCGCTAGCCAACTTCGCGATGACATGCCTGATTTCCGTGCCGGAGACACGGTTCGTGTATACGCACGAATCGTTGAAGGAACCCGTGAACGGATCCAATTGTTTGAAGGGGTTGTTGTTAAGCGCCACGGCGCCGGCATCTCTGCTACGTACACTGTTCGTAAGATCAGTAACGGGATTGGTGTTGAACGGACTTTCCCTGTTAACTCACCACGTGTTGACCACGTGGAAGTTACTCGTCATGGTCGCGTTCGTCGGAGCAAGCTTTACTACTTACGTGCATTGCACGGTAAGGCTGCCCGGATCAAGGAAGCTCGTCGTTAGACGTGTGCCTAAAAAGCGTCGCTACAATTATGTAGTGACGCTTTTTGTTTGCCATTTAACCCTTAATAAAAAAGACCAGCGCTCTCTTTTACTTTAAGAGAGCGCTGGTCTTTTTTGAAACTCGTGGATTAAGCTTTAATGCTAGTCTTCGATGTTTTTATCACGGTTCGCGTAGAAGGCCCACGCGATACTCCCGAAGACAATTGGACCGGCAAGCGTTGCGATGGCCGTTACCCAATCCTTGACAATAAATGGTTGTAAAATGGTGAACCCGATTCCAATACTGAGCGTGATCATAACAACGGTCACAACGAAAATCATCCACCGGTGTGAGTGATAGGCGACAAATGGCCGTGGTAAGTCTTCACGTTTAAAGTATGGGAAGGCGCCGACTAAGAACAAGTATGGCAGGGTCGTTGAAACGTTACTCATGGACGTTAACACGCTGTAGAAGAACTTGGAGTCCTGGTGCGTTAAAACGGCAGCAGAGGAAATCCCAACGATGAAGACGATAACGGCGGTGGCTTGCATCCACATTGCAAATTCAGGCATGCCGTGACTGTTCAACTTCGTCATTTTCTTTGGCCACAGTTCTTTTGGTGACCCTAAGATGAAGGACTTCAATGGTGAGTAAATTAAAACGAAGAAGGAACCTAAGTAGGCTAAGAACATACTAATCCCAGCAAAGCGGGAGAAAATTTGCCCCATGATCCGGGCACCATGACTGGATAAACCCATAGCGTGGCCCAACGAGATCCCGAGGTTTTCTTCCAGAACATAGGTGATGTTCCCTAAGTTAACGTTTGTTTGGTCAATGACGGTGTGCCAGTTAGCGGAAACACCCCAGAGAAAGATGGTCAGTGAATAACCGATCCCAATCACTAAGGTCCCAATCAAAATCCCACGGGGGAACGTTTTTTCAGGTTTGTCTAGTGAGTCGGTAACCCCACCAAGGGACTCTAACCCACCGTAAGCAAAGATGGCATAGATAACGAAACTAATCATGGCAATTGGTGCTTGGAACTGTGCGTTTGGAGAAGTTGCAAAGTCGGAGAAGTGGTGAATTGGTTGTGCTAACGTGAAGTGGTTAGCGAATAAGATAATCAGGCTGGCAACGATCAAAATGACGTTTAACGCCATAACCGCAATCCCACCAACAGATGAAACACGGGCAATGAAGTTCATCCCCCGTGAAGCAGCCCAGGTGATGGAAATAATCCACAGGACGGCTAACAGCGCAATGGTCAGCGTTGAGTTTAACCCGAAAATGTGCCAGCTCGCAGTCGTATCATGGCCGCTAATGATCGTTGACAGGGTGATCCACACCTTTTGGGAGATCATAACCTGCCAGATGATCCAAGCAGATAACCAGATAAACGTGGCGATAAAGGACCACTGTTCACCAATTGAAGCATCTAACCAGGAATAAATCCCACCTTTTGATTCTTTTAATGATGAGCCGTATTCAGCAAACATCAAGCCACTGGGCAGGAAGAAAAGCAGAGCACCGAGAATGTACCAGAAGATGGCGCCGTAACCCATCTGTTGGAAGGCTGTTGGGGTGTTCCCAAAACCAAAGATGGTTGTAAAAATCATCAGGACTAACGCCCCAAGTGACAGGGTCTTTTTCTTTTCCATGTGTTCACAATCCTCATTTCACTATGATGACCATGGCTGATCACCACAGAAGTTATTCTTATAAGTTCTCGTCGGTTGAAAAATTAAGTGGTGAAAAATCGGTGCTGGCGGTGACTAGTGTACTGATCAAGTCACGGTAAGCTGATAGTGCGCGCTTAGCTGCTTGATCATTGGCCGCCGTTAGAAAATCCGTTAGTTCAGTGCCTGTAAGTGTCATGGCGGTAGCGTCACTGGCTGCCAGCTGTGAACCAAACGTCACCCGGAGATCTGTGCGCACCTGTTGATACTGTCGTTCAAAGTGTCGGTAATGTGCGTCCCACAAGGTGCTAGCTAACTTGAACGTCCAGTAAGCACTGGTGGGGGCATACCGTCCGGTTCCACGTTTGTACGCAGTGGGGGTGTCATTGATCGCCGTGTAAAACGGGACGTAGTTGCTTTGGGCAGCGACACCCATAGCGAGCCACTGGACCCCCTTCAGTTCGGTCGGCATGGTTGGCCGGAGTTGAAGAATGTGGGACTCTTGCGTCTTAGCGAGACTAATGGGACGAAAATCATGGGGATGGTGCGCACCACGGCCAACTGGGTCGTAGTCTGTACCCTCGTAATGATTACTCAAGAAATCCTGAACTTCATGAAGGGCAATTTTATGACTTGCCCGACGAATGAAAGGGAGTTCTTCATTAGTAGGTTCCTGATCAATTTCGGGGTTAAACATTCGTTGACCAATCCAAACCCGGGGCGTGTTGTACATTTCATCGCTGACACTATGGGTTCCGAAAATGTGTCGGAAGTTGAACCCTTCACGATCTGGATTCAGGTTGTGATCATTCACAAAGTCCTTAATTCCAGCTGCAAACATAAAGTTATCGGAGTCCGTAAAGTCAACGGTTTGAATGGCCAACTGGTTGGCAACAACGGCATAACCATCATCCGGAATCCGTTGGGCGACCCATTGATGGCCCGCAGCCGTTTCCATGTACCAAGC
Source organism: Furfurilactobacillus sp. WILCCON 0119 (assembly GCF_053471565.1). NCBI lineage: Bacteria > Bacillati > Bacillota > Bacilli > Lactobacillales > Lactobacillaceae > Furfurilactobacillus > Furfurilactobacillus sp. WILCCON 0119. The sequence goes on from NZ_JBPCCV010000001.1 coordinate 411,425, forward strand.
TTCGTGATCATCCGCAAATAAAATCCCGTTTGATTCCGTTGTTCCGTGCTGTTCGAGGAGGGCACCCAACCGGGCAACACCCTCACGTGCTGTGGTAATGTACGGTAACACGACGGTGACCATGGCCTCTTCCTGGATGCCATCTGCAACAAAGGGATCAGCGGCTAGGACCGTTTCGTTAGAGTAGGCACTTTCTGTCGCTGACATGGCGACGTTAGCACTGTTGATCCCGTCCTCTTCAAACAAACCGTACTTGTCCGTCCATTCAGGGGTTGCGGTGTAACGTAACGCTGTTAACGGTAGCGTCGTTGTAAACCCGTTATCCTTTGACTTATATATGGGCGCAACGGTCGTCGTTTGTTCTTCATGAACGACAAAGTGTTTCGGCCACGAAGCCTTACTGTCCTCGTTTCGGCCAATCATGATGGAGCCGTCGAGTGATGCCTGACGGCCGACCAAAATACTGGTGCATGCAGAGGGGCGCCGCTCGTCATCTGACGTCATGCGCAAAACCTCACTTTCGTTGAATATAATGTATAAATTTGCAAGAACACATTGAATTGATTGTAGCAGAAACCCCGTGAACTGTACATGACCCGACAGCATTTTGCCTGCTGAATGGTTCGCAATTTAATCGCGTGGTGAGCAGCAAATGATTTGGGGAGGCAAAATATTTCTCAAACACCGGTGAACCTAGTGGTCAAACGGTTGGTCCGTGTGGTTTAATTATGAGCGTTAACTAAATCAACTGAAACTAATTCAAGGAGGACACTAATATGGCACGGATTTTGAAACAAGATGGCCTAATCAAAATTGTGATTTTAATTTTTTCGTCCATTTGTTGTGCCGTCGCACTGAATGAATTTTTAGTGCCGAGTGACATCTTTTCAGGTGGATTAAACGGGATCGCCCAATTACTCCACTGGGGGTTAAACGTTGCCAATCTGCATGTCGCCACCGGGTGGTTTATCCTTGCCTTTAACATTCCGATCGGCATCGTGGGCTGGATCAAAATTGGCCCCCAATTTACCGCGTGGAGTTTTATGAACTCAATTTTAACTGCGTTGATCAGTTTAGTTTTGCCAACAGCCAGCGTGTCCCATAACCCACTATTAAACGCTCTGTTTGGGGGAATCTTAACGGGGATCGGAATTGGTTTTCCGTTTCGTTACGGTTTTTCAACGGGCGGGATGGATATCATTGCACTCATTCTTCAAAAGACGACTGGCGGGAGTATTGGCACATTGACCATGGCCCTAAACTCGGGAATTGTGGCTGTTGCCGGCTTCTTCATTGGCTGGGAGAATGCGCTATTTACCATTATCACGCTATATGCAACGTCACGAATGGTGGATACCATTTATACGCGTCATCAAAAATTGACGGCCATGATCGTGACGCAGCACCCGGATGAAGTGATTGCGGATTTACGGCGCCACCTATTTCGTGGAATCACCGTTATTCCGTCAAAGGGGGCATATACAGGCCAGGGGAACACAACGTTGATGGTCGTCATTACCCGTTACGAACTGTATGATCTGCGGACGTCCGTTTCCAACACAGATCCCGATAGTTTCATGAATTTAATGAACACGGTGGACGTTAGTGGTAACTTTTATGATGAGGCCTCACAAGAACGACTCCGCGAGATTGAGCGGAACCGGTAACAGGAGCACAAATTTTTGGTAAAATGGGGTTATTGCAAACAATTAAGTGGGCAACAGCCCTGAATGGAGTTGCGACATGAATGACGAACAATACATGATGGCGATCGATCAAGGAACGACAAGTAGTCGGGCAATGATTTTTGACCATAATGGCATGGTTGTTGGAAAAGCGCAGAAGGAATTTCCGCAGTATTTTCCGCAACCGGGGTGGGTCGAACATGATCCTGAAGAAATCTGGAGCAGTGTACAATCTGTTATGGCGGATGCACTGATCCAGTCAAATATTGCCCCATACAAAATTCGGGGGATTGGCATTACTAACCAACGGGAAACCACCATCATTTGGGATAAAAAGACGGGCCAGCCAATTTATCACGCGATTGTGTGGCAGTCAAAGCAGACCGCCAGCATTGCAAACGAATGGAAAGCGGCTGGGTTAACGGAAATGATCCGTCAAAAGACCGGGCTTGTGGTCGACTCGTACTTTTCTGCGTCAAAAATTAAGTGGTTGTTAGACCATGTGGACGGTGCTCGTGAGCGGGCAGAGCGCGGCGAGTTACTATTTGGAACCATTGATACGTGGTTATTGTGGAAGTTGACCGGTGGGAAGGTTCACGCCACCGACTATACCAATGCCAGTCGGACCATGTTGTACAACATTCATGACCTCTCGTGGGATGATGAGTTGCTTGCTGCGTTTGATGTCCCTAAAGCACTGTTACCGGATGTTCGCAGCTCCTCTGAAGTTTATGGTTACACAGCCAATTACACGATGTCAGGTGTTGCCGTCCCCATTTGTGGGATTGCGGGTGACCAACAGGCAGCGTTAGTGGGTCAGACCGCCTTTGACAAAGGAAACGTTAAAAATACGTATGGCACCGGGGCGTTCATCGTGATGAACATTGGTACCGAACCGACGTTGTCTAACCAGGGGCTATTGACGACCATTGCCTACGGGATTAATGGTGAAGTGACGTACGCGCTGGAAGGGTCCATTTTTGTTGCGGGGTCCGCGATTCAGTGGCTTCGTGATGGGATGAAACTGGTGGAAAATGCTGGTGATTCGCAAAAGATGGCGGAATCAGCACCAGAGGATGACCATGTTTATGTGGTTCCGGCGTTTACCGGCTTAGGGGCACCATACTGGGATCAAGACTTACGTGGAGCCGTGTTTGGTCTGACTCGGGGGACGACTAGGGAACAATTTGTTCGGGCAACCTTACAAGCGATTGCGTACCAAACCCGTGATGTTGTGGATACGATGGTGGCTGACACCGGGTTATCCATCAATACACTTCACGTTGATGGTGGCGCCGCACAAAATGATTACCTCATGCAATTTCAGGCTGATATTTTAAATACGACCATCAAACGAGCAAAGATCAATGAAACAACAGCGCTGGGTGCGGCATTTTTAGCTGGTTTAGCCGTCGGTTTCTGGGCCAATCAGGATGAACTGCGTGCCTTGTACGCGAGTGGTGAGCAATTCACCCCCCGAATGGCGCCAGCCCGGCGTGATCATTTGTATGCAGGGTGGCAAACGGCCATTAAGGCTGCTCAAGCATTTGAAACCACGGATTAAGTTAAGGGAAGATAAGGAATTAACATGAAGGAACAGAATTATTCAAAGGGGATTTTTTGGGCGGCCTTTGCCTCCACCATGTGGGGGATTTCAGGGACCATCTTGCAGTACATTTCGCAAACACAGAACATTCCGGCAACGTGGTTTTTATCCGTTCGGACATTGGGGGCGGGGCTTGTCCTACTTCTAATTGGCTTTTTTCAGGAAGGGCGCCATATTTTTGATATTTTCAAATCATGGCGCCAAATCGGTTGGTTGGTTGCGTACGCACTTTTCGGACTGATGGCGAACTTATTTACGTTTTACATGAGTATTAAGACGGGGAACGCGGCGGCTGCCACGATTTTGCAGTATTTAAGCCCGCTGTTCATTGTCTCAGGGGCCTTATTATTCAAACGGGAACGGCCGTTACGCTCAGACATGATCGCGTTTGCGATTGCGCTTGTCGGCGTGTTTTTAGCCATCACCCGTGGGAACATTCACACCTTGTCCGTCCCAGTTGCCTCACTATTGTGGGGGATTCTTGCCGGGGTCACGGCAGCGTGTTACGTGGTCTTGCCACGACAAATCGTTACCGTTCACTCGCCGATCGTTGTACTAGGTTGGGGCATGCTGATTAGCGGTGTTCTTTTTAACCTGTGGCGGCCAATCTGGGTTAATCCACCTAAGATCACCGTTGGCTTGATTCTTTCAATTAGTACTGTGATCTTAGTGGGAACCATCTTGGCATTCTCTACGCTCCTATACAGTTTGAACTTTGCACCATCAGCCGTTATTAGCATTGTGGATGCCGTTCAACCAGTGGTCACATTTATCTTAAGCATCATTTTCTTCCACTTACAGATCAGCACAATGGAAGTCTTGGGTTCTATCTTGGTGGTTGTTGCCGTGTACCTGCTCCAACGGTGGCGCGGCCAGGCGGAATCACAAATTGACCATAGCAATTAAATTAATTGGTATATACAAAATGTAAGCATCAAAAAAGCTGTGTTCATCTGAACACAGCTTTTTTGATGCTTACATTTTTTTGATGACCCGGTACTGTTTCTTTTTGTCTTCACCAGATCGATTACTCGTGGCGATTTGATCTTGATCAAAAAGAACGTAGGGGTGCCCATCTTGTTCTGAAACAATGACTAAGCTATGGGGATGCTTACTCTTGTAAATCTGGGCGCTTTGATACACTTCGTTATAATCATGTGCATTGGCGATGGCATCGCCGGGGTTAAACAGGACGCTTTCTTCTGTCATGGTAAAACCTCCTTTGTTCCATTCAGGCTCCCTTAAGCATGGTGGTTCGGCGGCAAAAATGCAATCATTCTGCCTTGGAAAGAGCGGCCGGCAGAGCCAAATAATCCTGTAAGTAATGGGCAACACCGTCATGATCGTTATCGACGGTGGTAACGTCTTGCGCGATGGCCTTGATATCGCTGATCCCATTGGCCATTGCGACACCCCAACCGGCGTAATCGATCATGGTCCGGTCGTTATTTTCATCACCAAAGGCAATGATGTCGTCACGGCTAATTTGGTAGGTCTTTGCCAAGAACGCTAACCCAGTGGCCTTTTCAATGCCTTTATGAGCAACTTCAAGGACGGGCCAACTGCCGCCCCAAACGTTGAGATCAATGTGGTCGCCATAGCGGCTGAGCAAGTCGTCAATTAAATTTTGGCGGTGGTGTTCATCAAAGTAAAGGGTCAAGGCAGTGGGATCAGTTGTTAGGTTGGCTTTATTTAAAACCTGTTCACTGGTCAGCCCCTGAGGGAAGAAGTCGATCGTGCCGTCACTAGCATGGTTAGCCCAAACGTGTTGTTTGTTTTCAGCGGCAATCGTTTCAATGCCTAAATCCTGCTGGTGAGCAAGTAGATCTAGGGCAATGTCACGATCAATGGTGTACTGGTATTCTTGCGCCCACGTTTGGTGGGGCCGGTGCCCCAGTGAACCATTGAAATTGATCATTGCGCTCGTGAGGCCGAGCTGATCGTAATATTGCTGTGAAATGCGGTAGGGGCGGCCCGTGACGATACTGACAATGTGGCCAGCAGAAACGGCCTGACGCAGTGTTTGAACGGTCAAGTCTGAAAGCTGTGATTGATTATTCAGCGTTGTCCCGTCAAGATCAAGGGCAATTAATTTTCGTGTCATTATGGGTAAACCTCCTGAGCGAATGCGTGTGGTTAAAACCACGCTAATGCCATCTAATGTACCGTATTTACCGTCCCCCTGCAACTAATGACGTGAAAACGTGACGATAGCAGGATTTCGGTGTAAGATGTGAGGAATACGGTTCGTGTGAGTCCTTAGATGACTCGGCGAACGATCACGATATTAAGGAGTTTGTTAGATGCAATTACCTACGGGATACGAAGAGAAGTACCGCCGTTTGATGGGGGACACCGAGGCAACGGCCTTTTTTCAAAGTTTTGACCAGCCGGTTCGCCACGGGTTTCGGATTAATCCACTGAAAGCCCAATCGAAACCAACTGAACTGTCGTTAGCCGAACCGACCGCCATTTTGAATGGCTTTATTGGCCGGGTCAACGGGCACACGCCAGACCATACAACCGGCGTCGTGTACAGTCAAGAACCCTCAGCCATGTATGTTGGTGCGGTGGTGGACGCGAAACCAAACGAGCGGATCCTTGATTTATGCGCCGCCCCTGGCGGTAAAACGACACAATTAGCAGCTGGCCTACAGCAGACGGGTCTTTTAGTGACCAATGAAATTTTTGCAAAGCGGGCGGCCATTTTGTCAGAAAATGTCGAGCGTTGTGGCATCATGAATGCAGTGGTGACAAATGAGACCCCCGCACGTTTAGCAAAACAACTACCAACGTTTTTTGATAAGGTCGTCGTGGATGCGCCCTGTTCAGGTGAAGGGATGTTTCGGAAGGACCCGGCAGCCATGGATTACTGGACGCCAGATTATCCAGCAACGTGTGCCACACGCCAACGAGAAATCTTAACGGAAGCCGTTAAGATGGTGCGTCCTGGTGGCACACTTGTGTATTCCACCTGTACGTTTGCGCCAGAAGAAGATGAACAGATGATGGCGTGGTTACTTGCAACGTACCCTGAATTTGAACTGGTTGACCTCCCGGCATTACCTGGGTTGGAGCCAGCACGGCCGAGTTGGGCCGATGACGATCCCCGGTTGGCACGCGCCGGCCGGTTATTCCCGCACCACGTTGCTGGTGAAGGGCACTTTGTGGCCAAACTGGTTCGCAAGGCGTCAGAAACCGATGGAGTCAAAAAGTTAAAGCCAGTGGCGTTACCGCGGCCTGATCGGGAAGCAATTGACTTGTGGCAGGCATTTGTGACAGCACATTTACCAGCTGATTGGCACGAACGGACGCTGACGGTGTTTGGTGAGCAACTCTATGCACTCCCAGCCGGGACACCAGATTTAGGCCGGTTACGAATTGTCCGACCTGGGTTGCACCTCGGGACGCTTAAAAAGCGGCGGTTTGAACCAGCGTTTGCCTTGGCTTTAGCCATTCACCCTGCTGATTATCAGCCACGAGTGGCGTTAACAACGGCGCAGTGGGCAACCTACGTGCATGGTGACGTGGTGAATTTAACGGATGCGGCCGGTACAACGGGCTGGGCGTTAGCCACAATAAATGGGAACGGCATTGGGTTTGGCAAGGTGGTAGGGAACACGTTAAAAAATGGTTACCCAAAGGGCCTTCGCTTCCAAGCATAATGGCGTTCAACAAATAAGCCTCAAAAAAACGACTGAAACCTCCAAAGCGGGAGGATTCAGTCGTTTTTTACTGTGGCTTTATCACACATTATAAATGGCGCTGTGCTTTGTAAGAAAGAAGCGTGGGGGAAAGAATGAACGGAACATCGCGGACGGCAGGTGTTGTTGCTGCGCCCGTTAGTGTGTACAACGTGCGTAAGGCCTGTTGCCAAGCAACGATGGTCTCCAGCAGGGCCTGCTGGCCGTCGTGCATAAGAACGTGAAGAAATTGACCGGCAACACCAACACAATCGGCACCGAGCATCAAGGCCTTTAACACATCAAGGGGTGTTTGAACGCCCCCGGATGCCGCGATGTGGAGATCGGTTTGGGCCACCTCAAGAAGTGACTCTGGTGTTGTTTGTCCCCAATCAGCCATGTACGTTAGTTCCTGGGCGTGGCGTCGTTCATTTTCGATGGTTGCAAAATTAGTCCCACCACGACCACTCACGTTGACATACTGAACACCAACGGCCTTGAGTTGTGCTGCCGTTTCGCGACTCATACCAAAGCCGACTTCCTTAACGATGACCGGAACGGGGAGGGCAGAAACAAGCGCTTCGATTCCGGCTAACCAGTGAAAGTCGGTGTCGCCCTCTGGCATCACAGCCTCCTGTGCCGTATTGATGTGTAATTCAAGGGCGTTTGCTTCAAGCATGTCCACCACGCGCTCTGCGTCAGCGATGGTGTGGCCAGCGCCAAGATTAGCAAATACGAGCCCGTTGGGGTTTGCCTGGCGAACAACGTTAAACGTGGCCACTTGCTGGGGTTCTGCGAGCGCAATGCTTTGCGAACCGACGGCCATTGCGAGCCCAGTGGCGTTGGCCACTTCAGCTAGCTGCTGGTTAATGCGCCCGGTTCGGGCTGAGCCGCCTGTCATGGCTTCAATGTAAAAGGGGGTCGCCATGGACAGACGGCCAAACATGGTGTGTAGATCAACATCAGCTTCTGCTAGCTCGGGTAAGCCCTGATGGATGACGCGAACGTCAGCAAAGGTCTCACTTGTGGTGTACTGGTGTGTCGCAATGGCGAGGTGCTCATCCTTCCGGTGTGCATGTTGTGATTCCGTGGTTTCTGCCATAACGGCCTCCTTTAGTGGATTATTCAATAGAAGGCTGGTGCAGTTGACTGCCCAGCCTTCGGATTGTTTGTTCGGTTAAACGAGGTCCATCACGTTATGGACACTCAGTGGTAGGGCCGTAATGTCTTCTGCTTCCCAGTCGTGAAGAAGGGTATCAACAGCTGCATGACGATCAATCAGGACAATGCCACAGTCACCACCACCGGCACCTGATGTCTTAGCGGCACCGCCATGGTCCTCAGCGATGGCGCACAGCGTGTTTAGTGCGACGGTTTCGATCGGCACGTGACTGAAAGAACTCAATTGTTGGAGTAACTGCCGGTTGACCCGTAATTCAGTTTGGATGACATCGATGTCACTATCGCGGAAGCCCTGGATCATGCGGTCTAGACAATCGTGGCTGGCGGTAAGAAACGCTTGATACTTTGCTTGGTCAACGTCACGCGCATCAGAGACTTTATCCACTAAGTGGGACGTTGACGCTGGTGAACCAGTCCATCCAATGAGTAATCGCAAGTCAGTCGGAGGGGTCAACAATTCAACGGCTAACCCGGGCCATTCAAGTGCCAACAGGTCAGTCAATGAAAATTGTTGCCGTTGTTTAGCTAACCACTGGTGGTCAAAGGAGTGGTACGCAATCCAGCCGCCATAAACGGACGCTGCAATGTCACCCAGTGAGCCATTCCCTTGAACGTCGAGGTGGGCGATGGCAGCGAGTTTAAACAAAATGTCCTTGGTCAACGGGAGTTCATAAAATTTGCACAGGGCTTTAACCGTTCCAACGGTCACCGCAGCCGATGATCCGAGGCCAAACTTCTTACCATCCTTACTGTCTAACTGTGAATTGACGGAAAGGTGATAGAACTTTAGTTCACGGCCACAGGCGCGGGCGTAATTTTCAGTCAGTTGAATGGCTGAAAGTAGGTAATGAAACGGGTTATCGCGGTTATCAAAGACCAGTTCGTCACCGGCGCGCCGCCAGTTGACAGAGGTCTCTTTATACTGTTCGGAATCAATGGTCCCAAAGTGCTGACTTTCTTCAATGGTGACCGTCACAAACTGATTTAAAGCAACGATAATGGCTGGAAAGCCAGCCTCAACCACGGCGTATTCTCCGGCAATATAAAGTTTGCCAGGCGCTTGCACGCTAATCAATTCATCATGTCCTTTCAAGACAAAAAATCGCTGTACCGGCAATGAATCCCGTACAAGCATTTTCTGTGGTATCAATTTAATTAAAGGTAGATGAGCCCTGGGCCGGGTTTAGCGACAACAAGTTGCTCATCACCAAATAGTGGGCGTAAGCGGGCCAAAATCGTTGGTACATCTGCCTGTTCACAGATGACCTTTACGTTTGGACCAGCGTCCATCGTATAATAGCAGTTTACCCCCTCTTGACGCAAGTCGGTAATTGCGGACATTGCGGTAAGGGTGTCCCCGTTGAAATACGTGAACGGTGGCGTTGCACTAAGCGTTGTTGCGTGCATACACATCGCGTTATGCTCGGCAATTTCGCCCACACGGTTTATGTCTTTTTTAAGTAGTGCCGCCGTCATGGGGGCGATATCCGCATTGGCTTGCTTAACCCAGTCAGCAAAGTAAGGCGAGGCTTGTGATTGTTTCATGCCATTTGTACTGCCCACTTTTTTGGCCGTCTTTGACACAACGATCGCAATCATCCGCAGCGGCCAGGTGACCGTTTCCTGAAGGGGTTCTGCAAACGAGGTCAGATCATCATGACCGGCATGCCACTGAACAAAGCCACCAAAAATTGAGCGTGACGCTGACCCTGAACCGCGCCGGGCAAGGCGTGAAAGGGTTTGGCCATCTGTGGGTAATCCCGCTGCTTTAGCGGCCGCGCCGGCTAGTGCAGCAAAGCCCGACGCCGATGACGCAAGCCCGGCTGTTGTGGGCACATGGTTGGCCGTTTCGATGTGAGCAAACGTGGTGATTCCCGCCGTTTGACGAATGAAATCCATGAAGTGCCGGATGCGCTGTTGGCCAGTAGCTGGTAACGTTAACCCATCTAAGGTGAGCTCATCAATGGTCAACGTTGGGTCAAAGTGAACGGTGGTCGTTGAATAAAAATGATCCAACGTCATGGAAATGGAGTCGTTTGTGGGGAGCATCAGCTGTTCATCAGCTTTCCCCCAGTATTTAACTAACGCAATGTTTGTGTGGGCCCGTGCGGTGACGGGGCGATCCAAAATGGTCATGAGTAAGTGTCCTTTGGTTAAATCAATGATGATGAAACGACGGGTTAGCGACTAAAGGGTTCGATCCACGTTGCTGACGCCCCTTGGTTTTGAAGCGCATCAACAACGGCCTGTGCTTCAGTGGCGGAACGGGTGAGGGCAATCATACAACCGCCAAGACCACCCCCAGTGAGCTTGGCGCCCAGTGCGCCCGCTTGGTTAGCGGCGTCAACAAGGCGCTGAAGCACGGGATGGTTTACCCCAAGTGCCGTTAGGTCTTGTTGAGCAGCGTTCATAATGGTGCCCAGTTCATGCGCACGATCATGTTGAAGACACACGGCCGCTTCACGCGTTAACGTGCCAAGGTGGTTAATGAGCTGTTGGCCCACACCGGGGCGTTCAGGATCGGTGAGCAATTCATTCACGGAATTGACTGCTAACCCTGTTTGCCCAGTTACTCCGGTGTCCCCAATCACAAGGTGAGCGTTTAAATGAATTGGAATGTGTGTTAGGGGTTGGTCTTTGATCAGCCACACTGGTTCTGTTGCGCTAACTGTGGCTGCGTCGATGCCTGAAGGCGAGCCATGGGTGATCATTTCTTCGATGTTCACGGTGGCTAGCAGGTCCTGCTGATCGAGCGGTGTTTCAAAGAAGTCGTAGACTGCCCGAACGATTGCTGTTGCGATGGCAGCGGATGAGCCCATCCCACGTTCTTCGGGAATTGTGCTCGTTAGCGTTAATGTAAACGATTGTGTCTCAGCGTGAAACCGTTGAAGTAAGCGGTCAATTAAGACACGAATGCCTTCAAACGCGCCTGGTAGTTCAGCTAACGCACCCGTAAAGTAATCGCTAACGAGTTGACGATCACTAACGGTTTCTTGGATGGTTGCTGTAACCGGTAAATGTTGAAGTGGAATGGCGATGGCAGGTTGATGGTGAACAACACTGTGTTCACCAAGCAAAATAATTTTGGCATGTGCATGGCCGGTGCCAACACGCATATCGATCACCTCGAAACGAAAATTTGGGGTCCCTAGGGCGAATTGACGTCCGATAACCCATTTAGCACCAATCATACCATAGTTTTTACAGGTTTTATGCGTGTGATCTGCTTTGCCTGATGGCAGAAACAGAGTAAACTAGACCTAGAGATTATTTCTTCGGTACGCAGTTGGTTGCCGAAGTGACGAAAGGCGTTTAAGAGACTAATAATGAATAATGACACAACGTATGCTGTCGTTGACATCGAGACGACCGGAACCAGTGTAAAGGATGGTGACCGGGTCATTCAGATCGGGTGCGCATTCATCCGCCACGGGAAGGTTATCGATCACTACAGCACAAAAGTTAATCCCGGAAAACCCATTCCGGGCAACATTACCCATTTAACAACAATTACAAATAAGGATGTTGCACAGGCGCCGTACTTTGATGATCTGGCGGGGTCTTTGTATGCAATGCTTCAGGGAACCGTGTTTGTAGCCCATAACGTAAACTTTGACTTTCCGTTTTTAAATGCTGAGTTTGCGCGCGTCGGGTATCCGAGTTTACAAATTCCCGCGTTAGACACCGTGACGTTGACCCAAATTTTATTCCCAACGTTAACCAGTTTTCGGCTCCGCGATTTGAGCGCCTACTTTGCAATTGAACATGACCATCCCCACACGGCCGATTCTGATGCGGATGCAACCGGCATTTTATTGATCCAGCTGTTCGAACGGTTGGCATCATTACCGGTTAACACGTTGCGGCAATTGGTGAATCTAAACTTAACGTTGCCAGCTGATACCGCCAGTGTCTTTAGTGATGCACTGGATTTTGCCCGCCAACACCCACGAAAATTACCGGCAGGACAGTATGTTCGGAATCGGTTAGTTCTTCATGAAGCGACTGCAATCAAGGCCGTTGACCTGGGGCAGCCACGAGCTTACCCCAAGTCAAAGCTAGCTAAGCAAAAGTTGTGGGGAACGGCCCTTGGTTGGCGTGACGCACAAGCAAAGATGATGAACCAAATTTTTAATAATTACAGTCATGAAGACACGAAGAACTTGATCATTGAAGCACCGACGGGGATTGGAAAATCCCTTGGCTACGCAGTTCCGTTCACATTCCTCTCCCAAACGGGGAAGGCCACGGTCATTTCCACGCAAACAACGGTGCTTCAGGAACAATTTATGACGAATACGGTGCCTAAGTTGCGAGCCATGCTTCCGTTTGATTTTAACGTTGTTGCGGTTAAGGGTAGCCACCATTACATTGATCTGAACCGCTTTGCGGCAAGTTTGACGATCCCTGAACACTCACAACAAAGTCAGTTTTTGAAGGCGCGAATTCTGGTTTGGTTATTGCAAACGGAAACAGGTGACCTGGATGAATTACACCTGAACTCGTACCGGGCGCAACTATTTGACGAAATTTGTCACCATGGGTTGGCGTCGATCAACGAAAAGGATCCATTTTATGAGGATGATTACCTTCGACGGCTGGACCAACGCATTCGCCAGGCGACCCTTGTTGTGGTTAACCACGCGTACCTAACAACACATGCACCACAACTCGATAACTTACTTAATAAGCCGTATTTATTGGTGGACGAAGCCCAACACTTGCCGGATGTGACAACCATCAATCAGCGCACAACGGTGAAGTTTCACGATGCAATGTCCTTGTTGCACCACGCCCAGGCCAACATTTTTAATCAGCATGACCATCATTTAACGGCACTGTTTAAGGATGATAGTCGGGCCACGACCGTCCTGAATAATTTGGCAGGGATTTTGTTAAAACTTGATGCAGATACTGACCAGTTTGCTCAGTCTCTGTACCGCCAATTTTTGCTAACCGCACAAGTTAGTGCACATGGTCAACGGTTGGTGGAACAATTGGTTGATAACGCGGCGTTAAAGACGCTAATGAATCAGACCGATGGGGTGTTTAGTGACCTCCTGAAGGGTGATCAGCAGATGATGACCGTGCTGGCATTGTTAACGAAACAATTTACGGCACAGAGTAAAAAGTGGCTGAATTCAGACGTTGCGTTGATGCACGAATTTAGTACCACTGTCGACCGGATCCATGAATTGCTAGATCAATTACGTGAGTTTTCCGAACAATTGGGAGATCCGGCCACGACAAACGTGTACTGGATTCGTCAAAGTCAGTACGGTGATTCTGCCAGTTTGGAATTAAGTGGTGGCTTGTTAATGGCAGGCGGCTGGCTGCGCGAACACATTTACAGTCATTTCCAGCGGCCAACGTTTACCGGCGCAACGCTGTTTACATCGTCACGAGCAAACTACTTGATGACCGCGCTCGACCTTGATAAGGACGAAACGGCGACAAAACGGTTGCCGGAACAATTTGATTATAAAAAGCAGGCCCGGTTGTTTGTGGCCACGGACGCACCGGCCATTGCCATCAACCACTCAGAGATTCAATCAACTTACTGGGCTGAAACAGTGGCCAAATTGGTGAAGGAAAGTGATCGGCAGACCCTCGTGTTGTTCAACTCACTAGCGGCCGTCAACGCTGTGTATGGCGCGCTGACCCACGGATTGCTTCCAGCAAAGCATGCGGTGTATGCCCAGGGCGTGACAGGGAGTCGTGAGAAGAACTTAAAACGGTTCGCAACGGAAGACCATGCTGTCTTGTTGGGTGCGGCCAGCTACTGGGAAGGAATCGATTTGCCGGAGCATGCGCTTGAACTATTGATCGTTACCCGGCTACCGTTTGACGCCCCAACGGACCTCTTAGTTGCTGCAACTAATGCCCGGTTAGAGGCGACTGGTCACAATCCGTTTTATGCTGCCGCGCTCCCAAAAGCGACGCTACGCTTGCGTCAAGGGATTGGTCGTTTAATTCGAACAGAGACGGACCGCGGGGTGATCGTTGTGCTTGATCCGCGGTTAATGACCAAACGCTACGGGACAACGATGCAAAAAGCGTTACCAACGGGGTTAACGGCCATTCCGCAACGAACGAGTGAAATCATCAAACAAACACAAAATTTCTTTAGATGAAGTTAAGGTCGTTGTCTCGGTGATTAAATTTGCTATAATGAACAAAGCAATTATCGAAAAGTGAGATGGGAGTCAACCATGCGGCGTCAGCAACATCAACGAAGAAACTGGTCACAAATTACATTATGGGTTCTGTTAGCCCTGATCTTGGTGTTAGGGAGCACGTTCATTGTCTTTCATGAAGCGCTGCGACCGGGAAAGACCGCGGCCAGCCAAACGATTCAAATTGCCCAAAAAGCGGGTGTCACGGGCGGCACAGATTTCTTAACGTATAATCGCCAACAAACTTACTATTCAGTTAGCGGAAAGAACCGTAAGCAACAAGCGGTTTATGCCATTGTTGCTAAGAAATCTGGTCATGTAACGACCGTCAAGCAGTCTCAAGGCAAGACAAAAACGGCCATTTTACGCCAGGCCTGGCAGAAAGTTAAACCACAAAAAGTGTTAAACATCGGCCTTGGCCTAAAGGCTAACCAACCCGTGTGGGAAGTTACGTACCTCAACGCAAAGGGCGATTTATGTTATAACTTGTATGACTACCATAACGGGAATACCGTTCAATCGATTCAGAACTTGTAGGGCATGCAACTAATTATTAAAGGGCGGGGCGTAGTGGCCCCGTCCTTTTTTGAATTTAAAAAGTGAGTGAACTTTAGAAAGGTGTTAAACGATGGATGAGTTTTCAAAAGCGTTACTCCAAGCCGGCACAACGATGGTTAACAACCTTGTTTTAACGCGGTACCGTGACCTTGGCATGAGTAATGAAGAACTGATTGTTTTTTTGCAGTATAAACGATCATTAGATCGCGGAATCGATTTCCCGGATGCGCAAGCAGTTGCGGATGTGATGGGAACGACAACGGCCGCTGTTTACATGCACTTGGACAGTTTACTGAAAAAGAAACTTCTGTTGATTGAATCCACAACGGATTCATCCGGGAAGCTGCGTGATCGGTACGACTTTACGCCGCTGTATGACCATCTAGCAGGCCTTACTCAACATCTGAGCGGTGCCGCGGCTACCAGTGCGGCAGTGGCGGCGCCGAAGTCAACATCCGCGCGGGAAGGCGTCTTTAATCGAATTGAAGTCGAGTTTGGCCGCCCACTAAGTCCCACGGAACTGCAAACCATCGCCCGTTGGTTTGATGAGGATCATTTTAAACCAGAGTTGATTTTATTGGCACTCCGGGAAGCTGTTTTAAACCAGGCGTACAGTCTGCGGTACATTGACCGGATCTTGTTAAACTGGCGGCAGAAAAACATCACCTCGGCCGGCCAGGTCGAACGTGATTTGGCAGAACGACGGCAACAGCGAAGCACGCCAGCAAAGGCGAAGCCGACCACTAGCGGTCCAACCATTCCGTTATTTAAGGTGTCGGAACCGGCGCCGGACTCTCAACAAAAGTAGTTGAGAACCGTGGTGACATTAGAAAACGACAAAAAAACTGATTTCCCAAACGGGAAATCAGTTTTTTACTTTATAACTCAGCGACTTATTACGCGTGAGATTGTGATGAGGCAGCTGGCGTACTTGTGCTCGATGAAGTACTCGATGAAACGCTACTTGATTCACTGTTGCCATTATTACCTGATCCTTGAGAGGACTGTGTTTCAGAACTCCGACCATCAGATTCATTAGTTGATGACGTTGAGCTGGAGGACCCATTAAAGGATGAGAAGGAGACAGCGGATGATGATGAACCAGTCGCGCTACTTTGATCCTTGCTATTACCGTTTAAATATTGCCGCCAGTTTGAACCAGCCACAACCAGTTCGTTAACGCCATTATGCTTAACAACGTCCACAGAACTTGGACGGGTCCAGTCGTCATTCTCCTGGGTTTGCGCCATGTAAAGCTGCAAGTTCTTGTAAACGGACTCGGCAATGGCGAGCTGCGCGGTGGTCATGTAATGGCCCGGCTCGTTTGGTTGATCATACCCAGTCCAAACGGAAATTGTGCTGTGTTTAGTGTACCCAGTGTACCAAGCGTCTTCAACGGCGTTTGAAGGAACGGTCGTCACACTGCTTGAGTAACCAGACTGTCCGGTCTTACCAGCTTGGTGAAGCCCGGAAATTTGGGCATTCGGTGCCCAGTCGCCGGTTGGCACGCCCTTTAACATGTCCGTTAACATGTAAGCGGTGGCTTCACTCATTGAGCGGTGTGATTTAACTGAGAACTTATGGGTCGCACCATCTTGCGTGACAACCTTATTGACTAAGTGAGGGGCGTAGTAGGTCCCGCCGTTTGAAAGTGCGGAGAATGCGGCTGCTTCTTGTTCACTAGAAACGTAAACCCCGATCCCGTTAGAGTAAACCAGTGGGTCCTTGAAGGACATCCCGTTAGCAGCCATGAACTTCGTGGCATTATCCAGGCCAACGGCTTCTAATGTGCGGATGGCTGGGATGTTCCGGGACTCAACCAGTGCTTTTCTCATGGTGAGGGCACCCTGATATTGTTGGTCCCAGTCGTTTAATGCCGTGTTGGTTCCTGGATAGTTGTACTTAGTATCTTGAACCGTTTTAAACGTTGGCCACTTATTGTACTCAATGGCCGGGCCGTAATCCATGAACGGCTTAATGGTCGATCCGGATGACCGATCTGTTTGGGTCGCCCGGTTTAACCCGAACGCGACGTTTTGCTTCCGACCACCGATCATGGCCGTTACTGCACCCGTTTCGGGGTCTGTCATGGTAACACCAACCTGCAGTAATTCGCTGGGGAAGTCCATGTACTTATCGGTGTTGACGATGTCGTACAAGCGTTGTTGAGCACCCATGTTCAGGTTTGTGTAAACCTTCAACCCATCTTTATAAGGGTTGTAGCCCTTGTTATCTAATTCCTTGATGACTTGTTGCAGGTAAGCGTCGATGACCTTGTCATCAGAATCAGTGTCATTAATGGAGTGGTTGACGGAGATCCCTGACGAAATGGCTGTGTTAATCCCGGTGTTCATCTGGGCTTTTGAAATGACCTTATTTTCATACATCGCCTTTAAAACGGTGTCCCGACGTGCTTTTGCAAGGTCAGGGTGGGCGACTGGATCATAGTTTGTCGGTGATTGGGGCATCCCGGCAAGCGTGGCTAACTGAATGTAATCAAGATCGCTAAGTGACTTATTATAGTAGTACTTAGCAGCGGTCCCCATGCCGTAGATCCCGTTCCCCATGTAAACTTTGTTAATGTAGAATTCGAGAATTTGATCCTTTGAGTAGTGCTTTTCAACGTAGTAGGCAAGGGCGGCTTCTTGAGCCTTCCGTTTCAATGTTCGGTCGGATGCGGCCGTTGAGAAGACGGACAGCTTAACTAACTGTTGGGTCAGTGTGGAACCACCTTGCATACCAAGCGAACTACCACGGGCGTTGGACAATGCCGCACTGATAATCCGAGTTGGATCGATCCCAAAGTGATGCTTGTAGAACCGTTTGTCTTCAATGGAAACAACGGACTGTTTCAGTTCCTTAGGAATTTGATCAGAGTGAACGTAGGTCCGGTTTTGCGACCCCAAGTTAGAAACGACCTTGCCGTCGCTATCCAAAATTTCTGTGGAATTTTGGCTGGTCAGTTGGGCCGTGGTAATCTTTGGCGCCCCCGCTGCGTAAACAGCGAATAGTCCCACACCGGCGAGAATTCCGGCAAAGATGATGCCAAGGGCCCAGTAAAGAATGGTCCGCCATAATGGTCGGGGACGTTTGGGACGGGGCGCTTTAGTACCGTTATCATTACCGTGGTAACGACCAGTACGGGTATTATTGTCAGACATGTTACATTGCTCTCCTTAAATACAATTACTTCAATTGTTGGATCAGTTGATCGACAGCTGTCAGGTACGGAATGAGCGGATTCAATTGGTAGGGAATGGCAATGCCTACCTCATCAAACACACTCCGGGGGATCGATTTTCGACCACCAGTTTCCTGGGCATCCCAGTAACTGATGAGGGCCGATGCTGGTAGTAAGAACGTGACGTTTTCCGTTGTAAATCGGATGATGGCAAAACCGATGCCACCTGCTTTAAGACAAGCACGAAGGTGAGTGACCTGGTGCTTGTGGAAATTTTTAAGCGGAAAGGCAGTTTGGCTCTTAGTCTCCTTAGCATCAAAATCAATGTAGTGCCCGCGATAAACACCATTGTAGTCTGTTGTTGACGGTTGGCCGAAGTAGGCTTCCTTAATGGTTGCCGCCGCCCGTCGTGGATAATCAACTTTAACAATTTGAACTGGTGTCGGCTTTTTATGGACAACAGCAATGCCGTGCGCCAAATAATATTGGTTGCTTTCATTCAATTCTGCTTCTAGTGACATTCCACGCTCACCGTAGTTGGTTGTGGCGGGAATACGCTGGGCAGCTGAATGCTGACTAGGTCCATGATAGGTTGACCCGTTTGGATAACGGATGTTCAAAAAGACCACACTCCTTTACAATGCACTTATTATATCAGATTTGATGACGTGGCCGTCATTTGGATTAGATGGTAACGTAGTCGTAACATTTAGTCCACATCCTTATCATTAAATGTTGTAAACTATTATTGAAGGGGTGATCAAATGAGCCGATTATGGGTAAGTGGCTACCGAAGCTATGAACTAGGCGTTTTTGGGACAAAGGATCCTAAATTAGCGGTGATTCAGTTTGCCCTAAAGCAAGCGTTGATCAATCAAATTGAAAATGGTGTGGATTGGATTATTACTGGTGGGCAGCTTGGGGTTGAACAGTGGGTTGTGACGGTTGCAAATGAGTTGAAAACAGACTACCCACAACTAAAGGTGGCCGTGATGTTGCCGTTTGCCGAATTTGGTGGCAACTGGAACGAAGCCAATCAAGCCCAGTTGTCAGCACTACTTGAAACGGCTGATTTTACGGCGAGTGTGTCCGATCAGCCCTATCAATCGCCCCAACAATTAAAAAATTATCAAGCCTTCATGCTTTCACACACAGACGCTGCCCTTTTAGTATATGATGAAGAACATGAAGGGAAGCCAAGCTATGATTACCTTGCCATCAAGGCATTTAGCGAGGACCATCCCTACACAGTAACGTTAATTGATTTTGATTGGTTGCAAGAAAGTGCCAATGAATATCAAGAAAATCAGCAACAATCGTTTTAATTTCGATTGAAGTGCGCTACAATAATTCAAGTCGTGTTTCGACAGACAGATGATGAGGTGTAACATTCATGCAAGAAATCAACTTTAGCACGCAGGACATTCTGCAAAAAGAATTTAAGGAAAAACGAATGGGATCGGCTTACGACCCAACGGACGTTGATAGTTTCCTTGATTTAGTGATTAAGGATTATGAGACCTTTAATCGTGAAGTTTCACAACTTCGTGCGGAAAACGAACAGCTATCAGGCAAGGTTGACGATTTAACGCGCCAAGTGAGTGCTGCTCGTCAGTCAACGCCAAGTGCACCGGAAACGGTGAGTCAGGCTAACAACAGTGTCACTAATATGGATATTTTGAAGCGACTGTCCAATTTGGAACGTCACGTTTTCGGATCCCAGTTAGACAACGGCACAAATTCAGCTTCTCAGCAGACGGGGTTTGACACACCGTCACAGTCTGGTTGGAGCAACTAATTTAATGTGATCGATTTGCAAATTTCGGGTAATTGGGCGTAACTTATGTTGCGTCAGGAAAGTCCATGCTCGCACAGGCTGTGATGCCTGTAGTGTTCGTGCTCAGTGAAAAAATAAGCTGGGGTACCTTCTTTGAAGGTAACGGCGGGAAAAAACGGCTAAGGCTTCGGCTATGCTTGAGTATCCCTGAAAAGTGCCACAGTGACGATACCAGTGCGGAAACGTGCTGGGTGGAACGCGGTAAACCCCTCGAGCGGGAAACCCAAACTACGGTAGGGGAGCTTCACATAGGTAACTGAACTGATTGTGGGGGAGGATCTTTGATCCTGAGATAGATGATTACCACGGAGTAGACTGCGCCTGAGGTCTACAAAGTACAAAACATGGCTTACAGAAATTTGCAACAGGCAGCGGCTTCCCATGTGTGGGAAGCCGTTTTTTTAGGCAAAGTTATGGTAAGATGAAGCAACCATCATTACCGTTTTTACGATGAAGTAACGACGCTAAACGACACAATTTTAAGGAGCAAACATGCAAACGTTTGAGTTAATTGCCACTTGTGCGGCTGGAATCGAAGCCCTGGTCGGCCGCGAACTACGCGATTTAGGGTACGACGTGCAGGTCGAAAACGGTCGGGTACGGTTCCGCGGGACGATTAAAGATATTTTGACGGCCAACCTTTGGCTACGGACCGCCGACCGCATCAAAATCGTGGTCAAAGAATTTTCCGCAGTGACCTTTACGGAATTATTTGATAACACGCGGGCCATTCAATGGGATGAATTACTCCCAATGGATGCGCATTTTCCTGTTGAAGGGCGGTCACATAATTCGCAACTGCACAGTGTACCGGATGCACAGGCCATTGTGAAGAAGGCCATCGTTGACCAATTGAGTGATATTTATCACCGGCGGTCACGGTTGCCTGAAACGGGCGCAACGTTCCCCCTGGAAGTGGTCATTAACAAGGATGAGGTCATGCTGACCCTGGACACCACTGGTGACTCACTGTTTAAACGGGGTTACCGGGTTGGAAAAGGGAATGCGCCATTAAAGGAAAACATGGCGGCAGCATTGATCTTATTGACCCACTGGAATCCAAGTGACATGCCATTTGTTGACCCCGTCTGTGGGTCAGGAACGCTAGCCATTGAAGCAGCATTGATTGCACGAAATATCGCCCCTGGTTTTAACCGGCGCTTTGTGTGTGAAGACTGGCCGTGGGTTCCAACCACGGTGGCTGACGAAGTTCGTGATGCTGCCGACGATCGTGCCGATTATGACAGTGAATTTGACATTTCCGGGAGTGACATTGATCCAGAAATGGTGGCCATTGCTAAAAAGAACGCGCAGGCGGCGGGCTTGAGTCAAGACGTAACGTTTACGGTTGCGGATGTAACGACGTTTGAAACGGATAAACTAAACGGGGTTATTGTGGCAAACCCACCATACGGGGAACGATTGAGTGACGAGGCCAGTGTGCGGGAATTATACCGTGGCATGGGCCGGGCCTTTAAGCGGTTACCGACATGGAGCAAGTACATTTTGACAAGTGACCTTGATTTTGAAACGTCTTACGGCCAACGGGCAACCAAAAAGCGCAAGCTGTATAACGGGGCCCTCCGGACGGATCTATATCAGTACTGGGGAAAGCCCATCTGGCAACATGATGAACCAGCCGCTAAGTAGTGGGCTGCGCTAATGAGTTAATGAGCTAAAAAACGTCATTCAGAGATTATTTCTCTGGATGACGTTTTTACTTGGCGTAAATTAAGGGACATTAAATGTGTTTCTGTTAAAGATTCAGGAAAGCACGTGGGGTCTTTGGGAGAGGTATGCTAAGCTTGATGTAATTGGGAAGGACGACGAAGACATGACAAATAAAATTGCGATTATTGGTGGCGGGATCGTGGGAAGCACCGCTGCATTTTATCTCCACCAGGCCGGTGCACAAGTGACCCTCTTTGATGAAGGGACGGGGCAGGCAACCAAGGCAGCCGCAGGAATTATCTCCCCCTGGCTTTCAAAACGCCGGAATCAGCAGTGGTACCGGTTGGCCACGGCGGGGGCAGCCCTTTTTAATGAACTGGTGATGGATGCCCATTTGACCCATGATGTGTATGCAAAGACGGGGACCATTTTGACCCGGGCTAATCTGGATGATTTAGATGCGCTGGAAGCCTTAGCTTACGAACGCCGTGAAAACGCACCGGATCTGGGTGAAATATACCGTTTAAATGAAGGCTCCATCCGGGCAATGTTGCCGTTTGTTCAGCACACCGCTCCAGGGATTTTGATTACTGGTGGGGCTCGCATTGATGGTGAGCAGTTCTGTTTGGCACTTCAACGGGCGGCTGCTGTAACCGCTCGTCATGAACGGGTGGCACTAACACCTAATGGGGCAGTCCAAACGGCCACGCAGATTGAGTCATTCGACGCAGTGATCGTGGCTGCTGGAGCGTGGCTACCCGAGCTATTAGCGCCGCTGGGATTAGCGGTTGCGGTCCGGCCACAGAAGGGCCAGTTGATTGAACTCGCCCTGCCGAAACGACCGCAAGATGATCAGCAACCGGTGTTAATGCCTGAGGGTGAACGGGACTTTATTCCCACTGGCCAGGGACGGTTGATCGTTGGGGCAACGCATGAAAATGACCAAGGATTTGACCGGACTGAATCTGATGAAATAAAAACGGATTTACTTGCCTCTGCCCAGCGCGTTATTCCTGACGTGCAGGCGGCTAACATTACCCGTGTTCGTGTCGGTACCCGTGCGTACACCGCGGACTTTGCACCATTCTTTGGTGCAGTTCCCGGTCACCCAACCCTGTTTTCTGCGAGCGGTTTAGGGTCATCTGGGTTAACGACCGGGCCCATTATTGGTCAGCAGTTGGCGGCGATGGCGTTGGGCCAACAAGTCAACGTAGCGGATTACACCAAACCGTTAACAAACTACATGCACGTTATTTAGTGGCGTCATGGAGGGCTTGAAGGGCCAGTTGATGGGCACCACGATTTTCCCGTTCCGGGAGCCACTGTGTAATGACCAGTTGAAACTGATCTTGCAGTGCGAGTAGTTGCGCGGTTAATTCCGGGTAATGTTTGGTGACACCCTTACCAACGGCGTCAGCGACAAGCCGGCTATCAGTAAAAAACATCACGGTATCTGTTGTCTTCGCCACGGTCGCTGCGGCTTTAAACCCGGCTAGAGCGGCCTGAAATTCCGCCGTGTGATTATCCGCGGCACTGACTGTCTGCTTGAGCTGCTCTTGGTGGCCATTCGTAATGAGTAAAATCCCGGCACCACTTGGTTGGTCGGGATGGGGATGTTGTGCGATACTAGCAGCATCGGTGTAAAGTTTAATAATCATCTTTGTCCTCAAAAAATTTGGTAAAATAAAGGTTATAACAGAGAAAGAGGTAAGTGCCATAATGGCAAAACAACGGTTTTATTATCGCCCCAGTGGCTTAACAGCTGTGACCATTTGGTCATGGGTCACGATCTTCTTTTGTGCAGGGGTAACGTTCCAGTACGAAATGGCTAAGTTTAACTGGCCAGCAATTGGTATTGCCGTGTTGTTTGCTGGGCTTCTCGCATGGCAACTGCTCGGCAGGCAAATTGTGCTCGACGGGCAAAATTTACGGGTGCGGCGGTTACTTGCACCACGGGCGTTAGTGATCAATGTCCACCAATTAACGCACCTGACCTTTAACGGGCGGACAATGAGTTTTAGTGTCGCAGGGAAGCCTTACGCAATGCGCATGACTAAACGGGCACTTGCTCAATTGCAAGAACAGTTACCAACAGCCTAAAGCCATAGTAGCACATTGCTAATAATGACAGCCGACAATGTGAAGATTAGAAAGGATGACGTCCATGACACAACCAAAAGACATTGAAATTGCACAAAGTACGCCGCTTAAAAAAATTGCGACGATTGCAGAAACGGCGGGATTAACACCAGATGAAATCGAACCGTACGGTCATTATAAGGCAAAGATTGATCTGCCCTTAGCCTCAAAACGACCAAATGGAAAATTGATTTTAGTGACGTCCATTAATCCCACACCAGCTGGTGAAGGGAAAACGACCGTCACCATCGGTCTTGGGGATGGGCTACGGAAAATTGGTAAGAAGGCCGTCTTGGCCTTACGGGAACCCTCACTTGGTCCCGTGATGGGAATGAAAGGTGGCGCGACCGGCGGGGGGTACGCACAAGTTGCGCCCATGGCTGACATCAATCTCCATTTTAACGGTGATTTTCACGCGTTGACCACCGCTAATAATACATTAGCTGCCCTCATTGATAACCACATTCAGCAGGGAAACGCCCTTCACATTGATCCACGCCGGATCAGTTTTCACCGTGTGTTAGATATCAATGACCGTGCGCTACGAAACGTAGTCATCGGAATGGGTGGGCCCACATCAGGAATGCCGCGGGAAGACCACTTTGACATCACGGTTGCTAGTGAACTCATGGCAATCTTGTGTTTAGCCAGTGACCTTCATGATCTTAAAGTACGGATCAACCGGATGGTGGTGGCCGAAACCATGGATCGTGAACCGATTACGGTTGCGGACTTACAGGTCGGTGAAGCCATCGCCTTGTTACTAAAGGAAGCCATTAAGCCAAACCTGGTTCAGACGTTAGAAGGCACACCGGCCATCATTCACGGCGGTCCGTTTGCAAACATTGCCCACGGCTGTAACAGTGTCTTAGCCACCCGGACAGCGCTCCAATTAGGTGACTATGCCGTCACGGAGGCCGGTTTTGGTGCCGACCTTGGCGGCGAAAAGTTTTTGGACATCAAGGTCCCTGTCTTGGGACAAGCACCAGACGCCATTGTTTTAGTGGCAACCGTGCGGGCGTTAAAACTCCACGGTGGGGCAGCCCTTGCCGACTTAACAACCCCGGATCTAGCCGCGTTGAAAGCGGGCTTGGCTAACCTGGGGCAACACCTGCGCAGCATGCAACGGTACCAAGTGCCGGTGGTGGTCGCCATCAACGCGTTTGCCACAGACACACCAGAAGAGCTTGCCATGATTCAAGACTACTGTGCTCAGTTTGACGTTTTAGCCGTTGAGGCGGACGAATGGGCACACGGTGGGGAGGGAACAACTGCATTAGCACAAGCCGTCGTAACGGCAGCTGACCAGCCAGCTCACTTTACACCATTGTACCAGGACGATGATGATGTCGTTACCAAGGCAGAAACCATTGTTAAAACGATCTATGGTGGGCAAAACGTTATTTTAGAACCACACGCGAAGGCACAATTACGGCGATTCGCGAAGTACGGTTGGGATAAGCTGCCAGTTTGCATGGCCAAAACACAATATTCATTGACGGACCAGCCCAAACGACTGGGGGCACCGACTGACTTTGACATCCACATCCGTGAATTTCAGCCACGGTTAGGGGCCGGGTTCATGGTGGCGTTAACGGGGTCGATCCTAACGATGCCGGGACTACCAAAACACCCAGCAGCCTTAGACATGGGCATCACAGACGACGGGGTTATCTCGGGGATTTTCTAAGCCATTTTGGTGATCAAAGAAAGGGAGTCGTGGCACTTGCCACGCACACATATGCTATATTACTGGTTATTAATCATTGCGTTGGTCGGAGCCGATCAGGGCATTAAATATTACATTACGACACAGGTCTCCTTAGGGAGTACCCACACGTTTATTCCAGGGGTTCTATCACTCACGAATTTACGTAATGATGGCGCTGCATGGTCATTACTTGAAGGCCGCTTAGATGTTTTTGTTATCATCACCATTGTGGCGATTGCCGTACTCTTGTACGCCATGGTGCGGTTACGTCACCAGCGGCTTTACATGATGGGCATTACGATCATGATGGCCGGAACGTTAGGCAATTTCCTTGACCGGATCCGGTTACACTATGTTGTTGACATGTTCCAATTTGATTTCTTAAAGAGTTTTCCAATTAGCAACTTTGCGGACTGGTGCTTGACGGTGGGCGTGGTGCTTCTCATCATCGCCGTTTTAACAGACCATGATGGGGACGCAGAACCAAAGCATGAAAGTCATCCACGGCACGCAAAGTAACAAAATGATCATCTAGGAGTTTTATGAACGAGAAAGTAGAGAACACGATGGCAGAGATGGACGATTTAAACGGTGAGCCAACGTTACAACCTGAGGCACTGACCCAGACCTTTAGCGTAACGGCGAATGAAGCAGGGCGGATCGACAAGGTGTTAAGTCAGTTAGCAGGAATCACCCGCTCACAGGCGCAAGTCGCCATTAAAGACGGCCGGGCACAAGTAAACGGTGCGGTGGTCAAAAATCGGCAGGTGGTTGCTGAAGGTGACCAAGTGACGTTTACGGCAAAGGCAGCAGTGCCCATTAGTACAGCACCAGAAAACATCCCACTGGACATTGTTTATGAAGATGACGATGTCTTGGTGGTCAATAAACCACAGGGGATGGTCGTTCATCCTGCACCGGGCCATCCTGACCACACGTTGGTTAACGCGCTCCTGTATCACAGTCCGCTATCGACCATCAACGGTAGTTTACGGCCAGGAATTGTTCATCGAATTGATAAGGATACGTCAGGTCTGCTCATGGTGGCTAAAAACGACATGGCACACCAGAGCTTGACGGCCCAGTTAAAGGCGAAAACAAATGAACGGCAATACGTTGCGTTAGTCCACGGGGTGATTCACGAAGAGGACGGGACCATCGACGCTCCGATTGCACGATCACCAAAGGATCGAAAGAAAATGGCCATTGTTCGTGATGGTCGACACGCGGTCACCCATTTTCACGTGTTAAAACGGTACCGCCAGTACACATTGGTCAGTTGTCGATTAGAAACCGGGCGAACCCACCAGATTCGGGTCCACATGGCCTACATTGGTCATCCATTGGCGGGTGACCCACTGTACGGACCAAAGAAGACGTTACCAGGGGCTGGTCAGTATCTAACCGCGCAGACACTTGGCTTTTCACATCCACGAACCGGCGAAGCTATGCGCTTTGAAATAAAACTACCGGTGTGGTTTACCAACATGCTAGATCAATTAGATGCTCAGGAACAATCAACGAAGGGGTAAGGATAGATGGCAAAAGAAGTTGTGGACGCAATGGCAATGCAACGTGCACTGACACGAATCACCTACGAGATCATTGAACGAAATCGGGGGATCGGAAACTTAGTGCTGATCGGGGTTAAAACACGGGGCGTTTTTTTAGCAAACAGAATTGCCGCACGGTTACAACAACTGGAAGATACGGTGGTTCCCGTGGGCGAACTAGACGTTAGCGGATACCGCGACGATGTGAACGGCACACAACCGGATGGAAAAACAGCGATTACGAAACTCAACACGAGCATTGCCGATAAGAAGGTTGTGTTAGTTGATGATGTTTTGTACACCGGCCGTACCATTCGGGCCGCACTAGACGCCATCATGGACCTTGGGCGACCAAACAGTATTAATCTAGCTGTCCTGGTTGATCGTGGGCACCGTGAATTACCCATTCGGGCAGACTTCGTTGGGAAAAACATTCCGACGGCGCAAAACGAACACATTCGCGTTGCAGTGGAAGAAATTGACGGTCACGACGGGGTCGAAATTATGACCGGAACGGACGCTGACTAAGTTCACAACGTGGAGAAAGGATCGTGCAGATGACAGAACGCTATTTAATTCTCTCGGATGGCACAGCCTATAAGGGTGAAGCTTTTGGGTCACCCGCGACGACTAGTGGCAACATTGTGTTTAATACGAGTGTGACTGGTTATCAAGAAATTATTACGGACCCCATCTACCATAATCAAATCATTGTCTTCACAACGCCAACCATTGGGGCTGTTGGTGTGAATCATGAAAGCTATGAATCCGTTTTACCAACAGCCAAGGGCGTTGTTGTCCGTGAAGTGGCAGAAGTGTCGACTAATCGCCAACGATCACTCAGTTTAGATCAATTTTTACGGGTCAATAATATTCCCGGCATTGCCGGAATCGACACGCGTCAGCTGGTCAAAAAGCTTCGGACACATAGCGGACTAAACGCCAGTATTGTGGATGTGGCGGATGAACATGCATTTGATCAGTTAAACGCCACGGTGTTGACGAATCAGCAGGTGGCCCAGGTGGCCACACCGCGCCCGTATGCTAATCCTGGGATGGGCCACAACATTGTGGTGATTGACTTTGGGTTAAAAAGCGGGATTCTTCGCGAGCTTGCTGTCCGTGGCGCAAATGTGACGGTGGTTCCGTACACAACCAGTGCGGATGAGGTGCTTAACCTTGATCCTGATGGGGTCGTTTTATCAAGCGGCCCCGGTGATCCACGGGATTTATCTGCGGATGTGCTGACGATGATTCAAACACTTGAAACGCGGGTGCCATTACTCGGTATTGGCCTGGGTCATGAATTATTCGCGCTTGCCAACGGTGCTGACATTGAACGGCTACCAGTTGCGCACCAGGGGATGAACCATCCAATTCGAGAAATTATCACGAACCAAATTATGTACGCTGCCCAGGCGGAAGAATACGGTGTCAACCGTGACACGATTGACCGCGATCAGCTATTAATCACTCACATTGACCTAGTTGACCGCTCCGTTCAGGGATTGCGGCACCGGGATTATCCAGCCTTTTCTGTCCAGTTTTTCCCGGACGCTGCGCCAGGACCATGGGAAGCGACCCAAGTCTTTGATGACTTCATGGAATTAACAGGGATTCGAGGTGAGCAACGGTAATGGCAGACGAAAAAATGCAAATTACGCAAACAACCGAACAGGTCGCAGCGTTTAATGCTGCTGAACGGTCCGCAGAACAGTCCACGGCCCCGTATCAGCGTCTTCTGGTGCTCGGTGATGGCCCAAATGACTTTGGCCATGAAACGGAGCTGGATGCCGCTGCGTACCAAACGTTGTCGGTCTTAAAACGGCGGAACCTAGACGCGGTGTACTTAAATAACAACCCGTATTCGTTTACAATGGATAACCCTTGTGGCGCAACCGTCATCATGGGGGACCCAACGGATCCGGCAACAGTTCGCCAGGTTATTGAGAGTGAAAACATTACCACCCTGGTTCCGACAGTCGGTGGAAGCCTTGCGATGCGTGTTGTTGAAGAATTGATCGCCCATGATTACCTGGATGAAAAACACATTAATGTGCTCGGGATGCCGTTAACGACGGTTCGCCTGATCAACAATCCGGCATTAATGAACCAGGCACTAAAAGAACTGGGCCAACCGGTGATTGCATCGCAAGTTGCAAGTACGGTAACGGAAGCGTTCGACATTGCTCGACAAATTGGCTTTCCCGTCATCGTTAAGTCTGTTGCACCGCGTGGCGAGGGTGATCGGGCCCTAGCGGAAAATGCGGATCAATTAGACGCTGCACTGGACGCGGCCTTTGAACGTTCACGGACCCGACAGGTGATTGTGGACCAAAGTATCGTGGGGCTAAAGGAAGTTTCCTTTGAAGTTCTTCGGGATGTTCGGGGCACTGAACTCTTACTTGGCGCCATGGAAGACATGGACCCCGTGGGCATCCACGCAGCAGATTCCATCGAAATCGCCCCAATTCAAACGTTAACTGATCGTGAATACCAGAAGCTACGACAGGCGGCGTTTCGTGTTGCCCGGCGGCTACATGTCGTTGGGGTCACTCACGTTCAGTTTGCCCTTGATCCAGTTCATGACAACTACTTCATTATGAAGGTTAATCCGTATTATGACCGTGTGTCTGCAATTTTATCCCGAGCCAGTGGGTATCCCATTGCCTTGGTTGCTGCCAACGTTATGACCGGAGTTGCGTTGTCCGAGGTTAAGTTACCGAGTGGATTTGCAAAGCGAACGGCGTTAATTGAACCTGTTTTGGATCATGTGGTGGTTCGGTTCCCAGTCTTTTCATTTGATGAAGCCAACCGCCGTGGCATTCAAGTTGACCGGCACTTAACCACCATTCAAAAATCGGTGGGGGCAACGTTAGGCATCGGGCGGTCATTAGAAGAGGCCACGATTAAGGCCATGCGGGCTGCCCACTACCATAACCGTGACTTTGCCTTTGATACGCTATCACAAATGGCGGATAATGATCTGATTCAGCAATTGATCCACCCGCAGGATAACCGGGTTATGCTGTTACTTGAAGCCATCCGCCGCGGGTATCAGTCGGATGAATTAGCGGAGTTAACGAAAATTGATGAATTCTATTTTCAAAAATTCCGCAAACTGTACGATCTTGAAATGACGGTCGCAGCCCATCCAGGGGAAGTCGCCTACCTTCAGCGGGCGAAGTACTATGGGTTCAGTAACGGATTGATTGCGCAACTATGGAATTCAACGACAGACGCCGTGATGAACCAGGCCCATAATGCCGGCATTGTGCCCACGTACAAAACGGTTGAGCCAACGGCCGGCGAATTCTCTGAGGTGGTGCCGACCTTTTATTCGACGTATGAACTTGAGAATGAAAGCACGCAACTTGCGGACGAATCCGCACTTGTGGTCACCACGGGCTCCTTTCGGTTAGGTGACGGGGCCGCCGGGGACTATGTCATGAGCACGGTTGTCAGTGAGTTACACCAGCAGGGCATTAAAACGGTGGTGGTGAACAATAATCCAGACGCAATCAGTTTGATTCCACAGTTAGCGGATAAGCAATACTTAGAGCCGCAGGAACTGGCTGATATTTTGGCAATCATTGATCTGGAACACCCGAAATGGATCTTTGTGCCGGGAAACCGGTTAAAACTGATCGGGGCGTTAAAGTTACGACACGAAAATGTGATCGTTATTAATAAGGATAAGGCGTACAAACCAGCTCAGGATGGGAAGCAATTTTTAACGCGGATCGTGTTCCACACCAACCAGATTGGTGTGGCGGATCCTCAAGAAATTGGACAAACGGCGTATTCTGAGCCAGTCTACACGTTGAAAGCTGATCCGCAAGGAGTGCCTGGCATTCAGGCAGAACCGGGATCAATGCGGCAGACCGGGTATTACAGTACACTTTTTTCCGCATTAAGTGGTCATGCACGCATGGTTACAACAGCCTTGCCATTCCCACAATTAGCGTTTCTAAATAAGGGAACCGGGGTCAACTGGGTTCGCTTGCTTGTTCGCTTTTTACTGGATAAAACGACGGCGGCAGACCGGCAGCATCTGAGCCAAGGGGCGTTTCACACGGTGTCCACGGCTGACGTTCAAATGAAAGATGAGCCAGTTGACTTAACGGTTCGTTGGCACCCAAGCTTGCCGTTGGTGGGGCCGCAATTTCGGCTCGGTGCACGGCTCATTGTGCCGTTTCCAAGTCACTTTAATATGCAAAATTAGGGTCCATCAAAAAAAGCGTTCGTTCACCAGCCACCTTAGTAAGAGGCTAGTGAACGAACGCTTTTTAACTGACGAATGTTTAACAACGCTTACCCGCGAAGCTGCTCAACCAGTGCAGCGTCTGGGGTAACGTAAGCTGTGTGTTGTTCTTCATAGATCACAAAGCCTGGTTTAGCACCATTAGGCTTGTGAACACGTTTTACCGCAACGTAATCAACGGGGACGCTTGCAGAGTCTCTGGCCTTAGAGAAGTAAGCGGCGAGCTCAGCAGCCTCCGTGATGGTTTCAGCGGAAGGGTCAGTTGCGTGAATAATAACGTGGGACCCCGGAATGTTTTTAACGTGAAGCCAGGTGTCCGTCTTCTTCGCAGTATGCAAAGTCAGCTTATCGTTTTGGAGGTTGTTTTTACCGACGGAGATAAGCGTTCCATCGGTTGCATGAAACTGTTCGGGTTGGCTAACCTGGAGCCGTGGCTTTTTGCTCCCACGTTTCCGATGAACACGAATGTAGCCTTGTTGTTGTAACTCTAGCCGAATTTCATTAATATCCTTTGGGCTTGCTAATTCAATCTGCGCCTGAATGTTACTTAAATAATCGATTTCAGTTTGAGTCAAGGCAATTTGCTCCGTCACGTAGGCAACGGCATTCTTTAACTTTTGGTACCGGTTAAAGTACTTTTGAGCATTTTGTGACGGCCCAATTTGATTCGATAACGCAATTTCTAGCGGCTTGTTCTCATCATAAAAGTTGGGCAGGGTGATCGTCGACATGCCCCGTTCAACCTGGTGCAAGTAGGTGGTCAATAGCTCACCCTTGATTCGAAAGTCGTCAGCGTGGTTTGTTTCAGCCATTGTTTGTTCAAGCTTCTTTAGCTTTGAACGATTTTTCTTCAATTCGTTTCGAACAATGCGAATCAGGTTTCCCGCTTGCTCGTTGACCCGTTCCCGTTCCGCCCGGTCTTGATAGAAGAAATCAAGTAAGTCGCTCAGCGAAGCAAATGTTTGGGTGCTGGTGACCTGCTCATCATGGGTGGGAAAGGCACTGAAACTGGTCTTATTGTTAGCAAGGTGATTCAGCGTTGGCGTTGGGTGGTCAAATTGAGCAAAGAATTGGCTAAACAGCGTTGCTGGCTCACCCGGTTCATGTAAGGCATGTGCCAGCGCGAGTGCAGTATCATGCGCCAGCCCTTGAAAAGTTTGTTGAAGTTGGCCGGCCAAGACATCTGCGTTCGGGTAATCGCGAACTAGATCCGCGACCGTTGCCGTCGTTGAAAACGGGTCAACGTCGTCTTGCTTCGGGGGTGCAATGTAGGTCGCACCAGGGAGTAAAGACCGAACCCGGTTTTGGTCAGGACTAACGTGTTTGATCAGATCCAAAATCCGGTTATCGCCGAGGTCAATCAAAAATACGTTACTATGACGGCCCATCATTTCAATGACTAGGGCGATGCTTTCGCGATCACCCAGTTCGTTGCGGGTCGAAAAGGTTAACCGAACAATCCGGTCGTTTTCAATTTGTTCAAGGTTCGTTAAAATCGCACCATCCAGGTACTTTCGGAGCATCATGGTGAAGTTACTTGGTGTAGCTGGATTAGCGTACGGGATGTGGGTGATCTGAACCCGGGCGTACGTTGGGTGTGCGGATAATAGTAAGGGGTGATTCGTGCTGTTACTGCGAACGGTCAGCACCACTTCGTTTGGATACGGTTGTGAAATTTTGGCCACGCGACCGCCGGCTAACGTTTGGTTTAGCTCGGCAACCATGGTATGGGTAAAGGCGCCATCAAAAGACATAAGCGACCTCCTTTATGATTAATCAAAATGTTTAAAACAGTCTTTATCATTATAGGCGTCTCCAAATGACAAGGCAAAGCAAAGCGTCGAGAACGATTGCTTGTTGAGCGCAATTTTGATATTGTATAATGCAAAATGAAAGTAAAATCAAAATTTGGGTGGTTAATTTATGAAATCAAGTTTGACCGCATTACGTGACAGTGAAAAAATTCACCGGGCACAGCTGCTTGCTGTAACAAAACGGGATCAGTTAACAATTGCAGAGTGGCAATTACTGGAACAGTTAGCTGCTGGGTACACAACGCAAGAACAGTTATCAGGGGTGACGGAACTCGATACATCGACACTGAGTCGCCAGTTGAAAAGTCTTGGCAATAAACAGATGATCGAAAAAGAGGCAACCGGCCGCGATCACCGGCAGTTGATCTATTCTGTAACGGAGACTGGTCATAGCGCGCTAACCAACATTGAAACAGCAAATCGGCAGTTAACGGATCAGGTGTTTGATAAATGGACCGATGAAGAGAAGAATTTGTTACAGATTTTGCTTAACCGGTTAGAAACTAGCTTATCACGGACAACAAAAAACGATTAATCGCGCAATCATTGATTGATAAAATCACCACGTGTAATGGTAGTCGCTTCTTTTGTTCTATGGTAGAATTGACAAATACTTTTGTGAAAGAAAAGAAGGGCGACGAAAATCATGAAGATTGCTGTGGTCACAGACAGTACGAGTTACTTGTCGCAAGCCGAAATTGACGATAACGACATTCATATTGTTCCCATCCCATTTGTGGTCGACGGAAAGACCTTTGATGAGGGTGTCGACATTACCACTGAAGGCTTCTACGAGTTGCTGCGGGAATCAAAATCATTTCCAAGCACTTCCCAACCACCGTTGGGCGCAATGCTGGAGCTTTATAACCACTTGGCTGATGAAGGGTATGACACGGTAATCAGCATTCACCTGGCCTCCACGATTTCTGGCTTTGTTAACTCATTGCAAGGGGTTGCAGCAGAGGTTTCCGACCGAATTCGGGTGATTCCGTATGATTCACAAATTACCGTTCGGTTAATGGGTTATTTGGTCTTAGAAGCGGCGAAGATGGTAAAGACTGGTCATGACGCTGATGAAATCATTGCGCGGCTAGATGCAATGCGGGCAACAATGGGTGAATACTTCATCGTTGATGATCTGCAGAATTTAGTGCGTGGCGGCCGGCTTTCAAACGCTTCTGCCTTCATTGGTTCTGTTTTGAAGATCAAACCATTACTAACGTTTGATGACGATAGCCATGAGATTGTGGCTTTTGAAAAGGTTCGTTCGACAAAGAAGGCCCTTGCACGGGTTGAAACGTTATTTACGGAAGCTCAACAACAGGTAGACTATCCCTTACGTGGGTTAGTTATTCATGGCAATGATCCGGTTGCCGGACAAACGTGGCGTGATCAGTTAGCAAAGGAATTTCCTGAAATGCCGTTTGAACTGAGCTACTTTGGTCCCGTAATTGGTGCCCATTTGGGTGAAAAGGCCTTGGCCTTAGCGTGGATCATTGATTATGAGCAAGCTTATCAAGACTAAAGAGCAATTAACGTCGTGGCAATCTGCTGCGACTTTTTTGTTGTTACGGTAAATTGGGGTTTATGGAAGGATTGCAATGACAAAATCAAGTGGTGTTAAGGAATACGATCAAAATTTTGGCCATGAAACACACGATGATCAAAAGATGTTTGAACTGTTAACCGTTGGTGTTTTCCAGGTTGGCTTGAGCTGGCAAGCGGCAGCCAGTAAGTTACCTGTCTACCGCCGGGTCTTTCATCAAATGGATATTCCGCAGGTGGCAGCCATGGATTTAGAAGTACTTGACAGTGTCATGGCAGATCCAGACATGATCCATAACCCGCGAAAGATTCGTGCCGTGATTAAAAATGCCCGGGCGATTATGGCCATTCAACGGACGGGTGGTAGTTTTTCAGACTACATGTGGGCTTTTGTCGACGATGTCCCACACATTGCAAACTATGAAACAACAGATCAGGTGGAAACGAGCACACCGTTTGCTGGTGCAGTCGCTCGCGACATGAAAAAGCATGGTTTTACGTTTGTTGGGCCCACGGTTACCTACATGTTTATGAAAGCATGTGGCATGATTCAGGATCGCGTTTGGACGAAATAAGGGTGCTTGCTAAATAGGCAGTTAATTCGCCTACCAATAATTATTTATGTATGATTGTGATAACAAAAATCACACATAATCAGGAGGCGATTACTCATGACCTTTACACCAAAAAAGATCTTGGTCCCGTTGGACGGGTCTAAAAATAGTGAACGGGCTTTGGCAACGGCTGTTGATATTGCAAAAGCATCTGGGGGAACACTCGACATTGTTCGCGTAGTT
Source organism: Furfurilactobacillus sp. WILCCON 0119 (assembly GCF_053471565.1). Taxonomy (NCBI): domain Bacteria; kingdom Bacillati; phylum Bacillota; class Bacilli; order Lactobacillales; family Lactobacillaceae; genus Furfurilactobacillus; species Furfurilactobacillus sp. WILCCON 0119. The sequence continues at coordinate 446,827 of NZ_JBPCCV010000001.1, forward strand.
GATCCGAATATTTACGCTGCGTATGGCGGCACATCGCTCAATGTTACGCAGTTCGACGAAGAGCTGGCGGCATCCAGTCGTGACTATCTAAAGGGAATTGGTGAACAGTTAACTGCAAGTGGCTTTACGTCGTTTGAGACACATGCATTGCGCGGTAACGTTAAATCTGTCCTAGCGCGTGACTACCCAACGGAAAATCATCATGATTTAATTGTTGTGGGTGCAACCGGAATGAACGCTGTGGGCCAGGTATTAGTCGGTTCGGTAACGGCATTTATTGTTCGTCATGCTGGGATTAACGTGCTGGTGGTAAAGGAATGACCTTTTAGGAATTGAACGATAATAATTTAATTAATGGTTAAAAGCTAATAGGCATCACGCCTATTAGTTTTTTTGTCATTATAAATAGTTTAAGTGATGGATACGAAAGATAAGAAATGATTAACCTTCGTCAACGCGGTGATTTCGATGGGCGATTATTGATAATATTTACTTGTTAACGTTTATTAATATTTTTTGGGGTGAGATAACTTATGGGGATTAAATTTAAAACAAGTAAAGTTTGGCTTGCTGCGGGTGCAACACTTTTGGGCTTATTAGCGACAAACGGGCGGGTGCACGCGGACACGCTGGCTTCAATAAGCACTGATGAGACGCCATCTGTTGAAACGGCTGCACCAAAACAGGCAACTGACGTGAGTCAAAAGGAAGTTAGCCTGACGCCAGCCGCTGCAACAACGGATTCGACGCTAAAAGCACCAGTTACAACGGGGAGTGCAGCGTCGCAGGCTTCAATGACTGCTAGTAACCAGGAGGCCTCGCACGCGGCTCAGTCATCTGCTGCCTTGTCACAAGTGACGTCAGCTGATGCACCAACGGCGTCGCAAAGTGTTTCAACGGCGTCATCACAGGCTGCTTCAGCAAGCAGTTCGACGGCCTCACAGGTGACGTCACAGGCTTCCTCAGCAACTAATTCTGCGGCAACATCACAAGCAATGGGGGCCACAGACTCTCCGATTACGCAGCCTTCAGTTGTTAACGGTTGGCAGATCACTAAGGATAATACGTACTATTTGGTTAACGGGAAAGAGACCGTTGGTGAACTAAAAGTTGATGGCTATTGGTACTTATTTGATAAGACCACTGGGATCATGCAACGCGGCTTTCAAAGTATGGTTCCATATAACGGGACTAAGACCGTTTATTATGATAATCAGGGTAGAATGATCTACGGTGAAGCAAAAATAAACGAAAATTGGTACTTGTTTGATTCCGTAACGGGTGCCATGCAACACGATTTTCAGAATTTAACGAACTATGGCCACAACAAAACCGTCTACTATAATGCCAATGGCCAAATGGTCTACGACGAAGCAAAAATCAATAATAATTGGTACCTGTTTAGTCGTGATGATGGTGCCATGCAGCGTGATTTCCAAAACTTAGCAAACTATGGTCACAACAAAACCGCTTACTATAATGCCAATGGGCAAATGGTCTACGGTGAAGCAAAAATCAATAATAACTGGTACTTGTTTAGTCGCGATGACGGTGCCATGCAGCGTGATTTCCAAAACTTAGCAAACTATGGTCACAACAAAACCGTCTACTATAATGCTAATGGGCAAATGGTCTACGGTGAAGCAAAAATCAATAATAATTGGTACCTATTTAGCCGTGATGATGGTGCCATGCAATACGGTTTCCAAAACATGACGCCTTATAATAATAACAAGACTGTTTATTATGATGGTCAAGGGCACATGCTTTACGGCGAACAACGTATTCACGGCGATTTATTCCGCTTTGATAACACGACTGGTGCACTATATTTTGTTCCATTCTACTATGCGCAAAATGATCCTCGATGGGGGTACTACGCATTTGGCGGCCACACCGTTGCACAAACCGCGTGTGTATTAACGAGTATTGCAATGGTTGTTAGTGGGTACGGTTATGATGTTGAACCATTACAGGTTGCACAGTATGGTTATGCAAACACCCGTTATAACCACGGAATTGTCGGAACGGATCAAGCCGGGCTTATTCAAACTGCACATAACTATGGTTTAAACGTTGATCCATTGTATTCTGCTGCTAGCATTAAAGATGCAATTGAGCACGGTCACGCTGTTATAATGGCAGTTCGTGCACCGTTCATTCCAGCAAGCTGGGGCAGTGGTACGACACACGAAGTTGTTCTATCCCAGTACTCTAATGGCAATGTTTATGTTCAGGACCCACTGCACGTTACAACTGGATGGCATTCACTGGATTACATCTGGAACTGCCGTTCAAATGATGCAGACGATATCAACGCAACAGGGACACCTGCCGAAGCCTTACACAAGGACTAATCGGGTCATAAATGCTGACAAATAAAAATACCGCTGCCCAAAATCAACTGGGCAGCGGTATTTTTATCGTTCTAAGGATTTATAATCACCATGATGACGAACTGATAATTAATCAACGGTAATAAGTGTCTTAATAGCTTCACGGTTTGTCATTGCTTGATAGGCGGCGTTAATATCATCTAATTTAAACGTTTCGGTGAACACCTTACCAGGATGAATGTCGCCATCCAAAACGGCCTTCAGCAAGACCTGCTTGTCATAGGTCGTTATGGAAGCAGGACCACCGGCGATGATCGTGTTGTTGTAGAATGATGCGGTCATGTCCATTTGGGGTTCGTGAGGGAGACCAACCCGACCAACGATGGCACCGGGACGAGCAATGTTCATAGCAGTTTCGTTGGATAGTTCCGTCCCAACACATTCCAAAACAGCATCGGCGCCAGCACCGTTCGTTAATTCGCGAACTTGGGCTTCGGCTTCAGCACCACGCGTGGCAATGATATCGGTTGCCCCAAATTCAGTCGCTAGGCGTTGGCGATCTTCGTGCCGACTCATGATAATGATTCGCTTTGCACCGCGCATTTTTGCGGCAATGACACCACAAAGGCCAACGGCACCATCACCAACAACCACAACGGTATCACCAGTCGTGACATTGGCCACACGAGCCGCATGGTAACCTGTTGCCATAACGTCGGCTAAACTTAACAGTGACTTCAGCATCTCTTCACTGTAATCGCTTGGCTGGCCAGGCACCTTAACGAGGGCCCATTCACCATGTTGGAACCGAATGTATTGTGCCTGAACACCGGCACTAAAGTTGTTTTGGTGTTCTTGACAGTCCCCATCAAAACCGGCGAGACATGCAGCACAATGGCCGCAACCGTGGGTGAATGGTGCAATAACAAAGTCACCAGGAACCACAGTGGTGATGTCAGAACCAACTTCTTCCACAATTCCGATGGCTTCATGGCCGCTGTTTTGTGAATGTTCGGCCTTATCTTCTAAACCACGGTAGGCCCAGAGGTCGGAACCACAGACACACGTCCGAACAACCTTAATGATCACATCGTCGGCAGCTTCGATTGTTGGTTTAGCAATGTCTTCAACGGCGACTACGTTTGGTTTGATAAAAACTGTGCTTTTCATAAATGAACTTCCTTTGTTTGTAGTGGGTTATGTGATTGCAGTTAGCAATAAACATCGTTGCAAACCTTGTGCTAATTGTATCAAAAAAATTAATGAACGTTAATCAATGTGTCATGCGTATTTTAAGCACACGACAATCATTGGGACAGGGGTCCTACATTTTTTCTAAGCCCTCACGTTGCTCTTCATCAATGATGTGTGTGTAAAGACCGGTGGCACTTGTTGAGTTTTGCCCCAACTGGGTCGCCACAAGTTGTTCATTTTTAGTCGCTAGATAAAGCTTAGATGCTAGCGTATGCCGTAACTTGTGCGGGGTAATGCGGACTTTAAACGCACTAGAGTATTTAGCCACCATTTTTTCCACGGAACTTGCTTGAAGCCGAGATGCATGGCCACGGTACCGACTTAAAAAGAGGGCGTGATCGGTGGGGGTTGCCTGGTAGGTGGCAGTGCGAATGTCAACATAGGCTTGAATATACGGTAATGTCCATGGTGCAATGGGGACGGTATCGCGTTGACCACCCTTGCGAACGACGCCAATGGTTCCGGTCTTGAGGTTAAGGTGGCGTAAGTCCGCGTTAGCAGCTTCTGAAACGCGTAAGCCGCTGCCAAGCAAAAGCGCATTAACGGCAAGATCCCGTTGCTTGTCCCGTTGAAAGTAACGATTTTGGGTTGGTGTTAACTGCTTTTCATACTTGTCATTAATAAAATCAAGGTAGTCATGATCTGTGTGACCTAGCATGAGCTTTGTCTTCAGGTTTGCCGCCCGGGTGGCATACGTTTCGTTTGTTCGAACTAACGCGATTTTGTGCATCACGTTGCGATTAAAGTACGCTTCACCGTGTTCATCCTCGGTGTCTTCGGTTAAGTATTTAAAAAGCGACGCGAGGGCGTTTAGCGAGCGATTAATGGTCGGGTGGGCGCGGTTGCCAGTGACACCGGTTAGTTTTGCCTGATTGAGTAGCGCTGATTTATATAAATCAACAGTTTCTTTCTTGAGTGACGCAAGAACCTGAATGTCAATGGTTGCCGGTGTTTTAGCAGGCGTTAAACCTTCACTGATCAACCAGTTGAAGAAGCGCCGAAACTCTGTCAAATATTGATATAACGTTGCCGGCGATAGTGGAATCGTCGATTTTGCCTGGTAATATTCTTGGACAAACCAGGGGGCAGTTGACAGTTCATCATCAATTAAATTTAAGTAGTGTTGTCTCTCCATAATCAGCCTCCAAACAAACGTTCTCTTACTGTTAAACCTAGTTTACTGGTCATCCTTGCCATTGGCAAGAAGGATGTGGTCGCGGCCTCATAACGATTTAATGAAGCAATAATGTCGTTAACAAAAATTGCTCGATAATTGATTTTTTTGATTTTAATGCTTGCCTTAAAGTTACTAGAAGGGTTTACACTAACGTTTATAAACGAATGATGGAGGCGCTCATAATGACAAAAATCTTAATTATTGGGGCAACAGGAACGGTGGGAAGCACGACGCGGCGGTATTTTTTGGAACATACTGACGATCAGTTAACGTTAATGGTACGAAACCCACGTGGCTTAGGCCACCTTGACGAAACACGTGAACGTGCCATTGCCGGGAGCGTGTTGGATGAGACCGCACTCCAACGCGCATTAGCGGGGCAGGACGTTGTTTTTGCGGCGCTTAGTGGCAATCTGAAAGAAATGGCAACGGCCTTAGTCGCTGGAATGGACCGCGCTGGCGTAAACCGACTACTGTTCATCACGTCAATGGGAATTTATAATGAAATCCCGGCCTCAGTGGGTGTCGGTGGGAATCTTGAAAGTAATCCTGTGTTGCAGCCATATCGTGACGCCGCTGATGTCATCTCCGCTTCTGACCTGAACTACACAACAATTCGCCCCGGGTGGTTTGAACATTCTAATGATGTGAACTATCAGGTGACGCATAAAGGGGAACCGTTCGGGGACCATGATGTTTCAGTTGCCAGCATTGCCGACCTTGTTGTTAAATTGGCGCATGACGATCAATACGGTGCTCGGGACAGTTTAGGCATTAACCAAAAGTAGGTTATAAACAACAAAATAATTAATGAAGCATCGAGTTGGTAACTAAACTTAGTTTTGAAATAGTGGTGGTCATTATGGAAAAACGTCGTGCAATTGATGCATACCGTCAGTTTAATGTGGCGATGAGCTACTGCGATACGAATGCATTAAGAAAAATATTGGCACCAACATTTACGTTGACACATATGACTGGACTGGTTCAATCGGGTAATCAATGGTTAGCCCAAATTGCGGACGGGCAGATGCACTATTATTCTTCACAAGAGGAATGCGTTAGCGCAGTTTCAGTGGCTGATGGGTGGCAAATTAACGGAGATAACATTGTTAATGCACAAATCGGCGGTGGGTCCCGTCAAGATTGGCGATTGCACACGGTGATGCAAGTGGCTGAAAAAGCGGGCCAGTGTCAAATAATGAGCGCAGTTGTCACGCCATATTGAGTTAAAAACGAATAACCACCAAGTATTAGTACTTGGTGGTTATTATTTGTTGTCGTTTCACCAGCATGAAAGTTTTATAATCATAGATGATAAAAATACCGATAGACAGTGAGATGGTTAAATTGAAATCGAAGTTTGGATTATTAAGTGTTATTTTATTGGGAATTAATTCAATTATTGGATCCGGGATTTTTCTCCTTCCGGGTCAAGCAGAAGCGATGCTCGGACCTGCCAGCATTTTAGTGTTTGTTTTTGACATGTTGCTTATCGTGTCAATTGCCCTTTGTTACGCTGAAGATGCGACATATTTCGATGAAAATGGTGGTCCGTATCTTTACGCTAAGGCCGCGTTTGGCGATTTTGTTGGGTATGAAGTTGGTTTCAGTGTCTGGGCCATTAGCATTATTGCATGGGCGACCATGTCAACCGCGTTTACAACGGCGTTAGGCGCTATCTTCCCGGTTCTACAACAGCCCCTTTGGAAAGACGTGACGATCTTTGTTCTGTTAGGAACGTTGACGTTGATCAACATTTCTGGCGTAACGCTAACCAAGATGGTCAATGACATTGTGACCGTCGCAAAGCTGATTCCACTCATTTTATTCGTTGTTGTCGGGGTGTTCTTTATTAACGGCGCACACTTTACGCCGTTTGTCGTCACAACGACGAATTTCAACAACGCGTTTGGCTCGGCAGCAATTCTAATTTTCTATGCGTTTACTGGATTTGAGGCGATTGCGATTGCCGCACAAGAATTTCGAAATCCGCAACGAACAATCCCGGTTGCCATCATGGTTGTTCTGGGAGTTGTCGCCTTACTGTACATTGCGATTCAGGTCGTTTCAATCGGTGTGCTAGGCGGTCATCTTGCTGGTAACACGGCGCCAATTCAAACCGGGCTCGCTAAGATGTTGGGACCGGTGGGCACGACGATTGTTGCCGTTGGAACCATCGTCTCAATTTTGGGAATTGCCACGGCTCAATCGTTTTACTTGCCCCGAATCGGTGCCTCAATGGCCGATAATGGTGTCATGCCTAAAATTGTTGGTCGGCGTAACCGGCAGGGCGTGCCCGCTGTTGCAATGATCATTTCCTTCCTAATTGCTTTTCCGTTAGCAATTTCTGGGACGTTCCAAACGTTGGCGGCCATTTCAGTTGTCTCACGGTTTGCTCAATACATTCCGACCATTTTGGCTGTGCTTGTGTTCCGTCACCGTAAGCTCCATGCAAACGAAACGGCTTTCCGATTACCGTTCGGGCCAATTTTGCCCGTCACGGCCGTGCTTGTGAGTTTGTGGTTGTTATCAAAGGCAAGTGACTTCCAGTTAATGATGGGTCTTGGATGCCTTGTGATTGCCGTTCCGTTTTACTTTTTGAACCGTTACCTGAATCAGCGCGATTAAATAAAATTATTGATAAAGAGAGGGTGAATCGACGTGAATATCAAAGAGGCAAGTGAACAAACAGGTGTACCGGCAACGGCCATTCGTTATTATGAAAGCGAGTCACTCATTCCACCGATTGATCGGACACCAGCCGGGAATCGTGATATTGATGAGCGTATTTTACGGCGCATTAAGTTTGTCACGCAGATGCGGGCAGCAGGGATGACGATTGAAAACCTGCGGAAATATATTAATCTGTTTGATTCAGCTGCGGAGACCTCTGAGGAAGAGCGGGCATTGCTAACGGCGCAACTAGTTGAGATGGAACAAAAACGTGACGATCTGCAAACGGCGATCGATCACCTGCATGATAAGCTTGACCATTTTGATGAACACATGCAGGAAACACGGTTGGAACTGCACGCTATGGATCGTGAGCATAAAATGAAGCAGTAACGTGAATTTCTAATAAGCGTATGGTGTTTTTTAAACCGACTAAAAAGCGCTTTCAAAATTGTTGACTTTTGGCTAAATAGTTCTATTCTAAAGGTAGAGGTTATGAGTAGAGAAAAAGCTTTAATGTAAGTCATAGAGACCCAACGGCGGTGAAAGTTGGCATTTAAGGTGAATCACATCTACGAACCAAATTTGTGAAGACAATTAATTATTCGAGTAACAAATTTCGCGTGATTGCGTTAATAATCCTGAATCCTGGCGCTCGCGAACCAGGACTCACTGAGGTAACAGTTGTGAGGCTGTTATAAATTTGAGGTGGAACAGCGTTTTGGCGCCCTCCAAACTACTAATGTAGTTTGGAGGGCGCTTTTTTGTCACTTAGAAAAGGAGCTGTGGATAATGACTGAAGTAAGTTATCAAAGACCAAAAGGAACTACTGATATTTTGCCCGGAGAAATTGAAACGTGGGAGAAGTTGGAGGGCGTTGTTAGAACACTTTTCTCTAAGTATGGTTACCGCGGGATTCGGACGCCGATGTTTGAAGACTACAATGTTTTTGCAAGAAACGTTGGCGATACGTCAGACATTGTTGAAAAGCAAATGTATGATTTTGAAGATAAAGGGGGACGCAAAATTGCCCTTCGCCCAGAAGGGACTGCCGGAACCGTCCGGACATATGTTCAAAATAAGTTATTCGGCCCGGAATATCCGAAGCCATATAAGGTTTACTACATGGGCCCCATGTTCCGATATGAACGGCCTCAATCAGGGCGGCAGCGCCAATTTAATCAAATTGGCTGTGAAGCACTAAACAGTGAATCACCCCAAATTTATGTGGAAGTAATCGCAATGGCCTTGCAGTTTTTCAAAGAACTTGGGGTTAAGAATTTAAAACTGGTTATTAACTCCCTTGGAGATCAAGAGACACGAGAAAATTACCAAGCAGCTTTAATTGGGTATTTGGAACCGCACTATGACGAATTGAGTGATGATTCCAAGACACGGCTGTATAAGAATCCGTTGCGCGTCCTCGACAGTAAAGATGCAACTGACAAAAAGATTGTCGAAAATGCACCGTCAATTTTAGATTCACTAAGCGACTATTCAAAAGACTACTTTGAACAGGTTAAACGGTTGTTGGACGAATTAAACATTGAGTACGAAATCGATGCCGACATGGTTCGGGGGTTAGATTATTATACGCAAACGATTTTTGAAATCATGTCAGATGCAAGTTGCTTTGGTGGCGATTTTGTTACAGTTTGTGGCGGCGGGCGTTACGACGGGTTAATTTCACAGCTTGGCGGTCCAAACGAAGGTGGCATTGGCTTTGGTATGGGGGTAGAACGACTATTACTTCTCTTAAAGGAAGAAAATCCGGATTTTGCACCGAAAGCAACATTAGACGTTTTCTTTGCTTCAGCAGATGACGAGGGCGATAACCTCGCTTTCACCCTATTAAACAACGTTCGGTCTAAAGGAATTGCAGCGGATAAAGACTATCAGGGGATTAAAGTGGCCTCACAAATTAAGAGCGCGATTCGCCGCAACGCACGTTATTACGTTGTTTTGGGAACACGTGAAGCTGAGAGCGGCCAATTGGAATTGGTGCGTGCTGGTGTCAACAAGAAGAAAACGATTCAAGTAACAGATTTTCTGGCTGATCCAGGTCGCTATTTGAAGGAAGACTGAGTCGGTTAAATAATACGAAACAAGATCACATGAAAAAGAGGCGCCCATTTTTGGGCACCTCTTTTTGTAGATTAAGCGTTAGTGTCGTTTGGTTCGTAAACATAACCGTAGGCAACTTCCTGGCCGTTTTCTTCCTTATAATACATTCCTTGGACCTCTGTGCTAAAGCCTGGGAACTTGTTGGTCGATTCTTCCAAAACCTTAAAGTAATTTAGAATGGTTTGCGTCCAGCGTTCGCCTGGTGCGATGGCAAAAATTCCGGGTGGGTAAGGAATAATCCCTTCCACAGCGATTTTTCCTAAAATATCATCAAGGCGGACGAGCTTAACGTTATTCCGCCGGTATGCGGTGTCAGCTTCCTCTAGTGTCATCGCACGTTCTGGCAGATGTTCCTTGGTGAAAATGTCCTTTTGATATTTCTTGGCGTTATGCGTCTTGTAGAAGTCGTGGATTTCTTGGCAAAGCTGACGAATGGTGTAATTCCGGTAGCGGTCTTCGTGTTCTTTGTAAAGGTGAGGGAGGACTTCCTTTAGTGGGGCATCTGCTTTGATGTACTTTTCGAGTTTAAGAATTTGATCAACAAGGTTGTTCATCTTTGCGTCATCTTCAGCTGGCGTAATTAAGAAGAGAACGGAGTTTAAATCGTTCTTTTCGTTAATAATGCCGTGTTCATGCAGGAAGTGCGTCACGATTGAGCCAGGGATTCCAAAGTCTTCATAAGTGTCATTTGGAATGTCTAAGCCGGCTGTAACGAGCATGAGTTTATTGGGATCAATGAAATATTGCCCCTTACTGTAGCCGTCAAAACCATGCCAATTTTCATCAGGATCAAAGGCCCAGTATGCCTTGTCATCAACGATTTCTTGGTCGGCAGCGTCCTCCCATGGTTTTCCATGAACCATTGGTGGCACGAACGGGCGGATCATTGTCGCCTCACGAAGGAGCCGTTTACGGGCCCGAACGACCGTTAACATTGTATCATTCCACATTTTTTTACCGGTTGCGCCTTCCTGCATTTTTGCAGAGACATCAATTGAGGCAAAAATCCCGTAAAATGGTGAAGTCGAAGAATACTTCATAAAGGCATTGTTAAACTGTTTATGATTAATGTAGCGATGTTGACCCTTAAGGTGATGATCCTTTTTGAGGATTTGTGATGCTTGAGAAATCCCGGCTTGCTGTTTATGAATTGATTGGACGACCAATAAACCAGGATCTTCTGGTCCAAGATTAACCAGTAGTGGCGAGGTCTCTTTCATCATCGGGATAAATTGTTCGTAGCCTGCCCAAGCAGAATCAAAGAGAATGTAATCACATAAATGACCAATTTTATCAACGATTTGTTGGGCATTGGCCATCGTCCCGTCGTAAGTATCATGTTCAATGATGGCTAACCGGAAGGGACGTTTTTGATCCGCCTTTTCGGGGGCAACCTTCCGGATTTCTTCGCGAAGGGCTTGCTCGTTGTAACCAGCGTCTTTGATGCCACCAATGAGCCCGTAAGAATTATGGCTTGTCTCTAGATATACAGGGATCCCACCGTTCATGACGAGGGCATTGTTATAGGCTGATTTATGATTGTTTCGGTCGAAAAGAACCAGGTCGCCCTTGGTAACTGCCGCCGTGATGGCAATGTTATTGGACGTTGTTGATCCGTTTAGGACGAAATATGCTTTGTCAGCATTAAAGACTTTAGCAGCGTGCTTTTCTGCTTTTAGTGCGGCACCATCGTGAGTTAAAACATCTCCCAGACCATCTTCAGAGATTGAGACATCGGCGCGGAAGAAGCGTTCGCCATAAAAATCATAAAATTTTCGACCAACGGGTGACTTTAGATAAAACGCACCGCCTTGGTGGCCCGCACATTCAAATTGCCACGACCCTCGATTGACGACGGTGTTGAGCTCGTTAAAGAAGGGTGGCATTAAATTATCTTCGTATTCCTTAGCAGCGTGTTCAACTTCTCGAGTATAAATTTGTTTATTAAACGCGTTGTTTAAATCAATCAAATGATCTACAGAATCAAGATGTTGATTATTATCAAGACGATTTGTATCATGTGTCGCCAAGAAGACAGGAATCCCGAACGTTGTTTCTTTAACAACGTCTGCAATTTCCAATTCATTGTCTGTTAGAACAACCGCACCGATGTTGGTCCAGTCGTTAACAGATGTTACATCGACGACTTCCCGATCTGTTTGAACATAGTCTTTGATTTCAGGAGCCATAGCGATGATTAGTTTTGACATTGTTCTTGCTTCCTTTCAAATTGTTGCTGTATTAGAGGCATGAGGATCTTTTTAAATCTGTCGTTTAACATGTTGTGAAGCTACTGCACAGACGGTTTTGCTAGGTAGTTAGCTCTTTGGCGATAAATATCGACTAATTTCCAATAAATGGGTTCAATTTCTTCCTCGCGTGGAAGAACGGAGACGTACATGACCGGAATTTTGTGACCCACAATTGCCGTTGCTGAAACAACCATGTCGAAAGCGTTTAAGTTTATCTTTGATAATTCACTGGGAGAAATGAGAACCAGCTCGTTATTTTCTGGAAGGTTGTTTTTAAGGGCTAATAAAACGTATTGCGAAATTTCAGCCCCGGCGTGACAAACGACCAAAAGATGATTTTGCTTACGATGACGTTCCACGGCAACCAGGAAGTGAAGCGCTAATAACGAAACCTCATCATCGGAAAGTGTCACACGATAATGATTTTCTAAGGGGCTAGCAGCCATCTTAACCGTTTGGGCAATTAGTTGGTGATGATTAAAAATTTCAGATTTTAGCGGATCAGAAATGTGGAGACCTAAACTAAGTCGCGAAACCATTGGAATTAAGTGATAAATTGTAATCCTTAATAATTCGTTGTCGTCCCGAAAATTGACGCCAAGTGTTGTTTCAACCTGTTTGATTAATGAGTGTGCGGCCACCGTAAAATCATCTGTTGACGAAAGGGGATTAGACCGATCACTGATGCCAATACCGTGACCAAGCAACAGAAGCTGTAGAAACTTTAAATTTTCATCGGTAATCACAATGCCGGCATGGAGACGGCATGATTCAGTTAGGTTGCCGATGATCTTAGAGAGTTCAGCATCTGTTTGAAAATTAAAAACAGGGACTTGTCTTTGAGGCAGGGTGAGGTGCACCCCGTGCTTAACACGGTTCAGGAAAATCAATAACAATTCTCGTAACGATTTAGGTAAGTATTCATCCTGAACGTGTGCATCCTGAGCTGAACGATCATCGACAAAGTTAGATGTGATCTCAAAGATGGCGGTGCCAAAGAGTTCAAATAGTTGTGATTGCTCTAAACTAGAATGGGAAAGATAGGTGTCTAAGTATTCTTTGAAAGCCTGCTCAATTTTAATTTCATCCTCAAATGAACAAACTTGGCTAATCCGATCTGTTAAAGTAATCTTTCGTTGCTGTAAAAATGCGTTAATTGCATCAAAATCTTTTTTAATGGATTGCACTGAAACAAAGAAGGCTTCCGCATAGACCCGGTAACTTTTACGCTCGGAAAAAAGTAATTTCGTAAAAAGATAGAGGCGGCGATATTGAGGCGTGAATTTGGTGTCGTGATGACTGATGACGGTATTGTTTAAGTGCAACCGTAAATGCTGCTTTCTTTCGCTCGAACCAGTAATTAAAAAACCCTTACGAGGAATCTTTTCAAGCAGTAATCCGTAATCAGTTAAATAACGCTCAATGTCTTTGCTATGGTTATAAATTGTTTTTTTTTGAAACCCCAAGCGCATTGGCATAGAAGTCTGCGGATTGGTAGTTCGTTTCGGCAAGCATTAGGTTTAACAGATCTTTATCGTAATTAGTCATATTGTTCACTTACTCCACAGTTTATAGTTGGCTAGTTTGCCATTAAGTCGTCAGGCGGCGCGGTTGCATGTCTGAACTAATAGAACTGTTGAAGGACGCTTTTAAAGATAGATAAGTGACATACCACCGACAAAATTGATTAACCGAACTTGCTTAGCAACATGCAAAACGGGTTTGAGAAAACGCTTTAATGCTGCTCACGTGATTAATGTATCATGGTAAAATACACGTTTTTTTACCTTTACTTTCCGCATTTATTTCTACGTAAGTGTAAAGTTCTTGATTATTGATCAGGGCGAAAAGTCGTCAACAGGGCGGTTACTAAGGCTTTATAAACGATGGATTATCGTTTGAGCGAATTGAATTTAGTACAGTTAGCATTATTTTTAGGACTAGTACTGTACGCAAATTGTTAAGTGATTAAAATGTATATGTCATTGCTATTATGCTAAAAAAATATGACCGTGATCGAATAGATGAGCGGCCATTTAAATAAAATTTTTAATGATTTGAGAGAAGCACTTATTGCAGTGACAGAAGCAAAGCTACGCGTTAACTCACTGTGTGAAAACCGTCACGTTTTTCTTGCGACTTATTGACATTTAAAAATGGGCATGTTAGGTTTCCAAGCGAGAAAACGTTTTTAATTGCTGTCCACAATCTGATTTTTTTACTTAACTGGCCAATTTGGCTTTAAGGAGAATTTAGACTATGGACGAAAGCAATAAAAAAGCCCAAGCGGGTAAAATGGGCTTTGTCGGTTTAGTTGCGCTAACCGTTAGTGCAATGGTCGGTTCTGGGGTTTTTGATTTACCCAAAAATATGTCACAAGTTGCTGGGGTCAACGGGCAATTATTGGCATGGATCACAACCGGAATTGGGATTTGGTTTATCGCTGAGACCTTCGTTATTTTGAGTGATGTCAAACCAGATTTAACGGCTGGTCTTTATAAGTATGGTGAACAGGGATTCGGTGCGTTCACTGGTTTCTTCACCGCATGGGGTTACTTTGTCTGTGAATGTGCTGCCAACGCAGCCTATGCAGTCTTGACGATGAGTACCCTAGATTATTTCTTCCCAGGTCTCTTTACAGGTGGAAATAACTGGCCTTCAGTAATCGGAGCAACCATTCTAACGTGGTCCTTGACGGCCTTAGTTTTACGTGGTGTCGAGGTTTCTAGTACGGTTCAAAAGTACGCGACGGCGATTATGTTAGCCGTTGTGGTGGTTTTTGTTGTCACCGTTGCTGCCCATTTCAACCTGCATACGTTCACAACCAACGCGAATGCAACGCAGACCATTGCGGCCCGTGGTGATAAGCCAATGGGGAGTATCTGGCATCAATTGATGGCGACCATGATGGTTACGCTGTGGCTCTTTGGTGGTGTTGAAGGTGCTGTCGTAATGTCTGGGAAAGCCCGTGATCCAAAGCAAGTTCCTAAGGCAACAATCACCGGTTTTGTTATGTGTATGATTATGTATACGTTAGTCGGCATGCTGTCACTTGGTGTTTACTCATACGGTCAGCTGGCTAAATTAACGTCACCATCAACGGCGTACATCTTGACTAACTTGTGGCACAGTACCATCGGTCGTGACGTGATTACCGTTGCACTGCTGTTTGCCGTCTTTGCAAGCTGGATCTCATGGATTCAAATGTTAGCAGAGTTACCACAACACGCAGCTGCTGAAGATGGGTCATTCCCACGGGCGTTTGCGAAAGTTTCAAAAAATAATGTGCCAAGTTTTTCTGTTATTGTTGCGACGTGCGTGATTCAAGTTATCATCATCATTGCGCATTTCGACTTGAATGCTTATCAAATGCTATTAACGGTGGTTGGAACAATGACCGTGCCGCCGTACCTAATCTCTGAAATGTACTTGATCAAAATTAGTCGGAAAAAGGGTGAATTTGCAGAAGGCTCAAAACACAGTCAGTGGAAAGCATTGATCATCGCCTTATTGGCCTTTGCCTATACGTTGATCATGGCGGCTGCTGCTGGCCCACGATACATTGCAATTGCATTTATTGTCTATGCGTTAGGGATTCCAATCTACATGATTGCCAGAAAGCAGCATAATAAAGTGACCTTTACAAAACGTGAACTGATTTTTGCCGTTATTATTGTTCTTGTTGCGGTGTATGGGGTTTACGCTTTAATTGCAGGTTAATCATAACGACACTTGTACAATGAATTAATAACGTTTGCATATGTAAAATGACTGCTAATACAACAAATTAGAAATAATAAGGCCTTCAGAATCGTTGCTGATTTTGAAGGCCTTATTATACTTGAATGGCCTTAACTCGGGAGGGCAAAAGATGAATTTATTAATGATACGGCAGCAACTTGAACGGACATTGAGTGACTATTTCGAAACGGTCCAATTACCAGAGGGCAGTATTTTTGTTCTTGGTTGCAGTACGAGCGAAATTTGTGGTCGGTGGAAAGGGACAGAATCAAGCTTGGTGGTTGGGGAAACCGTCATTAAAACGCTACAGCCGTTTTTAAACAAGCGCCACATTAACTTAGCAGTTCAGGGGTGTGAACACATTAATCGAGCATTATTAGTTGAGCAAACGGTTGCGAAACAAAATGGCCTTGAGATTGTGTCTGTAAAACCGGCAATGTACGCGGGTGGAGGGGCACAAGTGGCAGCGTATCGCCACTTTAAAAACCCGGTTGAAGTGGAACATGTTGTTGCAGCAGGGGGACTTGATCTTGGCGGTACAGAGATTGGCATGCACGTTAAGTTTGTTCAAATTCCGGTTCGTTTAGCGCATCGTGAGGTGGGTGAGGCCCGAGCAGTTGGACTCTCATCACGACCAAAATTAATCGGTGGTGAACGGGCACAGTATTCATTTACGACGACAAACTTAGTGGAGTAGTCACGAAAACGTACAAATAATAACGATAAATCGGCAAGGTGGCTTCTGGACGGTCTTGCCGATTTTTGTTGATTATAGTGTTTCATTAAAATATTTGTTTTAATGAAAGTAGTCGACGATAATCTTCAGTAAACCGTTAATCTAAGCGGATTTTAGCAAATTAATGGTCCATTGACTTTGATTGAGATCGTTACTATTAGTGATATTTCCAAGGCTAAAGTTACTTGCGTTATAGTTTAAACACAGTAGCTGCTTAGATGTAAACAACGCATTTATTATAGTCATAGCAGCACTAAGATCATTTCAGCAGTTACATTACAGGATTACTTGACTGACTTAGATGAGTTGAGCGATCTAACGAGGTCGCATTAACGTTTGCTAGCACGTTGTGTGTCATTCGTGGCAATTATTGCTGATTTACTGTGTGGACTGTCATTGACTAGCTGATTAAACCAGTAACCGTTATCGGTGGCTACTTTGATCAGCTGAACTTGTTTGTAGCAATCGTTTGTAAACCAAGTAATCAGTGATTTGCTGCTGATTCAACCGCAGCGTTCATAAAGTGTATGGTTGATCAGTAATTTGGTTGATAGTAACTACAATGGCTAGCAGTTATTTAGCACTGATCTGGACTCATAAAATAGCCGCTAAAGCATATCTGGGTGCAGTAGCAAGCGAACGGAACAAATAACTGTTGGTCTGTTCTAAGCTCAGTGTCGTAGAAAGCGTCATGTGTTGTTGTTCAGCGTACACTGTTGTGCGTAAAGAATCACGTTGAACATGAGTAATGAACTAACATAAATAACCGTGTTAGGGGGTCGCTAGCTGCCGGGCTTGAACTTTATTCGTGTTCTAGTTTACATAATATATATTATCGAAAGTTATATTTTGAGACTTCTATTCTAGTAATCGTCCATGCTTCATAAAAAAAGCACAGACAAATTACTGTCTGTGCTTTGCTAAGGCATTACTCAGCTTAACGTTTTAACCAAGTTATACCAGTGTTCACCAGCATGATCAGATTCAGAGCGACCTTCGTTAACAAAGCCATGTGCTTCATAAAACGGAACCAAGCGTTCTAAACACGTTAATGTAACGGCCTTGCGCTTTGCTTTAGCCGCCAATGCAGTGAATTGTGTGAGCAGCTCACCAGCAATGCCATGACCCTGATAGTCAGGATGAACGGCGAGACTAAGAACTGTTTGATAATCATCAGTTTCTTGATTTGGCTGTGCTTGCTCGTAAAGTTCGTCAGTCAGGTACCGTTTTGTAAATGTCGGACCGACAATAAAGCCAACGACCTGTTGTTGATCGTCAGCCGCACGAGCCACTAAAAACGTATCATTTAACGTTATTAGCCGATCCTGCATGCTTGATTCAGTTGCTGCTTCTTCTTGGCTGAATCCCAAACGTTCAATGGTCATAATGGTCTGTAAATCAGTAGTTGTTGGATGGTTGTAGATAAATTCCAATGTAAACGCCCCTTTAATTAATACTACAATTGCGATTATAGCAGGTTATTGTTGCTTACAACCATTTGTTTTGTTCAGCGATTGTTAGTGCTTCCAAACGATTGTGGACACCAAGTTTGCTGAAGATAGCCGATAAATAATTGCGAACCGTTCCCTTTGATAAAAACACGGTTTCAGCGATGGCCGCCGTTGATTGACCAGTCCGCGCGGCCTTTAAAACAGCAAGTTCTTGTTCCGTTAATGGATTCTGCTCAGCTGCATACATGCCCCGCACTAATTCTGGATCATAGACCGTTTGACCGTCCATGATGTCATGAATGGCACCAACGAGGCGCTCACTTGGGCTGTCCTTTAGAAGGTACCCCATGACCTGTGCGGCCACAGCACGTTGAAAATAGGACGGCTGCGCAAAGGTCGTTAAAATTAAGACGCGGGTCGCCCGTTGGTTCACTGTTTGAAGCTGCTCTGCTACGTCTAATCCAGTTAACCCCGGCATTTCAATGTCTAAAATGGCGATGTCTGGTTGCAACTGGTTGATTTCTGCAAGTGCGGTTTTTCCATCTTCCGCGCTCCCAATCACATCTAAATCTGTTTCTAAGTTTAAAATCGTGGTTAACGCTGAATTCAACATTGCTTGATCTTCAGCGAGATAAAGGTTGATCATTACACGGCGCCTTCTTCCTGGTTGCGGTTAAACGTCACGGTTAGCGTTGTCCCTTGTGGTGATGTTTCGATGGTTAACTGACCACCTGGCAATTGCGCAATTCGTTGTTTCATTCCACTGATTCCTGAGCTGTTTTCTCGGCGATCCTTGAAGCCATTACCATTATCACGAATGAGAACTTGAGTAGTTGTGTCTGTTTCTGAAAAGATCAACCAGCAATGGTTTGCATGGGCATGACGAATCATGTTCGTGATTGCTTCTTGAATGATGGCACCAACAACTAGCTGGGCCGGACGTGACCATTGCTGACTGAGACGTTCATTTTTAGTCAACAACGTAATGCCAGCTGTCGCCAAATTATCAGATTGTTGCAATAGGGTCTCAGCAATCGTTGGCTGACGCAAGTTGTTGACGATATCACGAACCAGTTGCAGGTTATTTCTGGAGGCCCGCTCAACATCTGCAAGTTGCGCGTCGACCTGGTCTGGGGCGACCGTTAATAACTTGCGTGCCAGATCAGTTTTTACTGTAATCATTGAAAACGACTGTCCTAGAGTATCATGGAGATCCTGCGCAATTCGTTTCCGTTCGTGCTGCTGGATCACCGTGATCAACCGGTCATTTGTCTGCTGCAACTGATGTGAATGATCCAGTGAGTGTGAGACAGATAGTGCGGCTAATGGTGGTCCCAGAATAAAGGCCATTAAGATCACCGTTGTCATTCCGGTTCCTAACCCCAGGTGATCGGTATTTTCTTTCCACCAAATCGGTTCAATGAGAATGGTTGCAATTGCCAAAAAGGTCGCACCATAGTACGCGGTGAAGTACCGCCAACGACTTGTTTTCGCTAATGGGACCGTGCCAACCAAGGCTGCCGTATAGACGAAAATCGGTAAGTAGTGCTCAACAGCCGCAAAGTAATAGCAAATGAGTAATTGTCCGCCAATCGCCCACGGCAACCAATGTGAGGGTTCAAAACTGTGCCGATAGAACAAAATAAAGGCCAGTAACAGGAGCGGTGTGACCAGTTGGTGCCACCCACCCGCTTTCAGAACGATGGCCAGTGGGTAGCCCAAAAAGAGGAGTGCAAAGTAAGGGTAAACCCCGTAGCGTCGGGGAAATAAAATGTTATCCGTTAAAAATTTCATGCTTGAAAACGCTCATCGCGACGAAGATGACCAAGGCCCCATAAAATAATGCCAGAAATAGCGACCCAGAATAAGAGAATCAAAAGCCACGAGCCCTTTACGGTTGTTGAATTAATTGCTGACTGCAATAAGCGATTGACCGCGTAAGTTGGCATGAGTTTACCAATGTGTTGCATCCAGTCTGGTAAGATGCTAAGCGGCCACCATAGGCCACTTGTGATGGCCATTGGAAAGACGATGAAGTTGCATAATGCATTCACGGTACTGGACCGCCCCGCACGGGAAACAACCCCACCAAGCAGCATCAAGGGAATTGCACCCAGTAACGCCCAGCATAAAACTAATTCGGAAGCTTTCCAGGATAATGAGGCGTGATTAACTGTAACCGCAAGGCATTCAATGACCACAACAGACAGCACGTTCATTAATGTCATGGCCACAATTAAGCCACCGTAATAGGCGGACTTTTTTGCTGGTGTAATGGCTAACAGTGTTGGCACATTTTCAGACTGATCCTCAACAAGCACGTTTGCAAAGCTAAAAATCATGCTAATGAGCACACTGTAAACGATCATGCTCGTCATGTACTGTAAGGCCATTTGTTTTGCAACCGTCCCTGACCCCTGAATGAAGATCTTCGTGAATAACAGGTAGAAGCCAGCGGGCATCGCCAATGAAAAGAACAAGAAGCCCAGATTTCGGAAAAGTTCGCGCCGGATCGATAATCGTGTTTGGATCAAGAATTGAGTCATGCTGGTTCACCTGCTTCAACAATTGTTTTAAAAATGGTTTCTAGTGACATTGGGGTGATTGTTAAATGTTGCATGTCAGCCAACAGTTTTTGGTGATCAATCAGCCACTGGTCACCATTTGTTACCTGCAAATGAACGGTGGTCCCCGCTTTTTGACTGGCGGTGACTAAATCTGACTGGGTGAATTTTTCGAGTGGTAACGGTGTCGTAAACGTAATTTCAACCCCACGATACCGCGTTTTAAGGTCGATCATTGTCCCATCGTAAATAAAGGCACCGTGCGCCATGATGATGACACGATCTGCAACGGCTTCGATTTCTTCTAAATAATGACTCGTCATAAAAATTGTTTTACCCTGTTGTTGAAGGTGCTTGATTTGGTCCCAGAACGCATTCCGAGCCAAAACGTCCATGCCAACCGTGGGTTCATCTAAGAAAATAACGTCAGGATTTCCGGCAATGGCCATCCCAAAAGCCAATCGCCGACGTTGACCGCCAGATAATGCGCCCATGCGATGATGGGCCACTTCGGTCAAATTCGTTGTCGTTAACAACTCAGACACCGTCACTGGATTTGGGTAAAAACTGGTCACCAGTTGTAAGGCTTCATCAACATTGCTGTTTTTCATGGTTACATTTTCTTGCAACATGGCACCGATGCGCAACCGCCCTTCGGCACTGCCGGGGGCTTGGTTAAATACGGTTAACGTCCCGGTAGTGGGGTGTTGCAACCCTAAAATCATGTTAATTAAGGTCGTCTTCCCGGCCCCATTCTCCCCGACAAGCCCAATCAGCTCCCCTTCGTTGACCGTGAGTGAAACATCATTGACCGCGGTCGTCTTGCCATAACGTTTTGCAACATGCTGTGTTTCAATTATCATGTTGAACGCTCCTTTTTCAAATTAACCCTAGTTTATTCTGTCATGAGTTGAATTACCATCATTTCAGCTAACTTAGTGACAACTGTCAGGCCGCAAAAAAAGGCCTCCGTTAGCACGGAACCCCTTTTGCTGGTTCATTAATTGTTAACGGCCTGACTGGAACAACCGGCGCCACCAAGAAACATGGGCTTGTGCCTTCGCCGCATTATTAGCAACGCGGGAACTCGAATGCCGCATGCTGTGTCGGGCACCACGTTTGGCCTCAGCCATTTGTCGTGTCGCGATACTAATTGCCCGCAGGTCTTCCCTACGAACCGGAATCGTCATATCCGTCGCGCCGCTTTGCGGACGCACCACCTCAGGGAAAACCTGTAACGTTGGGTGCAGGGTGGCTGTTGAGCCATTGACCTCGAAGCTAAGCGTGACGTTATAGGTTCCTGGGATGTTGTGATCAGCCGTTGAATCATTATAGTGCATCTCGGTCCATCGTGTTCGATCCCGACCGTACTGGTCTTGCGCTACCGCAACGTACCGGTTGGGAATTGGATCACCATCACCGACAATGGTCATTTGGTTGTGGGCGGTAAACTTAAAGATGTTTTGATACGCGGTCAGATTGATTCGTTTGCCGTGATCGGTATACCGAATTTGAACCGGGTAACGACCAGCCTGTGTCCAATCCACCGCTGACATATCAATGATTGCCTTGGCACTGTCGATTTGTTCACCATTGGCATTGACCAGTGTCTTAATGAACCGCGCTGGGTTAGTCCGGGGACCGTTAACGTACGTTGTCTGGTTGGCGGTCTCAACCGTCACAAAGTTATCAATGATACGTAACACCTGGTGTGCGCCCGCCGTGACGCCATTTACTGTATACGTCACCATTGCACCATAGGTACTGTTTACAAGCAACGTCTTTGGCGTTTCGTCAAACGTAACGCCCAGTTCGCCGTGTTGCCCTGGATCCGTCAATTCACGAACAAATGACCGGTCTAACGGCAAATCTTCACCAGCATGAATAACGACATCTTGGCCGTTAAACGAAAAAATGTGAAGGTGTGCGGTTGCTGTCACCGTTCGTCCTGGGTTCGTATACCGTAAATTAACGCGGTAGTCATCCGGTTTTGTCCAGTCAACGTTTTTAAGGTCCACCTCGACCAGGCGTGGATCAACTGGGCGGCCAGTTGCGTCATACACCGCCTTGACAAAGCTCGTTTTCTGTAACCGTGGTCCACCAACGTACGTGGTCCGATCTTGAGCAATGACCGTTGCCCGGTTCGTAATTACCCGTAACTGGTTATTTTGTTTTTCTTCTGCTTGACCCTTACGATTACGATGCGGATTGATCATCTGCTCACCTCCTTAGTGATTTTCACAGCACGTTGGCATGCGACTCTAACAAAATATTAATTTTTCTTAAATCCATTGTACCTAAATTGAATCCTGTTGAACAGATTTAAACATTGCGAAAACGACTAACTGATGGGCCTGCTTAGCTCCGTGCTTCCCATTCTGATTCCAGCATGGAATAGGTGGCGAGACTCTGGAACGTGTCGTTGATCAGAACGTGATCCCGAAGTGTCCCGTCAAAATGCATGTTTAACCGTTCAGCAACGGCTTGACTAGCTTTGTTATTGACATCGGCGTTTAAGATGATCTTGTGTAGATTCAATTCATCAAATCCAATCGTAAGTAACCGATCAACGGCCCGTGTCATTAGTCCCTGGCCCTGGTAGCGTGAACTGAGCCAGTAGCCAATCTCAGCATGCGCATTGTTTGAATCAATGTTATGTAGATCAATACTACCAACCGCGTGACCATCGATCACCAGCGTCAACGGCAGCATCTTGCCATCTGCAAACTGATGACGCGCATGGTTAATAAAGCCAGTTTCGTCATCAACGGACTGCATGTCGTTTGCCCATGCCAGCCACTTACTAAATTCGGCACGGTCTTCGTCGATCCATGTATATAATTTATCCGCGTCCTCTTCACTGATCAATTTTAAAGCTAGGTGTTCGTCCAATTGATGTGTAAACATAGCGTCCATCCTTTATTTTCGTTTCGTCACTCTTTAATAATTTACCATAAGTTGCGCCAAAAAACGGAATCTTTTCGACAGGTTTTATAAAATAATTGGTTGACAGATGAATTATGAGTGGCGTATCTTAATTGGCAATGAATAAAAGACAGTTTAAACGAAAGGAATTCATCAACATGCAATTTTCTAACGTTCAGTTGAATACTTGGCAAAGCTGGTAATCAGGTTGCGTAACCGCCGTTAGAAACGGATGCAATCTGAGTGTGATACTCGATTGTATCCGTGCCGGCGTCTTTTGATGAGTTTTTTTGATCATCAAGTCTGCATGGGTCATAAACCCGCGGACTTGGTGATTTTTTTATTGCCAAAGACAGTCCTCGGGGGCTGTCTTTTTTTCAGGCATTGAAAATTTTGATTCTAAACGAGGTTGACTTATGTCACGAATGAAACGCTCTGCCATCACTGTGGGTTTACTGCTCACCTTAACGTTGACCCTGGCCGCTTGTGGCCAGCATCGAACCGCAGATCAACACACACTAAACGTTACTGAACAGACTGAAATGCTCTCCCTTGATCCGTCCAAGGCAACGGATAACACGTCACTGACAGCGCTAGCAAACTCCGATGAAGGGCTCTACCGAATCGGTAAAAACAATACACCACAACCAGCGCTGGCCGCTAAAACAACAGTTTCAAAAGATGGTTTGAACTGGACCATCACACTTCGTAAAAACACAAAATGGTCCAATGGTGATCCCGTCACCGCAGCCGACTTTGTGTACGCATGGCAGCGAACCAACGACCCGAAAACGGCCGGTCAATACGCTTACTTATTCAGCGGTGTGAAAAACGCTGATGAAATCCAGGCCGGCAAAGCCCCCGTTTCGAGTCTTGGGATTCAGGCCGTTGGTTCCGATAAGCTGAAAATCACCCTCACAAAGCCAATTCCCTACTTTAAGCTACTTCTCGGGTTCCCCGTTTTCTTCCCGCAAAATGAGCGGGTCGTTAACGCACAGGGAAAGCACTACGGCCTTTCAGCAAATGCTCAAGTTTACAACGGGCCGTTCACCATTAAGGGCTGGACCGGGACGAACCCAAAGTGGACACTGGCACGTAATAGCCAGTACTGGGATCGACGGCACGTCAAGCTACAAAACATTCATTTTGCAGTTGTAAAGGATGCAAGTACTAGTTTGAACCTCTACAACTCCGGGGCAACGGACCTGACAACGTTGAGCAGCAGCCAGGTCGCAAATGAAAAAAGCAATCCCGCTTATCACTACCGGGCTGGTTCCGCCTCTGCGTTCATTGGATTAAATCAAACGACCAAATCCCCACTTCAGCAGCTGGCCGTGCGGCAGGCGTTATCGCTAGCCATTAATCGAAAGCAACTCACAAACGACACCCTTCAGGATGGCTCCACGCCAGCAACCGGGTTAACACCAGCAAAACTGATGCAAAATCCCCAAACGGGAGCCGATTTTGCCAAGGAAACCAGTGTTAAAGCCGTCACCACAGCCGACATGGCGAAAGCAACGCGCCTTGCCCGGGCCGGGCTAAAAGCGAGCGGTCAGTCCGCGTTGACCATTAACTTGCTAGCAAACGATACCGGCAATAGTAAACAGGTTGCTGAGTACCTTCAGTCACAATGGAATAAACTTCCGGGCATTACCGTGCACATTCAGACGGTGCCCTTAAAGGCGCAGTTAAGTGCCATTACGACCGGCAAGTATCAAGCTGCTGTTCTAAGCTGGAGCGGTGATTACAATGATCCGGAAACGTTCTTATCACTCTTCCAAAGCACAAACCATCAAATTGCGGCTAAATGGACAGATAAGACGTTTGATCAAGCAATGGATCAAGCGGCTGGAAGTGACGCTAACAACGCTCAAAAACGCTATCAGGACCTCAAAACGGCACAAACAACGTTGACGCGTGATTTAGGCGTGATCCCACTTTACTGGGGATCCAGTGTGGGCGGTACCTTACAACGAAGCAATCTCCATGGGCTGGTCTATAATACCGCCGGCGTTAACTACAATTTCAAAAATGTAACCTTGAGTAAATAAGACCACAAGTTAGTTAACGGCGACTGACCAATCAAAAAGGACTGTATTCCCAGAAATTCAGGAATGCAGTCCTTTTTGATTGGTCTATTAATGACTCGCTGATTCAGCGTTATCAGCGGCCGCCCGGGCCTTTGTCTGTTTTTGGATGCTTACCCTGCGGTAGCAAACTAAAAAGATGATGTCCGTCAAAATCATGGCAAGAATCCCCCAAATGAACGAACCGTTAAATTGGAATGGTAAGAGGACCCCTACTAAAAGTCCGATGATGATCCCGGTCACTGCCATCACCCACGCGATGTTGGTTGGCATGGCCGGATTGATTGGTTTTGGTCGTTTCTGCATGATGTTCTCCCCAGTAAACTAATTAATTGCTATTAGTGTAGGCCTCGGCGTGAGAAAAATGCAATCTTTTCCCGTTGGTTTAGCGAGAGTTTAATGTTTTTCGCCGCTTAGCTAAATGTTTCCAGCAGGTCGTGGGCTGCCGCAGTGATGTTGGGCGCCTGGGTGAGTAAACTGATAACAGCGGCGCCGGCGACACCTGTCCTGGCCACTGCTTGGTAATTAGCTTGCGTAAGGCCACCAATCGCAACAATGGGGCGGCGACTTGCCTGAACTAAGGCCGTTAACCCGGTTAATCCAATGGCTGGATCCGCATCTGCTTTTGATTGCGTTGGAAAAATGGGCCCACTACCAATGTAGTCAACTGCCGCCAACGTGTTTGCGGTGCGAACTTGAGCCAATGTATGGCACGAATAGCCGATGATCATGTCGGGAACGGCGGCAATGACCGCCTCGATGCGTTGATCCGTTTGACCGACGTGGATCCCGTCCGCATGGAGCGTTTGGGCTAAGTCAACGTCATCATCAACAAAAAACGGAATGCTGGCCGTTTGGCATTGTGCCCGGAGCTGTTCCCCCAACGTTAATCGGGCTGTTCCTGTTAGTGCACCAGGTCCCTTTTCACGGTACTGAAAAGCAGTGATTCCCCCGTCGATTGCCGCTGCCAACTGATCTGGCAAGGTTTGACCAGCTGGGACATCTTGTGATCCAGCCACAAAGTACGCCGTTAATTGCTTTGCGTTAAAGTTCATTGTGCCCCTCCTGCTCATCAATGGTGGCCCAATGATTCAATGGTCCGTGACCATGACCCACCGTAATCCCGTCTGTTATGGTCGCCGTGACGAATTGCTTCCCGGTGCGAATGGCAGTTTCAATGCTGGCCCCCTTCGCAAGTTCAGCGGTGATGCAGGCTGAGAGTGTGTCGCCAGTCCCGTGTGTCCTGATCGTCTCGATGCGCGGCGCGCTAAGCCAAAAAGACCGGCCGTTTTCTAACAGCACAAAATCGCGAACCTGATCACTATTTGCTTCGTGACCCCCTTTAATAATAACGTTGGCGGTCCCACGCGTTTGTAACTGCTCAGCGGCTCGTTGCATGTCCTGATCAGTCGTTATCGTCATGTTGGTTAAGGCCATTGCTTCAGGAAGATTTGGTGTGACGATGGTCGCAAGTGGCAGTAGCTCATCACGAACCACAGCAATTGCATCGTCACTAAGCAACGGTGCGCCCCCTTTAGCAATCATTACGGGGTCCACGGTTAACGGGCCAAAGTCGTAGCGCTTCAGGTTCGTCACCACCGTTTTAACCCGCGTAACGTCAGCGAGCATACCCGTTTTACAGGCTTTAATGGCGAGATCCGCTGCTAAACTAGCAAATTGCGCATCAATAATTTTTGGTGGCAGAGAAAACGCATCCTGCACCCCGAGCGTATTTTGAGCAGTAATGGCAACAAGAACAGTCGTTGCGAAGGTTTTTCGCGCCTGCATGGTCTTTAGATCTGCCTGCATCCCAGCGCCGCCGCCAGAATCAGAGCCAGCAATGGACAGTGCTTGTGGGTATTGGTCATCGTGATCAAATGCGTTCATAACGTGTTAGTCCTCCCCTAATTGAATAAATGGCGCAAGGTCGTTAGCGGTCACGCCACAGAGCGCATCTAATAGTCGAATCCCAAACGTTCCCGGTTGTCGCTCAGTTAATTGATGGTGCGTCACCGTCCAGGCGCCAATGGCCCCAAATAACGCGGTCCCTGTGGCAATTGCGGTCAACGGTTGGTCACTAACCGCAAGGAATGCACCGAGCGCACTGCTGAGCAGGTCGCCAGAACCAACGTGGGTCGCAAACAATGGCGTTCCGGCCCGGTTGATCACGACATGGTCGCCGTCCGTAATGATATCAATTGGTCCAGTCGCAACCACACAGCAGTGGTACTGTGCTGCAACCGCTTTGGCCGTTTCAATGGTGGTTGACAGGCCATTTTGGTTGGCTGCGTCAATTCCCCGCGTTACCGCCGTCAAGCCAGCAAGACTCGCAATTTCACCGGTGTTCCCACGAATGACGGTCGGTTGAACCATCGCCATTAAGTGATCAAACACCTGCCGTCGTTTTGGAAGATCAACGGCAACCGGATCAACAATCACCGGAACGTGGGCCGTGTTAGCGGCTTGGCCAAGGGCCTCCATGTGCGTGACTTGGGCTGGTGTCCATGTGCCAAGGTTTAGAACAACTGCATCGGCAATGGTCAGGAGATCCGCTGTTTCTTCAGGTGCACATGACATAATGGGCGACGCGCCGATCGCGCTTAGCGCATTGGCGACCTCGTTGACTGTGACAATGTTGCTAAGGTTTAAAACCACCGGCTGGTGCGCCCTAATGGTCATTAATAAGGCCGGGTCAACGGCTGTGAACTTGTTTGTCATTGTGACAACTCCTTTTAATTACACAAAAAGGGCGCTGAACCAGGATTAATGGTCCAGCGCCCCGCTCAATCGTACCTTAAAAACCCGGGTTGCTGACCACTTTCCTACGCAAGTGTAAACTTACAGGTTCAAAGGGTCCGGCAAGTTGCCATCTCAGTTCATCAATGATGAACCCCCCTAGTGGTGTTCGCTTATTCATTATTAGCATACAGATTAATTCTTGTGCCGTCAATTCAAGCCGTTACCGATCTTGCCACTGTCGCTTGATGAACGCACTTCGCCCACCCGCTTCTTCCATTTCAAAGCGGAGCGGATTCTTTTTGTAGAAATCCTGATGATAGTCCTCAGCTGGGTAAAATGGCTTGGCATCTTCGATCTGGGTCACAATCGGTTGATCAAACCGGCCAGACGCGGCAAGTGCTGCCTTAGACGCTTCTGCCACTGATCGCTGTTCGGAACCATTCACATAAATTACCGGACGATAACTGTCACCACGGTCTTGGAATTGACCCATGGCGTCAGTTGGATCCGTTTGTTGCCAGTAAATATCAACCAGTTGTTCATATGACATAACGGTTGGGTCAAACGTGATTTTGACGGCTTCCGTATGCCCAGTTGTGTGACTGGCGACTTGCTCATACGTTGGGTTGGCCACGTGGCCGCCAGTGTAGCCGGCGACAACACTGTGGATGCCCGGAACCGTGTCAAAGGGTTTAACCATGCACCAAAAACACCCGCCTGCAAAAATTGCTGTTTCTTCTGCCATCGTTAATCCTCCTGTTGGTGTGCTTGTTGGGAAACGTTAGGAAATTGACTGATGTAGTCAGTGTACCCCTGGGCCTCTAACTGATCTGCCGGGACAAAACGGAGGGCCGCAGAATTGATGCAGTACCGTAACCCACCGGCTGCGATCGGACCATCAGTAAAAACATGGCCAAGGTGTGAGTTAGCGTCGCGGCTCCGTACTTCAGTTCGTTCCATTCCAAATGATTGATCACGGTGTTCCTGAACGTTTTGTGGTGCGATTGGCTTTGTAAATGAGGGCCACCCACAACCAGCGTCATATTTATCCAGCGACGAAAACATGGGTTCACCACTCACAATGTCAACGTAAATTCCTGGTTTATCAAACGCGTCATACTGCCCAGAAAACGGGCGTTCCGTCGCACCCTCTTGAGTGACCGCGTATGCTTCCTTACTCAACCGTGCGAGTGCGTCTTTTTTATCTTGCATTTGCAATCCCTCCACCATAATTTAAATTAACCAACTGAAGTAATAAAACACTTACTTCTCGTAAGTCTATTTTCCACTTTTTGTGCAGTGGCGCAAGTAATTTGCTCAACGGAATCGTTAACTAACAAAAAACGGCACAAAACAGATCATTACTGATCCACTTTGTGCCGTTTAAACATGATTTGTGATTTAGAACGCTGCTTGCAATGGTGGGACAACTTGTTTCTTACGTGAAACAACACCAGGTAAACTAGCAGTGTGGTTGGTTAAGGTCGTGTTAAAGGCCTTTTCAACGATATCAGCTGGTTCACCCCAAACAAGCAACCGTGAGTCGCTGTCTAAGATGTTTGTCACTAACACTAAGAATAAGTCGTAGCCATTTTCTTTGGCATCAGCAGCCATGGCAGCTTCTAACTTATCTTGGCGGGCAAACACTTCGTCAAGGTCAACGGTATTGATTTGGTCGATCCGAACAGTCTTGCCACCCATGTCAAATGACTTGGCATCTTGTTCAACCAATTGCGCTTCTGACTTTGAAGCCAAGTTTGTGCCGGCCTTTAATTCTTCCAAACCGTATGTTTGGTAATCAATGTCAGCAATTTCAGCCAGGGCAATAACGGCGGCCCGGTCATCAGCAGTTGTTGTTGGTGACTTCAACAGTAATGTGTCAGAGATAATGGCCGACAACATCAAACCAGCCAATTGAGCCGGAATTTCAACCTTGGCTTCGTCAAACATTTTAACCAAGATCGTGCTGGTACAACCAACGGGTTCTGCGCGGTATGAAACCGGCTGTGCCGTTTGGAAGTTGGCGATCCGGTGGTGATCAACCACGTGGGTAACCGTTACGTCAGCTAAGTCAGCAACGCTTTGTTGCGCTTCATTGTGGTCGACCAGCATAACACTGTCAACTTCATTCGCAACGCTTGTCACGATCCGTGGTGTTGGTTCGTCAAAGTAGTTCAAGACAAACTGAGTTTCTTCGTTTGGTGTCCCTAAAGCAACTGCTTCTGTATCGAAGCCAAGGTGGTTTTGCAGGTATGAATAAGCCTTCGCTGCAACGATGGCGTCTGTATCAGGACTTTGGTGCCCGAAAATTAACTGTTTGCTCATTAGTTCTCTGCTCCTTCAGTGTGTTCACCGTATTTTCTATTGTGAATCTGCGTTAAGCGAGAAATGTAGTCTTGTTCATTCAAATAGGTTTCGAATGTATCAAGTAATTTCCCGACACGCGGAATCTCATCTTTATCTTTACGGAAAACGAACGCTAAGTCAAATTTAATTCCAGGTTCAAACTGAGCAGCGTACATGTCTGATTCTAATCCCTTAGCCAAGATGTAGCTGTTTGGTAAGGCAGTGTAGGCCCCTGTTTCAGCACTGAATTGGTAAATTTGGTCAGGCGTTGTGAAGCGCGCCACAGCATTTGGCAAGTCAACCATGGCATTCTTGTAGTTTTCACGCAATACTTGGTCTAAGTAGTACTCGCGTGGGTACGTTACCCAGACGTTGTTTAACGTGTCCTTTAACCGAATCTTTTTCCGTTCAGCCAGTTTTTGTTCGTGGTGAATGAATAAAAGATCTTCCGTGATGATCTTCTTTGACCGGTATGGCTTCCAGTTTTTGATGCTGTCATCTGGAAGGTACATGATTGCCAAATCGATCCGGTTATTTTCCAAACGGTCCCAGATTTCTTTTCTGGTCAACATATGGAAGTTGATCGTGATGTCTGGGTTGGCTTCGTAGTATTGAATGGCAAAGTCTTCAAAGACTGAGTATTCAATGGAAGCTAACAGACCGATGTTGATTTCACCAGAGTCAGCAGAGGTTGTTTGCTGAATTTCATCGGTTGCACGGTTCAACACGTCATAAATTTCATGAGTGGCGCCGAGCATGGTGTTCCCAGCTTCGGATAGCCGGAGCTTTTTCCCAACGGAGTAAAATAATGGTGCACCAACTGTCCGTTCCAGTTTTTTAATTTGTTGTGTTAAAGCCGGCTGTGTGATCCCAAGGATTTGGGCAGCTTGCGTATAGTTCATCGTTTCGGCTAATTGTAAAAAGTAGGTTAGCGTCTTTGATGAAAAAATCGTTTCTTGCTTATTTTTCATTGTGAAACCACCTTTCAAAGGATTTATTAATTGTTTTATTGGCCAAAACAAGTATAAAGTAAAACTTTTCGATACGATAATTGTACGCAAAAGTGGTCTACTCGTGCAAGTATTAGCTCCCGATCGCAATTATTTTTTAATAACTAGCCCCTAATTTTCCAAATGTGAAACTTTATGGCCCTTAACACACGGATGACCAAGGGTTTTTAATTAAAAAAAGTGTGCTCACAGTAATGTTAATACTGTAGCACACTTGGTTTTGAAGCGCTTTAAATCGTCCTGCTCAATTTATCTGCCTAATGGTTTACCCAAGCAAAACATTAATTCAAGACTAATTCTGCTTCACGACGCCGAATGGAGAGTGGTAACCCTTCCGTATCCACATCGATCACAAACGATCCATTTGAGTAACGTGCGTTCCGCTCGTGCTCAGCCGGTAAAACATCGTGGCGAACGCCGCGAGCCGTCACGATTTCGACGGGTGAAAGGGTTCGTTTTGCCAACGCAATGAAATCAATAATTTCATGCGGTGCTGTCTTCAACTCACGAAGGCACATCACCCCACGACGGGCCCGGCTGGTAACGGTCACTTCACTAACGGCCATTTTCTTTAGGGCACCGCGTTGGGTCACAATCATAACATCATCAGTTTCACTCACCAATTGACAGTTGACGACCTGATCACCGTCACGTAAGTCCATGGATTTAGCCCCGCTTGTCCGGGCACCTGTAGTCGGCACCTCAGCTAGATCAAAGCGCAAACCGTAGCCGTGTTGAGACATTAACATAACGGTCAGTGGGTCATCGCCGTCAACGTAAGCCACGTTAACGACCTGATCATCCGCCTGCTTCAGCTTTTCAAACATGCTGGCCCGTTTTTTATACGTCCGGCCTGGTAACAGGTCCATAAAGGCCGTTTGTTTGATCAAGCCGTGCCGCGTTGCGATAACAAACCGCCCGCTTTCCTTTAGGCTCTTAAACGTAAAGGCGGCCATTAGCTCTTCGTCATCCGCTAAGCCAATGGATTGCGAAATGTGTTCCCCAGTATCCTTCCACCGGGCATCCGCGACTTCGTGAACGGGGCGGTAGATTAAGTTCCCCTTGTTCGTAAAGATGAACAAGTGGTCCAACGTGGATACCTTTTCAAGCAAGATTGGGTAATCCTCGTCCTTTAGCCCATTATCATCCGTAACGGATGCTTGGTATGACCGTGGTGAACTACGTTTGATGTACCCATCGTGAGAGACCATCAAAACGACGTCTTCGTCAGCCACGGTGACCGTCCGGGCAACCTTTAATTCCTCAATCTGTGCCTCAATCTGCGTAAGCCGATCAGAACCAAAGGTCTTTTTAACGTCCTGCATCTGAAATCGCATGACTTTCCGCAAGGTTGCATCGTTGTCCAAAATGTCGGTCAACCGCGCAATTTCTTCCGTCAGATGATCATGCTCTTGTTGCAGTTCGGTCACATCGGTGTTCGTCAACCGGTATAACTGTAACGTAACAATGGCTTCAGCTTGAGGATCGGTGAAGGCATACTGGTCGATCAGGTTTTGTTTTGCGTCCTTCCGGTTTTTACTCCCCCGAATGGTCGCAATGACTTGATCCAGAATGGATAATGCTTTGATCAACCCTTCAACGATGTGTTGCCGCTTTTGGGCACGTTCAAGGTCAAAGTGCGTCCGTTTTGTAATGATTTCACGTTGGAAATCAATGTACGCCTGGAGGGCGGTCTTTAGCCCGATCCGTTCCGGCCGCATGTTGTGAATGGCCACCATGTTGAAATTGTAGGTGATTTGAAGATCCGTGTTTTTTAACAGGTAGTTTAAGATCCCCTGCGCATCCGCCCCAGACTTTAGTTCAACCGCAATGGTTAAGCCGTTCCGGTCGGATTCATCGCGAACTTCGACGATTCCCTCGACCTTTTTCATGATCCGAATTTCGTCCATCTTCTTGACCAACAGGGCCTTGTTGACTTCATACGGAATCTCGGTGATTTCAATTTCTTGTTTACCACCCTTAAGGGCCTTAATGGCAGTCTTAGAGCGGAGAACAATCTTACCAGCGCCGGTTTCGTACGCCTTTTTGATGCCGGCGACCCCCTGAATGATCCCCCCAGTTGGGAAATCAGGGCCCTTAACAAAGCCCATTAGATCATCAGTCGTTGCTTTAGGATGAGCCAGCAAGTAAATCAGGGCATCAATGACTTCCGTTAAATTGTGCGGGGGAATTTCGGTTGCATACCCTGCTGAAATCCCGCTCGCCCCGTTAACCAATAAGTTAGGGAACCGGGCTGGTAGAACAGTGGGTTCATTTTCTGTGTCATCAAAGTTCGGAACAAAATCAACCGTTTCTTTGTCGATGTCTTGCAACATCGTTCCAGAAATTTTACTCAACCGGGCTTCCGTATACCGCATGGCAGCCGGCGGATCGGCGTCGATCGACCCGTTATTCCCGTGCATCTCAATGAGGGGTGCACGGAGTTTCCAGTCTTGACTCATCCGCACCATGGCTTCATAAATTGATGAATCACCATGGGGGTGATAGTTACCCATAACATTTCCGACAGACTTTGCTGACTTCCGGAATGCCTTATCATACGTGTTGCCATCCTTGTTCATTGCATACAAGATCCGGCGTTGAACGGGTTTTAGCCCATCCCGAATATCAGGAAGTGCCCGATCTTGAATGATGGATTTCGAGTAACGCCCAAAGCGTTCACCCATCACATCTTCCAAGGTCAGTTCCTGAATGTGTTGTTCATTTTCAGCCACAAACGCGACTCCTCTCTCGCTAAGATTAACTCTGATTGCGTCCTACTGACACTTTTGGACTAGTCGGTCGGTTGGTCCCAAACGGTGATCGTTGGACCAGTGCTGGTTGAATCGGTTGATTCAGCGGTCAATGACACACTGTCAGTCGCTTCGGTATCTTCATCCACATTATGGGCGGAATTAACAGCCGCATTGTCTAAGATCGAACCGTCCTCTTCTAAGTTAAAGGCGACGTTTTCTTCAATCCACTTACGTCGTGGTTCAACTTTATCGCCCATTAAGGTCGTCACCCGCCGTTCAGCTAAGGCCGCGTCATCGATCCGCACCCGGATCAATGTTCTTGTGTGTGGGTCCATGGTCGTTTCCCATAGTTGGTCCGCGTTCATTTCCCCGAGCCCTTTAAACCGTTGGAGTGAGTAGCCACGGCCAATCTTCTTTTCCTTGGTTCCAAGCTCGGCGTCCGTCCAGGCGTATTCAATCTGCGTCTTTTTCCCAACTCCACGCTGAAGCTTATACAGCGGTGGTAAGGCAATGTACACCCGGCCAGCGTCGATCATTGGCCGCATGTACTTGTAAAAGAACGTTAACAAGAGGATCTGGATGTGGGCACCATCATCATCGGCATCCGTCATGATGATGATTTTGTCGTAGTTGGCGTCCTTGATGTTAAAGTCAGCCCCAACACCGGCACCAATCGTGTAAATCATGGT
This sequence comes from Furfurilactobacillus sp. WILCCON 0119, assembly GCF_053471565.1. Lineage (NCBI taxonomy): Bacteria > Bacillati > Bacillota > Bacilli > Lactobacillales > Lactobacillaceae > Furfurilactobacillus > Furfurilactobacillus sp. WILCCON 0119. The sequence goes on from NZ_JBPCCV010000001.1 coordinate 481,690, forward strand.
GTTGATTTCTTCATTTTTGACGATGTCTTGTAACTTAGCCTTTTCGGTATTCAAGACCTTCCCCCGTAGTGGCAGAATGGCTTGGAACTTCCGATCACGCCCTTGTTTGGCTGAACCACCGGCAGAATCACCCTCGACTAAGAATAATTCATTGCGTGATGAGTTCTTCGACTGTGCGGGTGTTAGCTTTCCAGAGAGGAGTCGTTCTTGACGACCCTTCTTCTTCCCGTTACGGCTTTCGTCCCGGGCCTTTCTAGCAGCTTCGCGCGCTTGGCGTGCTTGCAAGGACTTTCTGATGAGCATTTGGGCAAACTCCCCGTTCTCCATCAGGTAAAAGCCCAGTTGCTCGTTAATTACGTTATCGACGATTGTCCGCGCTTCGTTAGTTCCGAGCTTGTCCTTCGTCTGACCTTCAAATTCCAAAATTGCTTCTGGAATCCGCATAGAGATAACCACGGACAGCCCTTCCCGAACGTCGGAACCCTCAAGGTTTTTATCCTTGTCCTTTAACAGACCAACCTTGCGCGCGTACTCATTGAACGCCTTGGTCCAGGCTGAGCGTAACCCAGCTTCATGGGTCCCACCACCAGGTGTCCGCACGTTATTAACAAACGAAAGGGTCGTTTCCGAGTACCCATCGTTATACTGAGCGGCCACTTCAACTTCGACACCCTCTTTGTTTCCGTCAAAGTACATGACGTCACCCAGGGTGTCCTTGTCTTCGTTTAAGTAAGCGACAAATTCCTTGATGCCATCAGGGAAGAGGAACGTCTCCGTCCGCTCTTGATCAGCCCGTTCGTCTGTTAACGTTATCTTGACGTTTGTCAGCAAAAATGCTGATTCACGGAGCCGTTCTTCTAACGTATTAAAGTTATAAACGGTGGTTGTAAAGACGCTTGGGTCTGGTTTGAAGGAAACCGTTGTTCCGTTAGCCTCTTTGGTCTTGCCTAACTTCACAAGGGTTCCCACTGGTTGGCCACCGTTTTTAAAGTCTTCCTGGTATTTTTGACCGTCTTTCACGATGGTCACCGTTAACCATTCAGATAATGCGTTAACAACGGAAGAACCAACCCCGTGAAGACCACCAGAGGTCTTGTAGCTCCCCTCGTTAAATTTACCACCGGCATGGAGCACGGTGAAAATAACTTCGGGCGTTGGGATACCAGATTCGTGCATTCCCACTGGCATCCCCCGGCCATGATCGCGAACCGTGATCGAGTTGTCTGCATGAATGGTCACGTTGATCTCTTGACCAAATCCTGCTAAAGCCTCGTCAACCGCGTTATCCACGATTTCATAAACCAAGTGATGAAGGCCCCGGCCGTCGGTTGATCCGATGTACATCCCCGGACGCTTCCGAACGGCTTCGAGACCGTGTAAAATTTGAATGCTTGATGCGTTGTAATCCTCGGCTGATGAAGCCATGTCAACATCCTCTCTCAATTAGACTATCTAAATTAAAATAACACACAAACCGCGTTGGGGCACACTTAATTTTGTTAACCATCATTATTTCGCCATTAATGCGCCAATCATTAACCGCATTAGCGTGATTCATTTTAGCATAATACGAACAAACGTTCTACAACAAAAAAGACCGCATTCCCCCCAATCTGTTCGCATCATGAGCAATTCAACCATGATTTGCGGTGGATTTGGCAGCGGAGTGGCTTCATGATAAAATGAAGGGCATTAACTACGCTAACGTAAGGAAGTTGCTCATGCTTAAACTACTCATCATGCTCGTGGTTGCCTATTTACTGGGGGCCATTCCGACCGGCGTTTGGATCGGTAAACTATTCTTTCATAAGGACATTCGTGAGGAAGGTTCTGGAAATATCGGCACCACCAATACCTACCGGGTCCTTGGTAAAACGGCTGGAACGACGGTGATGGTCATTGATATCTGTAAAGGCGCACTGTCCACGCTGCAACCAGTGATCTTTGGGGCACCAGTCGTCCATGGAATTGTCATCAATGGGTTACTCATCGGCTTAGCGGCCATTCTTGGGAACACGTTCTCCATTTTTGACGGGTTCAAAGGTGGTAAGGCCGTGGCAACCAGTGCCGGGATTCTTGCTGGTTATAATTTCCCCTTTTTCCTCATCGCCTGTGTCATCTTTGCATCACTGGTTTACATCACCAGCATGGTTTCCGTTGCTTCGATGGCCGCATTAACAATCATTACATTCATATCCCTGTTATATCAAGACGGGATTTTAACCACTGTCGCCTTTGTGCTCACGTTGTTTATTATTTACCGTCACCGAAGTAATTTGGACCGCATTAAAACTGGGACGGAGCGGATGGTGCCGTTTGGCTTATACCGGCGCTACCGCCTCACCCATCCCATTAAGGTGCACGAGAAAGACGCACCCGCTGATTCTGATAAAAACGCTGCACCATCTGCGGCGTCTGAAAACCAAGTACCCACAGATAAGGCTACTGATGAGTCGTCCTCAGCGGCTAATCAATCATGATTGATGGAACTCGTCTGGATTGCCCGGACGAGTTTTTTTGATGCCTTAATTTGCACCAGAATAACGCCCATCGACATGTGTCGGTAGGCGTTATTTTTGCTCCAAATGTTTAGTTAAAAGAACTCTAATGCGTAATCTGCATTAAAGGTGGCTTGTGACGCAAGGTGATGGATTCCCGCCTTTGTGGCTAAATCGCCAGTGGCATCAATGGCATCCGCGATCCCCCACCATGGTTCAATGCAAACAAACGGCGCTTTTTGTGGAAACGGTGACCAGATGCCGACGTAATCGGCGTTAGCAAGTGTCATGGCAACCCCGTGTTCATTCACATCGGACGTCAACGTCAGCGTTGTTTCACGTTGATCGAGCTTTAGGATCTTAGCGTCATGTTCAAACAATGCGTGATCGAGCGTCACTGGGTGCGTAAAATCGAGGGTTGTTGGATGATTTTGGTCACTAAACGGCCCCACCAACTGGACCGACGGATATGTTTGCGCTGGACTTGCAGCAATCGTATAATCCTCAAATTCGCCAGTCTTTTGACCCAACGGAACGTTAAAGCCCGGATGCCCCCCAATGGAGAAATACAGCGGTTCCTGCCCGGGGTTAGCAACCCGGTATTCGACGCTAAGGTGGCGGTCTAACAGACTAAACAAGATGTCTAGTTTGAAGGCAAACGGATACTGTTCACGACTGGTCGCATCGTCCATTAACGTAAACGTCACACTCGTTGCTGTTTGGGCGGTAACCGTAAAATCACGATCCCGGGCAAACCCGTGTTGGGTCATTGAATAGGCTGTTCCTGCTACTTTGTACGTATCATCATGGAGCCGCCCAACAATTGGGAATAAGACGGGTGCGTGCCGTCCCCAAATGGTCTTATCTGCTTGCCACATGTATTCGGTTGCTGTCGCTTGATCGACAACACTAGTCAATTCTGCCCCATGCTCATTAATAAGAACCGTTAAAACATCATTTTTAAGCGTAATCATGAAAAAAGTTCCTCCCAAAATTAACTGTCTGAATCGGTGGGTCCTTGGTGGCCATGATCCACTGCTCGTGGAAAGAAATCGCGGTAGCTTTCCTGGAGTTTTTCCTTTGTAACGTGCGTGTAAATCTGAGTGGTGGAGAGACTACTGTGCCCCAACAGTTCTTGAACCGTCCGCAAATCCGCACCACCATTCAATAGTTGTGTCGCAAACGAATGACGGAGCATGTGCGGATGAATTGAGCCGGTGAGTGAACTTTTCTTCATCACTTGATTTAGCGCATACTCGATCCCTGCACTGGTCAGTGGTGCCCCCATGCGGTTTATAAACACTGAATCATGGTTCTGATGGTACTTGGCCATTAGGGGCGTTCGGCACTGCTCCTCGTAGGCAAGCAGTGCGTCAGCAGCGTAGTGTCCATAAGGGACGTAACGTTCTTTATCACCCTTCCCATGGACGAGAATCATGTGGGTTTCGCGATCAATATCGTGATAGGTCAACCCGGCGCATTCAGATACCCGCATCCCGGTTGCATACAGCATCTCCAGCAGCGCACGATCACGATACTGAAGTGGTTTATGTCCATCGCCACTAGCCGTTGTTAAGAGTTCATCAATTTCCTTGTCATAAAAAAACCGTGGCAAGCGTTCCGCGTGTCGTTTTAAATTCACGTACACAAACGGATTATCAGTCACTAAATCATTTTTGACCAGGAAGTTATAAAACGACCGCAATGAGGACACCTTTCGGGCAGTGGAGGCCCGGGCATAGTGTGCGTCATACAAGTGACTGAGGTACACGCGCACATCTAAGTGATCAATGGCTTTAAACGACGTGAAGCCGCCATTCGCCACTAAAAATGCCACAAATTCTGCGAGATCTTCACGATACGCCGTAATGGTTTTATCGGAGTACCGCCGTTCAACCTGGAGATATTCCAAAAATAAACGGACCCATTTATCAGCATCTGGTGACGCGGTTAACTGTGGTTGTTCTGACATCATAAAAACCCCCGTTAACTGCTACGTTAGCAAATTAGCGGAGGCTTGACAAGCGTTGTTCAATTTTATTGAAACCGGTTGCCGGATTTATTCAGCTGGTGTTGGTGTCAGTACCGTGTCAGTTGCAACGGGCGTGATCGCTAACGTTGGCAAAAATTCATCCAGTGCCCCCAGTGCGCGAAGTGCAACGGCAGTATTACGTTCACGTTTATCACGAATCCGGTGGTCTAAACCAGGAACAATCCCAAAGTTTGCATTCATTGGTTGGAAATGGTCTGGATCAGCCGTCGTAATGTAATTTGCCATGGCACCAACCATGGTCGTCTTTGGAAAGACCGCTGGCTGTTCATTTAGCGCCACGCGGGCCGCATTGATCCCGGCAAGAATCCCGGAAGCGGCACTTTCAATGTACCCTTCGACCCCTGTCATCTGGCCAGCAAAGAACAAGGTTTTCCGGCTCTTTGTCTGGTACGTTGCGTCCAGTAACTTCGGTGATTTCAGGAATGAATTCCGGTGCATCACCCCGTAACGAACAAACGTCGCCTTTTCTAATCCGGGAATCATGCGGAACACGCGCTTTTGTTCGCCCCATTTTAAATGCGTTTGGAAACCAACGATGTTATACAGGTTCCCGGCCGCATTGTCCTGCCGTAACTGAACAACCGCAAATGGCCGTTTGCCAGTCCGGGGGTCATCTAAACCGACTGGCTTCAGTGGCCCGTATAAAAGTGTTTGTCGGCCCCGTTTGGCCATCACTTCCACTGGCATACACCCTTCAAAGACATCGCTATCTTCAAAATCGTGCACGTCCGCCGTTTCAGCATGAATTAAGGCGTCATAAAACGCGTTGTATTCGGTTTCGTTCATTGGTGCGTTGAGGTAGGAGGCCTCACCCTTGTCGTAACGTGACTTCAGGTAAACCTTCTCCATGTCCAGTGAATCCTTATTTAAAATTGGCGCAGCGGCGTCGAAGAAATGTAAATCATCTTCTGCGGTAAAGGCCTTAACAGCGTCAGCTAACGGTCCCGCGGTCAAGGGCCCCGTGGCGACCACCGTGATGCCATCAGGAATGGCAGTCACTTCACCTGAAATCACTTCAACGTTTGGCAAGGCGGTCAATTCAGCCGTGATTTGTTCGGCAAATGGTGTCCGATCAACGGCTAAGGCGCCGCCAGCTGGAACCGCGTTTGCGTCAGCGGAACGAATCACGATACTGTCCATGCGCCGCATTTCTTCCTTTAGCAAACCAGCAGCGTTGCTGATCTGATTGGCACGCAGTGAGTTTGTGCAGACAAGTTCTGCAAAATTACCGGTTTCATGAGCTGGTGTTAGTTTTGTGGGCCGCATTTCGTATAAACGAACGTTGACCCCCATTTTGGCGATGTGATAAGCCGCTTCACTCCCGGCTAACCCGGCGCCAATCACATTAACAGTGGGCGTAGATTCCATGCTGAATAACCTCGTTTTCTTTTGACTAAAAGTTTAATGATCATGTCTCATTGTAGGCCATCACAGGCAGGCTGTCAGCCTTATTTAAAGAAAACAGCCACCAATTCTGGTGTGCTCCCAGAAATGGTGACTGTATTTAAAGATAACTTACTTTTGAACGGCTTCTTCGTAATCACCGTTTGGACAAACGACCTGTTTGCCACCCTTGACCTTCTTTTCAACCAAGAAGTGACCATCCTTAGGACAATCACGGCCAATTGGCTTATCCCATGACACAAAGTCACAGTCAGGGAACCGGGAACAACCGTAGAATAACCGGTTGCGTTTTGACTTCCGTTCAATGATCTGCCCTTTATGACACTTCGGACAAACAACGCCAATTTCCTTCACGATGGCCTTCGTGTTCCGACAATCAGGGAACCGGGAACAAGCAAAGAACTTACCGTAGCGGCCCATTTTAACCACCATGGGTGCCCCACAGATATCACAATCAAAACCAGCTGGTTCGTCCTTGATCTTGATTTTCTCCATGTTCTCTTCGGCTTTTTTAACTTCCGTTGAGAAGGGCTTAAAGAACTCATCAACAACCTTTACCCAGGCTTCAGAGCCCTTTTCGATCCCGTCCAACCGTTTTTCTAAGTCAGCCGTGAACTCCACGTCTTCAATGTCTGGGAAAAAGTCGACGATAACGTTATTCACGATCTCACCGAGTTCCGTCGGGACAAACCGCCGGGCGTCTAACTTCACGTAGTTCCGTCGTTGAATGGTGTCTAACGTTGGCGCATACGTGGATGGACGACCGACACCATTTTCTTCCAGTGCATGAATCAAATTAGCTTCTGAATAACGTGCCGGTGGCTGTGTAAAGTGCTGTTGTGGGTCATTTTTGGTCATCTTAACCGCATCATCGACTGCTAAATCAGGCAACACGTTGTCCTTTTCAGCAGCCCCTTTATAAACCTTGGTGAATCCAGCAAACTTTGTTTTTGAACCATTTGCACGGAACTGAACATCATTTTGATCAATGGTCACCGTCATCGTATCAGACACTTCAGCCGTCATTTGTGAGGCCACAAACCGGTTCCAAATCAGCTGGTAGAGCCGGAATTGATCATTTGTCAAAAATTCCTTCATGTCAGCAGGCGTTCGGTTCACACTGGTTGGCCGAACTGCTTCATGGGCATCCTGGGCCCCTTCTGGTAGCTTGCCCTTAACCGGTTTAACCGCAGCGTATTCAGCCCCGTACTTTTCATGAATGAAGGCGGAGGCTTCTTGCTTAGCTACGTGGGCGATCCGGGTGGAGTCAGTCCGCATATAAGTAATCAGCCCAACACTACCACCCTTACCAATGTTGATTCCTTCATACAACTGTTGAGCAGCCATCATCGTCTTCCGTGTCCGGTAATTCAGCTGCCGGTTGGCAACCTGTTGCATCGTGGACGTTGTAAACGGTGGTTGCGGCATCCGCCGCCGTTCTTTCCGAACAACATCGGTAATCGTAAACGGCTTTTTTTGATCAATCTGCTTTAACACATCTTGAACTTCATCGACGTTTGCAAGGCCCATCTTTTTACCATGGGTGCCGTAGAAGCTCGCAGCAAATTTACTCCGTCCCTTGCTAAATTCTGAATCGATCGACCAGTATTCAACGGGTTTAAAGTCTTTAATTTCCTGCTCCCGCTTGATGATCAAGGCAAGCGCGATACTCTGAACCCGTCCGGCAGACAGGCCCTTTTTAACTTTCTTCCACAGGATCGGTGAGATAGAATACCCCACCAACCGGTCTAAAATTCGGCGGGCTTGTTGAGCATCCACCAGGTCCATGTCAATGTCCCGTGGTTGTTTAAACGCATTTTTAACCGTGTCCTTCGTGATTTCGTTAAAAACCACCCGGTTCTTTTCATCTGGATCGAGCTTTAATAAGTGGGATAAATGCCATGCAATGGCTTCCCCTTCACGATCCGGGTCAGATGCAAGGTACACGCGCTTAGCGTTTTTTGCATCCTTGCGAAGTTCTTTAATGGTATCCCCTTTACCACGAATGGAAATGTAGTGGGGTTCATAATTATTTTCAACGTCGACACCCATTTGTGACTTCGGTAAGTCACGAATATGTCCCTTGCTGGCAACCACTTTGTAGTTCCGGCCAAGGTACTTTTCAATGGTTTTCGCCTTTGATGGTGATTCGACAATGACCAAATTTTTTTTGATCTTTGATTTGGTTTTAGACGTCGCCATGAGGCCACTCCCTTGTTTCAAATGATTTAATGTTACGGAAACTTGATTACATTCAACTACCCATTATTAGCAGTTAAATCTAAATCACCATACTGCACGGGGCGGGGACCTGTCAACTAATTTGAAAGTTTTCTACTATATTATGTTAAAACGACCGGCTTTGACCGCTTGTTAAGGTTCATTTTGTAACGTCAAAAGAACGTCCGCTGCACACGTTACCGGAACTGCGCCGGCAGCGATAAGGGCGTTACACCCAGCAGACATTGGATCCGTGATTCGTCCCGGAACCGCAAGAATGGTTCGATTTTCTTGGAGGCCAATGTTGGCAGTAATGAGACTCCCTGACCGAGCGGCGGCCTCCACCACAAGAATTGCCTGCGAAAGCCCGGCAATGATGCGGTTTCGCTCAGGAAAGCGAAATCGTGCGGGTGGCGTCTTGAGCGGATATTCACTGATCACTAACTGTTCACGGGTCAACCGTTGTTGAAGTGACCGGTTGGCCGCCGGATATGCCACATCAAGGCCAGTCCCAATCACCGCAACTGTTGCACCATGGTTCATGAGCGCCTGTTGGTGGCTAAGCGCGTCAACACCAGCGGCCAGGCCGGAAATAATCGGCAATTGGCGGTTCACTAACGTTGGTAGCCACTGATTAAGCACCGTGTAGGCATACGGGCTGGCCTTCCGTGAACCAACAATCGCTAACCCGGGTGTTTGGGCCAACCGCCAGTTCCCCCGGCTAAACAACACCAGTGGTGCCGCGTAGAGTTCCCGTAAATAACGCGGGTAATCGTCATCCAGAATCGTGGTTACCTTGCAGGTTTGCAAATGGTGCTGAACCCGGTCTGCTAACGCCCGCCCCTGCCACTGATTCATAATTTGATCCTGTTGTTCCGCCGAGCTGGTTACGATCTCACACAAGCTTTGAAGCGTCAAGCACTCCTCATGGTGGGTCTGTAAATAGGCCCACACTTGTCGGCGGCCTGCCAGGCCAATGCCACTCTGCACCAGTAAACATAGCCGAATCAAGAACTGCCGGTTTTGTTCAATAACCGGTTCCCCCAAGGTAACACCCCCTGTTTCTTAGATTCTTACCTAAACCTACGGAAAACGGCGCTAAAATGTTTGTCATCATCAAAAAAAGCCGTCAAAAATTGACGACTTTTGGTTAATTTATGATTGAGCTAAGCGATTGGCCACCGGGCTAAACGACCGCCGATGAATCGGGGTCACGCCCTGGTCATCTAACGCCGTTAAATGAACCTTGGTGCCGTAACCGTCGTTTTGTTGGAATCCATACCCAGGATAAATCTGATCGTACATCGTCATCAAATGATCCCGGTACACTTTAGCGACGATACTAGCCGCCCCAATACTGATGGAGCGAGCGTCCCCTTTGATCAACTTTTGCTGGTCAATTGGTACATCAATTTGCATGGCATCGATCAATAGCAAGTCGGGTTGTTGTGGTAACGCCAACACCGCATCCCGCATGGCAACCCGGGTCGCTTGGTAAATATTGAGGGTATCAATCTGCTTTGGTGACGCGATCCCAATCCCCACGCCCACACACGCTGCCAGAATCTGTGGGTATAACCTTTCGCGATCCTGCGCTGTTAGTTGCTTCGAGTCATTGACTCCCAGCACATGGAAATCATGTGGTAATTCAATTGCACAGGTCACCACGGGACCAGCCAGCGGCCCACGGCCCACTTCATCAATCCCAACGACGTGCTCCTGTCCGCGCGCCCACGCGGCCTGTTCCAGTTGTAACCGTTCTGCAAAGGCCGCTTCACGCGCCGCCTCGTGTTCAAACGTACGTTTTGTACGTTCTAAGAGTGTCACGACCCCTTTTCGTGGATCATCTGCCAACGCCGTTAGCAATGGGTCATTGGCCTCTGTTACCGCCGCTAACTGGGCTTTGATCGCCGCAATCGTCGGCCGCTTTACCGTGGGTTCAGTCATCTTGATCACTTACTTCTAAGTCACTTGGTGAGTCAAACGTTAGCCGCCCAAGTTTGCCCTTTCGAAGGTCCAGCAGTAACCGTTCGCTCCCGCGTTCGTAGTCGTCCTTAAAGCCCAGTCGCTTGGTCAGCGCTAGCAATAAATCAACATCGCTGCCAGCTAGTTCATCTGCCGTTAAATGATACCGCTCCGCGAGATCACTTAACTGGTCGTGCTCACGTAAAAAGGTGATGGCAAAGAGGGCCACGTCATCTTTTGCAAACAAAGAATCCTTAATGGCTCCTGTAAGGGCCAACTTTTTACCAACCAGTGGGTCTTCAAACTTCGGCCATAGAACCCCAGGAGTGTCCAACAGTTGCAGGTCATTTCCGGCCTTTAACCACTGTTGCTTTTTTGTGACCCCAGGGCGATCGCCAGTCACCGCCACCTTCTTGTTCACCAAGCGGTTTAACAGCGTTGACTTCCCAACGTTTGGAATCCCAGCCACAACAGCGCGAATCGTTTGGGACTGAATGCCTTTATCTGCTGCCCGGGCCTGTTGTTCTTTTAAAACCTCACGGGCCGCTTTAGTAAGGTTCGGAATTAATTTCCGGTCGTTAACATCCACCGCAATGGCGGCCTGACCGTGTTCTCTGTAATACCGTAACCAGGCAGCCGTCATTTTTGGGTCAGCCAAATCGCTCTTTTCAAGAATCAGCAACTTGGGCTTTTGGGCCACGACGTCAGCTAATTCCGGATTCCGTGAGGCTTCTGGAATTCGGGCGTCAACCAGTTCAAACACAATGTCGATCACCTTTAAATTTTCGCGCAGTTGCCGGAGGGCTTTCGCCATGTGTCCGGGGAACCATTGAATTGTCATTTATAAACTCCTTTATTATCATTTAACTTGTGACTAACTTTTTTCAAAACTAGCTCTTTCTAGTGCTTAATGAAGACCTCACTATATAAAATAACATAATTAACTAACAGTTCTTTTTGATTCGAGGCGATTCTTTTAGCAACAGCGGCTTTTTAATGGTTCAACATGCGGATGGTGAACCTAAACTTCAGTAACCATACTGATCATAAAATTGCGTCTCACTACTCACTTTGCTATGATGCTGTCATCAAGGTGAATGCCATTTTTAGTTAAGTGTGATTTAACCGTCACGTCAGTAATCATTATTTTATGACACTACCTGGCCATACTAAGCACTCACACCGTAAAATTAACCAGCACTGGAACAAAGTCCCTTGGTCATTTTAAACGGGCCTACAGCATTATGCAAATGGGATTGTGCTCAATTTACCAAACCGCGTAATCAAGAATTGGAGGCGCTCAAATGACTGTTATTGACGACTATATCCGTGCTGCTGAACCGGATAAGCAACCACGTTTGCAAGCAATTAACGAAACCATCAAAACGGTGCTACCTGACGCGACGGAAAAAATAAGTTGGAACATGCCAACCTATTGGCAGGGGCATAACTTAATTCACTTCGCCGCGTTCAAACACCATATCGGCATTTACCCAACACCTGCCGCGCTAAACGCATTCTCAGACGCAGTCGCGGCTTATCCGCATACCAAAGGTGCCATGCAGATTCCAGATGGCACGCCGTTGCCATTAGCGTTAATCCGCCAATTAGCACATTTTCAACTCGAACAAGAATTAACCAAATAGAGGAACCGCAATTAGGTGAAGTCAACCAACCTAATTGCGGTTTTTATTCTGGAAAGCCCCCCTCGTTTAACCAACTGGTTTGGGCTGACACCTTTGCCATAACGCAACCCATCGAGTCGTGACATTTGTTAAGGAGATTTATATTTTCATCAGAAATCCTTTGGCGCTAAACCATGTTTCGGCGATTAGCAAGCTTGTTTGACACCACCTGAACCAACACCGTTACGATGGGGGTCAACACCCCAATTTCAGGAACCACGGTGAGCGCTGTGATGGCAATAACACACCAGCAAACGTTGGCAATCACCATGAAAGGCCCTGCCTGCCGTTCCTGAAAGCCAGCCACATCTGTTTCCGCCGGATTATCGCGCCGAATGAGATAAGACATTAGTTGGGCCGCCAACAACCACAATAAATTTTCGGCAATGTAAACAAGTTCTGCGCCCCAGTATTCTGGAAACCGGCCAACAAAGGACGTTGTTACTGGTAAAAATGACAGAACGAACAACCAAATCGAAATGCCGATAAAGCCCCCCAGCTTAATTTATTTGATTGAAATAAACATTTGGTGCTGAATGTACCAGCTAAACATAACTAAGATAAACGTCATTAAATACGAAAAGGCCATCCGCCATTCACTGAAAAGCAGTGTCAAACTCGCCTCTTCTGGCACCTTAATTTCTAAAATCAAAACGGTCAAAACGATGGCAATAATCGCGTCAATAAAGGCTTCCACCCGACTTTTATTCATAAGAATTCTCCTTGATCCACAACAATTGGTTTAAGAAATCAACGCATAGGTTGCTCGAAATTCAGCCAAGATCACGGCTTTAAACGGCTTAATGGTTGCAACATCCACTTGTGCTTGCGCCTCAGGCGTTAACAGCCCCTGTAACTGAAGTGATAACCCGTCTTCAAGATATCGTTCAGCCTGATCTAGTGATAGTTGGTGCAGTCTTACCTGCTGTAAAATTGTTTTAACCAATGCATCCGCCTGAAAAATAACAAAACCAGGGGAATACGTGGGCACAACAGCTCCTACCGTTTGACCTCGGGTAACGTAGGCCGCCAATTGTTCAAAGTAATCGCGGTAGGCCGCATTGAGTTGCTGCGCCAGCTCTGGATACCCCCGTTGCAGATCGGTCATAAACGAGTCGGTGGTTGAACCCATCAACAGGATCGAATTAAGCCAAACGGATAAAAAGGAGGCCGTTGTGAACTGCTTCGGCACCGGATTTTCCGTTAAAAACTGAAAATGGCGTGCCACGACGGCCTGAACGATGTCATCCTTGTTCTTAAAGTATAGATATAACGTGGCCCGGCTAACGTCCACAGCGGCCGCTAAACGGCTCATCGACAATTTTTGAAAGCCTTCAATCAAAATTACGTGATTCAATTTAATGGTTAGTTCTCGTTGATCAATCACTATTTTCCACCTCATCTTCAAAATAAATTTTACCATGGCTTTACATTTTAGACAATAAATTGTATTATCTGTCTAATTTAAAAAATCGAGGCTATTTAATCATGAAAAAAATTGTTGTTTCTGGCGGTTCAGGATTCGTTGCCACCTGGGTCGTTGCTGAATTACTGAATCATCACTACGCGGTGGCGGCCAGCCTGCGATCATTAACAAAGGCAGACGCCATCAAAACTGCAATCGGTCACTACGTTCAACCAGAAGATCTGACCCATTTGACCTTCTTTAAAGCTGACTTAACCAGCCCAGATGGGTGGCAGGCCGCGATGACTGGGGCCGACGGCGTTATCCATGTTGCGTCACCACTGGGAAACGGAACTGAATCAACGGAAGAACTCGTTCATGTTGCGACCAGTGGCGTTTTAAACGTTCTTCAGGCGGCCAATGATGCAGGCGTTAAGCGGGTTGTGATGACGAGTTCACAAGCCGCCGCTACACCAGATAGTCACGCGACGGGAACGTTTGATGAAACTTTTTGGACGGATTTGAATAATCCAGAACTTGACCCCTACCGAATTTCTAAGGTTAAGGCCGAACAAGCAGCATGGGCGTTTGCTGAGCAACACGGCTTGGCGTTAACAACCATTCTCCCCGGAGCCATTTTTGGTCCGGTCATCACAACTAATTTAAGTTCAAATCGCATCTTGCTCCAATTTCTCAAGGGTCAGCGGACACTGCCAAAAGTGCCTCTGGAAATCAGTGATGTTCGCGATTTAGCTCAGTTACACCGGCTGGCATTTGAAAATCCGCGAGCCGTTGGGAAACGTTACATCGCATCCTCGCAGACGTTGACGATGCTAGAAGTGGCCCGCCTCTACCAGGATGCCTTCCCTACCCGGCACCTTCATCCCCACCAGTTACCTAACTGGACAACCCGGTTACTGGCCCGCTTCATCCCAAGCCTCCGCTCCCTCGTTCCGATGTTGAATCGGCAGTATCACCACACAACCGCCGCAGCAGAAGCTGACCTTGACTGGTACCAGCACACCCCTGAGACAACGGTCCTTGATGCAGCTAATCGATTGATCGAGCTGGGTCTTGTAAAAAAATAAAGAGAAGGTTAATGAATATGAAAATTGGCATTATTGGCGCCACCGGCAAGACTGGTCAAGCCCTTTTAAAAGTTGCCCATGACCGCCAGCTGGCGGTCACGGCCATTATCCGCGACCCCACAAAACTTGCTGACAAGACCGTCCCCGTCATTGTTCGCGACGTCTTTGCGTTAACGTCGAGCGACGTTTCCGATTTTGATGTTTTGATTTGTGCGTTCGCGTCTGGGAAAAAATCATTGTATGCCCGCGTCAATCAACACTTAGCAACGCTTTTAGAAAACCGTTCGACAAGACTCATCGTGGTTGGTTCTGGGGCAACACTATTTACTGACAATCTCCGAACAAAAACGGTTGCCGATCAGCTTCCGTTACTCATGAAACCGGCTAGTGCAGCCCACTTCAAAGCGCTCACTGTTTTGAAGACTGCCCCAGGGCTTAACTGGACGTACGTCGCGCCCCCAATGAACTACTTACCAGCCGGCCCCGCTACTGGGCAATATCAGGTTGGTACCGATGTGTTATTGTATGACCACCAGCATAAATCACAAATTAGCTACGCCGATATGGCGGTTGCCCTCTTAGATGAGGCGGTCACGAATGCCCATCCAAATTCTGTTATGACCGTTGCCTGGCGCTAGGTGCACGCCATCAGTTTAAATCGTAAAAACAAACAGGGCCTCATGCTTTCAAGGTTCCCAGTTTTAAGTTTTCTGCATCAAACAGCGTGTTGATCGAATTTCCTACAAAAAATATCGTTGATTCCTACCGACAATTAAATCGGCAGGAATCAACGATATTTTTGTTCTGATAATGCTGTCGTCAATTCTTAAACGACCAGCATGGTCATGGCAACCCAAGCCCTAAAGTTCAGTTCTAAACTGTGGGAGCTTTGTTGCCTTTGTTGTGATATCAATAAAGCGCGCTTGCTGTGGATCATCGTTAACAGCGGCCCATAGCCGTTTTTGTGCTGCCTGTGTGATGTCAAGTGGCACGAGCGGTTCGCCAGCAGCCAATAATTCGTCCACATCGTGAACAGAGTCTTTCAACGGTCGTGGATCATCCACGTTTAACGCCCGGTTGACCACTGCGGCCATTGGCCCAACCTTTAATAGATCAATGACGGTTTGGTAATCGATCTCATAGGCATCGGCTAAATCTAGCGATTCACGAATCCCCGCTTCCGCAGCCATAATTAAAACATTGCTAACCAATTTTAACTTCGCACCAGTCCCTAGAGGGCCTTCAAACCGCGTTTTACCCATTCGGTTTAAGATAGGTGTAATTAATTTAATTGTACTAGCGTCACCGCCGGCCATAAACGTCAGCGTGCCGTCACGTGCGTAGCTAACGCCCCCGTTCATCGGTGCGTCAATAAGATATGTTTCGGCAGGCATTGCGGCGTTAATCGCCGTGATTTTATCCGGATTCAGCGTCGATGTAATCACCAAAATGCTGTTTGGTTGAAGAAACTTCACAATGCCAGGGTGAAGGTCATCACCGACATGCAGCGGTAGAACGTCATAAAACATAACGGCAGTAATAACGAGTTCAGCTTCACTGACGGCATCTTGCAAAGATGATGCAACGGTGACCCCGGACTGGTTGAGAAATGGGGTTCGTTTTGCCGGCTCCTTATCCCAAACGACCACGGTGTTATCATCACTGATCAAATGAGGCACCATTTGTGAACCCATATCGCCAAGACCAATAAATGCAATTTTCATGATAAAACCCCCTTGGTATTCTAGAAGTAAACATTTTAATTGTTCACACTTATTGTAAGAGGAATTCTTTCTAAAGAGAAGGATTCGTACTTTTGACACAAAAGCTCGTAAACACCCATATCCCAGTAGATTAAGCCATTTGTGAATCATAGCAATCGAATTAATTAACAAATAGTTGAATAATTAACGCGTTCGACTATACTGAACGTGGAACCGCTAACAAAAGGTAAAATCGAAAGAGGAGGCTTTTATTATGACCAGTAAACCAAAACGTAATTTCCATGACGATGAGTTACTTAATCCCGAGGACAGTGTCTTTTTATTAATCGATTACCAACCCACCCAAGTTAATTCAATCAACTCAATGAATCATGCAAAACTTGTTCAAAACATTGTGGCCGTTCAAAAAATCATCAATACGTTTAAAATTCCGACAATTCTATCAACGGTCAACGTTAAGACCGGACGAAACAAGGATACCATCCCACAACTAAAGGCATTACTTCCCGGCGTAAAATCTTACGATCGCACAACAATCAATGCGTGGGAGGATGCCGAAGTCTATGAAGCAATCCACGCAACCGGCCGCCATAAAATTATTATTGCAGCACTGTGGACGGAAGCCTGTTGCACCTTTCCAACGTTAGACGCGTTAAAGGAAGGTTATGATGTCTTCCCCGTCGCTGATTCAATCGGTGGAACAACGACCATTGCTCACGAAGCCGGTCTCCAACGAATGGTGAGTGCTGGTGCCCAGCTTACCAGCATTGCGCAATTGGGGTGTGAACTTCAACGTGACTGGAACCGGACAGAAACCGTCGACGGTTTCTTTGATGACATGGTGAATGCAGGCGCATTCTTAGAATTATAAGCCCTACCATTAACCTTTGGACCCACATGAGTTCACTTAATTAAAAATAATGCGGTCTCATTACCATCTGTCATGGTAGCGAGACCGCATTATTTTTTAGGCTTACTTCATGGACCGGCTGGTCATCCGCATCACAATGTTGTGGTACAGTCCGGGGTGAACACGGGCAACACGGGCCATCATCCGGTCACTAAAACTGTAGTAGTACCGGCGATGTGGACGTTCATCCGTGGCAGCCCGGTAAAAAACCTTAGCTAGATCAGCGGACGTCGCTGACGAATGGCTCCCGACACTTTCAACCATCGCTAACGTTCCGTTGATCAACGCCTGGTAGGGTGTGTTTGCTGAGACATTCTTTTTAATGGACCCCATGGCAATGTCTGCCCAAGCAGACTGTGTGCCGCCGGGTTCCACGATTACTGAACGGAGCCCAAACTGGCGAATTTCCATATCAAGGACATCGGACCAAACGTTTAGGGCATGCTTGGTGACGTGATACCAGCCACCAAGTGCCGAATACATGTCACCACCGATGGACGAAATGTTGACGATCCGGCCAAATTGCTGCTTTCTCATGGTTGGCAGGACAAGTTTCGTTAATTCAGCGGCACCAAAGAGATTGGTTTCAACCTGTTGGTGCGCCTTTTCTGAAGACACTTCTTCTAAGGGACCATACTCACCGTAACCGGCATTGTTGATTAACACGTCAAGCGTTGGCTGAGCCTGCGCGGCCCGGACAAATGATGCCCGTGAATCTGCGTCCGTTACATCAAGTGCAACCGGATGAATCCCCGCTCCTGTTGGAATTTTTTCAACCCGGCGCGCACCAGCGTAAACTTCCCATCCTTGATCTGCAAACAACAGGGTTGCCGCTTCTCCCATACCGCTTGAGGCACCTGTAATTAAAACTGTTTTCTTTGTCATCATGATAATCTCCCTTTCTTCATTAACTAAGCAATATGGCCTTGTTGTTTGAGCATCGCCAGAATGTCTTCTGAGAACCAGCCGTGGATGATTTTCCCACCTTTGACCGTGTATTTACCAAAGCCATTCCACTTGGCGTGCTTGTTAGTTGCTGGGTAGCCCATGAATTCGCCAACCTGAGTACCCTCATTTGTAAACTGAACCCAAACATCATCACCATGAACGGTAACGTCCAGAATCGTTAAGTGCATGTCACTAAACGCTTGAACACCACCACTCATAAAGGCTTTAAGTCCGTGAACAGTGCCAAGGGAGCCACCCTCCCACAGCAGATCTTCATCCCACACTTCGGCGATAACGTCACCGTTACCTTGGTTTAACCCCTCGTTGATAAACTTCATTACTGGTGCTAACGTTGCTTCTTCCTTTGTCATGTGAATGACCTCCTAGTCTTGAATGTACACTGAATCGTGACTGTACCGATGGTTCGTTAAGTTTGTGATCATAAATTCGGCTAAATCTGCTCGGGCAATGTGGCCAGTGAGTGACTTATTGTCGTAATCACCGAACCTGTATGCGTGAGTCGCCAGGCCATTCGTTAAGGTTGGTGGTTGAACGATCGTAAAGTCTAGACCAGCATGTCGGACAACGTGATCCTGCTTTTCCTTTGTCCGTAATATTGGGTGCATGGCCATCATAACGGCACGCATCCCAAGGCTCAGTTGCTTTCGACTTTCTGGGCTGGTCCCAAACCCTGTCAACAGTTCTACTCTGGTCATCCCCGTTTGTTTCATCGCCAGTGTAATGTTTTTGGTCGGCGTGACAATGTTGTCATCGCCCAGTGAAATGATCACAGCGTCACTGCCTGCCAATGCTGTGACCAGGCTCATAACATCCTCGTAATCAACGCGCTTCCATGAGACACCCTTACGAGATTCAGTCGGATGTTCATGACGGCTAACAGCCACGACCTCATGCCCTTGGCGTACCGACTCATCGATCAAATGGTGCCCAACGCTTCCCGTCGCTCCAAAAATGGCTACTTTCATCATTCAGCCTTCCTTTATTAAACAATCGTTTAGTTAAACAGCAAAAATGAAAGCCGTTACCGGCTTACTTTTTGATCAATCCATCAACGGATAGTTGAATGACCGCTTCCAATTCGTCAAGACCAACCGCCTGGTGCGCTGCCTGTCGTTCCTGAATTTGCATAATGAACGGACCAAACAATAAGACGGTGGCAGCCTCAATGTTATCTGTCACCAGACATTGCTGAGTAACAGCCTGCTGGAACAAGTCATTAAGCGGTTGTGCAGACGCATTTCCCTCTGCAAAGGCCGTCTTTGTGACTAACTCAGGGTTGGCACGAATTGCCGTTATGAAGATGGCCTCCAACGGGTAGTTCGTGTACATTCTGGCAAAATGGGTCACGGCTTGGTAAATTTTCTCCGGCATGGACTTCCCTTTTTCAATGTCAGCTTGGAGCCGATCATCAAAGAGGAGCTTGATTTTCAAGAACATCTGCGACAACATGTCGGTCTTATCCTTGAAGTACACATAGGGTGTCCCAGAACTGACGTGGGCGTACTTCGCAATTTTGCTAAACGATAGCCCTTGGATGCCCTCATCCTTAGTGATCACAAGGATCGCCTGTTCAATTAACTGCTTTTTTTGTTCATCAACTTTTCGCATAACTGCATATTAAACGATCGTTTAGTTATCGTCAACTATCACGCTAAACTTTTTAAAATAACGAGACAACAATAAAAACCATCATGTGCCCACGACTCAACCCGGCGGCCTGCCGGCTGAGTGATCAGCTTTACGATGGTTTTCTTATCTAAAGCACGGTTTCGTGCCCGTTAGTTTTCGTCAAACGGGTGTGTTGCAAAGAGTTCACTGTAAAAGGCAATCTTATGAATGGTCCGTTTAAGTTTGGCTTCGTAAAAATCTTTTGACGGTGCGTCAGGTAAAAACTGCCCGTCACTTGCAAAGTTTTTTTGCACATTTCCAATGGCAACCAGTGGTGGCAACGTGTATAACCCCAACCGGGTCAAAATTGGCACGATGTCCGCGCCACCAAACTGCCCACCACGAGCTGAATCTGAATAGGACATAACTAAGGCTGGTTTGTACTGGGCTTCATGGGCCAAGTAATCAAGGGCGTTTTTTAACACCGCTGGAAATGAGTGGTTATACTCTGGCGTTAACCAAATGTAGCCCTGTGCTGCCTTAACATCATCGATCCACGCCTGTTGATTTGCTGGCAACTGACGATCTTTATTATTCATTGGCGCTTCGTCTTCGTAGAAGAACGGAAGCTCATAGCTACCGACTTCCAAAAACTTCAACTGGACGCCGAATTCAGCCTCGTACGTTGCCTTTTGACTTTCTAAATAATGGAACAAATTTTTCCCAAGTGAACTTTGTCGGGAACTTCCTAAAATAATATCAATTGTAATCATTGGTTAATTTCCTTTCTTTTCTAACGTTTTGCGCCAGACAATCAGAGCGAAAACGACAACGAGTAACCCCGTGCCGAAACCATAAATTTGTCGTTGTCCGGTAATAAAAAAGTTAACATACCGCGGCTCAAAGTTAGTCACGGTGGCATGAGCTGACCGGCTCATGCTAATAAATAGTAATGATGTCGCTAACGCATTGCCTAACACCATCCCGAGATTTCGTGATAGTGAGTTGATGCTACCGGCGACCCCGAGAACAGTGGGTATAACAGCGCCCATAATCATCGAGTTGTTTGGTGATTGAAAGATGGCATTGCCTAGGCCAAGAAGCGCGACGATCGCGCCAATCATCGCTAAGCTCGTATGAAGGCCTAAGCAAATCAACCCAAGCTGAGCTAGTAAAATAATCATCGCAACCACTAAGGTGACCTGAATTGTTCCAAAGCGGTCAGCTAACCGCCCGGAAATTGGCGCAACGATCACCTGAACCACTGGTAACATCATCATGATCAGGCCACTAACACAAACTCCAATCAGTTTAGCATTCTCAAGGTAGAATGGCATTAAGACCATGTAAAAGTTATTCGCAATAAAAATCAAGATTGCGGTAATAATGCCAATGGTGAAATCCACTTGGTAAAATAGTGAAAAATCAAGGAGTGGCGCCGCCATGTGCTGCTCATGGTAAACAAATGCCACCGTCAAAATAATTGCGGCAAGAAGCATCACCACGAGCCAACCGTTTGTGGACCCCACTTGCTGGCCCGCATAAATGTACCCAAAAAAGCCGGTGAGACTCAACCCATTAAACAGAATTCCTTGCCAGTCAAGCTTCGTTTTATGGTGGGAACGTTCCACTGGAAGGATGATGAAGCCCCACATTGTCAGCACGATTCCAATGGGCACGTTGATCCAAAAAATGGCCTGCCAGGGAAAGAAGGTTAGTAACACCCCACCGATTCCCGGGCCTGTGATCATGCCCAGTGCTACAAAGGACCCGATCCACCCTAAGGCTTGGCCTCGTTCACTGGTTGGAAAAATTTCAGTAATAATGCCGTTGTTCGTGCTCATGGTCATGGCCGCGCCCACCGCTTGAACGAACCGGGCCACCAATAACCACGTGATGGTGGTGCTAAGACCACAAAAAAGTGACCCCAGTGTAAAAAGAATCATCCCAATTTTAAACAGATTGGCTTTTCCAAAGGTATCGCCTAACTTACCAAAGAACAATAAAAAAACACAAATTGTAATGAGGTAACTCGAGATAATCAGTTCTGAAATTTCCATGGTTGTTGCGAGCGCTTGATTGATTCGCGGTAACGCGACGTTGACAATACTGGCGTCTAGATCTGCCATAAACGTCGTTAACCCCATACAAACTAAAATTTGCCACCGCGGTAACGGTTTTTGAGTCATCACAGCCCTCCCTATTTCTATTTACGTGAATACATATTATAATATAATCCAGATATCTTCCGTTTGCAATATCTATTCACGAGAATTAAAAAAGGAGATTTCCATGACTAACCAAAACCAAGCACAACAAACAATGGCGCAAATCAACCGTCTGCTGACCCAGGATGGAAATGCCGATCTCGAAAAACAGTGGCTTGAGCAACAGGCAGAAGCACAACCTGAACTCCTGGCTGCCATTCGCCAATTAACAACGCAGGATTTTCGGGTCATTGCAGAAATTGATCGTGCCCAGGAGATTCATATCAAGGCCCTTCCCGCATTAACAGCCCTCTCCCAGCCCACCATTTCCCGCATTATCACCCGTTTTACAACGGCCACACTCCTAGAAAAATATCAGAAACCAGATAATAAAAAGGATTTTCTCGTTCGGCTGACGCCACTTGGCCAGCAGGTCGCTGATCTCCATCGGCACCTCGATCAACAGTTGTTGACGCAAGTTGCGAACATTCTTGACGCATTTTCTGACGATGAAGTGACGCATTTCAACCAAATGCTAACTAAAATCGGGCAAATTCAGCCGGAACTATACGGCTACCAAACAAAAAGAGTGGTTCACCGATAACAATCAGTGAACCACTCTTTATTTGGAATTAAGCTTCCGAGTCTAAATATAAATGCCATGCGTCATCAAAAACATCCATACTTGGTAAATAACGGGCGTTTAGTTCAAGGTAACTGGACACATCATCAAAATTCTCGGCCTGCTTTGGAAACGCCTGGTCCAGAAAGGCGTTATTGGCAAACTGCGCGACCGGGTCATAACTGTCGGAATTACGTTGGGTCATGAGGAATTGATAGAAACTCCGTCGCATGTGCTTCTCCTTATCTTTTCGTTACTTTACTTCTTTATCAAACTGCGCTTGTGGAATCCCCGCTTTAAAGACGTAGGTCCCGCTGTTAACATCCAGTGTTTCCGCCTGTAAATTAAGTGACCGTTTCGACCCAACCTTACTGAGGTCGATCAAAACCGTGTCTGTCTTTGCATCCGCACTGATTCCCTTTGGAAATTTGTAATTCTTTGCCACGAAGGTCATGACGAAGTGAACCGGAAGCTGTAGGCGGCCCACTGCCATTCGCGTGGCACGAAGCTTGATGTTGCCGTCCTTGGTAACGCTCGGTTCCATGATGAGTCCATACGTAATGTTCGCCCCTAAAAACTTAGTGGTGCCGTACAGCATCGCGTTTTTGTTGATCACAAATTTATAATTGTACTCATTATGCTTTGTTTGATTAATGTAGTAGTCAGCTAACGCGTTCACTTGCTTCGTATTAAGTTGAACCTGAAACGTTGCGTTAGAGGCTGCGGCCTTTTTGGTGGCCGCAACTGGTTGATCAACGGGCTGCGTCGCCTCAATTCCCACCCAAAGTCCCACTGCAACGAGCAGGCCAATGAGGCTCAATGCCACAATCTTCCAACCATTTTTCGGCCGCCGTGGTTTTGCCGTTGTTCGTGTTTGTGAATCTGCCATAATGATCTTCCCTCCGTGCACTAACTAGGATAACCAACCATCGTGTTGGCGCATTGTTTTATATAGAATATCCGTCATTTTTGTATACCCTGAATAATTTGGGTGAAAATGATCCGCCGGTGAGAGGTAATCATTTAATTCCCCCGTCGACCCACTGACCAGTGACTTTTCAATGGCCTTCCCGTCAAACGTGGTATTTTCATTGGCGGCCGCGTCCTTTGCCGCAAGTGCCGAGCGCTTTTTAACGGTGTTGTACTGCCCATATGACAAGGTTTCATTAATGTTCATAAAGTACAACTGTTTGTAACTGGCGGCCGCTGTCTGGGTGGTTTGGTTAAAGCTCTGAATGTACGTGTTCAGTTGCGTAATGTTTGCAAAGTAAACGTACACCGGATTATAGATCCCAAACAGAAAAATTGGTGCCTTGGGGTTTAGTTGGCGAACCTGCGTTAACAAGCTTTGCAATTTTGTTGCGTAGCCTTGTTGGGTCCGTTTCACAACCTGGTTCATTGCCGGAACGCTACTTTCACCGCTAATGGTTGCCGATTGCAGGCCTTGC
The DNA here is from genome assembly GCF_053471565.1 of Furfurilactobacillus sp. WILCCON 0119. Taxonomy (NCBI): domain Bacteria; kingdom Bacillati; phylum Bacillota; class Bacilli; order Lactobacillales; family Lactobacillaceae; genus Furfurilactobacillus; species Furfurilactobacillus sp. WILCCON 0119. Next base: position 505,496 of record NZ_JBPCCV010000001.1, read on the forward strand.
ATTAAATCATTACCGCCAACCGTCATTACGATCACGTTAGCATGCTTGATGCGGTTTTGCATCGTTGCCGACTTTGTTAACCGCGCCTGGATCTGATCAGACCGGTCGCCAGCCTTACCGTAATTATAGGTCGTGGCATCGACATCCGCCTTTTTGGTGAGCTGGGTCTTGATCTGACCAACATAGCCCCCCTGTTTGCGTTGGTCCCCGATTCCTTCCGTGAGGGAATCGCCCAACGCAACTAACGTAATTCTTTTACTGGTCTTAGGTTGCGTCTTTTTACTTGGTGCACTTTGCATCGGCTGCGGTTGTGACACTGCTGGTGCTTGAACAGCACTGGCTTGCTGATACAAGATGCCAAGCACCGTGAATAACACGATAACCGCCAGCCACGGCGCACCAATTCGTCGAAACAAATTCATTAATCCTCCCTCATCCCCGTCCATCTGAGGATGCCGTCAATCGTTACTTTCCCTACTAAAAAAGGTGAGACACGCTGTCCGCTAGGCCGTTATCCAGCACTACCGGGCTGCTGTCTCAACCCTGATGGTTCACGTATTCGTTAACTAATCTGTGTAGTACATGAGGGCAAAAGCCCCTTCACCAGCATGAGTGGCGATAATTGGAACCGTCTGAAGCACAACGACCTTGATGTCAGGGAATAACTCCTCAACGTGCGCGGCAATCTTTGCGGCCGTTTCTGGGGCACCCGCATGAGCAACCCCGACACTAACGATGTGACCGGCCTTTTGCATTTCTGCATAAGCGTTGTCCAAAAATTTACTAATGGTCTTCATGCCGCGACCCTTAGTGGTCACTTCAATCTCACCGTTAATCACTTCTAAACCGATCTTGATGTTCAGTAAGTTTGACACCAAGCCAACCGCACGGCTGATTCGGCCACCAGCCACAAGGTTATCTAACTTGATAACCCCCATGAACAGCCGTGAGTGGTCCCGAACCTTGATCGTCTCAGCAACGATCTCGTCCACAGACGCGCCCGTTTCGGCCAGTTTTGCCGCTGCAAGAACCTGAAATGCCAAGCCGCGATCTGTTGTTTGTGAATCAACAACGGTAACATCCGCACTACTCATTTGAGCTGCCTGCCGGGCCGCCTCAACCGTTCCGGAAATTGACTTCATCATGTTGATACTAACAACTTTTGAACCGTCTTTGCCAAGTTCGTCGAACAGATCAACAAACTTCCCAAGTGGCGGCTGACTCGTCTTGGGGAGCGATTCAGCAGCACTCATTTTCGTCATGAATTCTTCTTTGGTGATGGTTTCCCGCTCAACGTAGACGGTCCCGTCAATCATCACTGACAATGGGACAATGGCGATATTATGTTGCTTGATCTCATCCTCCGTTAGCCCAGCTGATGAATCAGTCACAATTTTTACATTAGGCATAACAAGTAATCCCACGCTTTCTAAGATGTGGCCCACGTCGTAAAACATCGTGCTACAATGTAGACCATGAACCAATTAGTGTTACAAGTATACCAAATTATAACGCTAATTTCACCGGGACACTGGTTCTTTACTAATTTTATCCCGGCAATTTAATACTTTATTTAGAGGAGTTGCTTTTATGGAACCAACCCGTTCACGAACGTACACCATTGTTAATGAGGTATTCAATGCCATCACTCACGGTATCGGTTTTGGCCTTGCTGTGGCCGGCCTGGTTATTTTAATTGTTCAGGCCGTTCACTCGGGCTCCGCATTACGTGTGGTGACGTTTAGCATTTATGGGAGTATTTTAATCCTATTTTATTTATCGTCAACCCTATTTCATGCGCTGGTCTTCACCCGGGCCAAACATGTCTTCCAAGTTTTCGACCATAGTGCCATTTACCTACTGATCGCCGGAACCTACACGCCGTACTGTCTCCTTGTCATTCAGGGGGGCCGTGGCTGGACCATTCTTGGCGTCATCTGGGCGATGGCGATTGCCGGGATCGTTTATAAATCAATCTGGCTTGGCCGCTTTAACATCGTTTCCACGGTTATTTATGTGATTATGGGGTGGATGTGCCTGTTTGCCTTTCCACAGTTGTATCACGGGCTTGGAACGACCGGCTTTTGGCTCCTTGTCTGGGGCGGAATTGCCTTTACGGTCGGTGCGGTTATCTACAGCTTCCGCCAGGTCCCGTTTGGCCACGTCATTTGGCACCTTTTCGTTATGCTAGGTTCCATTTTAATGTACTTTTCTGTTCTGTTATATGCCTAACGGTCGCAACAAAATAACGCCCGTTCATCAATGCAAAAATTGATGAACAGGCGTTATTTTTTATCACTAAATCCGGACATACGTTTCAAAGCGGTAGGCCCACGCATTTTTATCGTCAGCCTCATGGGGGGCCACGTGATCTAAGTGCCACTGATGAGGATCAACCGGCGGCATAATCGTGTCGCCAGCAAACTGACCCGCAATCCGTGTCACCAGGAGACAATCAGCCTGCGGCATTAACGCTGTATATAGACCAACACCACCGATGACAAATAGCGCCTCATTAGCATGTGCCCTAATGTAGTCCTGCAAGGCCGCTAACGTCGCAACGACCGTTACCCCGGGCGTATCAACAGGCAGCTGGCTAGAAAGCACCACATTTTTCCGGTGTGGCAACGGGCGCCCAATGGATTCAAACGTGGCCCGCCCCATCAGCACAGTGTGATCCGTGGTGGTTGCCTTAAAAAAAGCGGCATCGGCTGGCAGGTGCCAGGGCAATTGCCCGTGATCACCAATCACGTGGTTTTCCCCTTCCGCCCAAATCAACGTTAGCATGGTGCTGTCCCCCTTTAAACGGCAACCGGTGCCTTAATTGCTGGCAACGGGTTGTAATCCTTCAGCTTAATATCAGTCATTTCATAATCAAAAATACTGGTGGGTTCATCACTTAACCACAAAGTTGGTGCCGCTTGTGGTGTTCGACCCAGTTGTTCAGCAACCTGCGTTTGATGATTCAAGTAGATGTGGGCATCGCCTAATGTATGCACAAACTCACCAACTGCGAGGTCGCATTCCTTGGCCACCATGGACGTTAATAAGGCATAGCTCGCAATGTTAAACGGCACACCAAGGAAAATGTCACCAGAGCGTTGGTATAACTGACAAGACAGTTTTCCGTCCGCAACATAAAACTGGAACAGTGTGTGACACGGTGGCAACGCCATTGTGGGCACATCCTCAGGGTTCCAGGCTGAAACAATGAGGCGTCTAGAATCAGGCGTTTGTTTGATCATGTCGATCACGTTGGCCAGTTGATCGATGCTTTCTCCGGTGGACGTGTGCCAGTGTCGCCACTGGGCCCCGTACACCTGGCCCAGCTCACCAAAACGAGCGGCAAAGTCGTCATCCGTCAAAATTTGATCATCAAACCGGTTCATTTCAACCTGATAAACGTCATTAAACGCGGGGTCAACAAGGTGACGCCGACCAAAATCCGTCATGTCAGGGCCGGTGTATGCTGAACTGTTAACGTACCGTTGAAATGCCCATTCATCCCAAATGTGATTGCGGTGTTCCAGCAGGTAGCGAATGTTTGTGTCGCCATGTAAGAACCACAGCAATTCACTTTTGATTAGGCCAAACGGCACCTTTTTGGTGGTTAATAATGGGAACCCCTCACTGAGGTCAAACCGCATTTGGGCCCCAAATAATGACTTTGTTCCGGTTCCTGTCCGGTCAGTTTTAATGTTCCCGTGTTCATAAACGTCCCGTTCTAACTGGAGATATGCGTCTTCTAACATGCCCAAGCTTCCTTTCACGTCTCAGTGTTTAAACGTATTGCCCAAGATAGTCCCAGCGTTCCATTGCCTCGGTCAAAGATTGATCCGTGGTTTCCAGTTCACGCTGTAAGTCGGCTAACTTGCCGTAATCCGTCCCGCTTTCGTTCATTGCGGCAGCAATTTCTTCTTTATGTGCTTCAAGGGCATCAATTTTTGCTTCGATTCCGTCCCACTCTTTTTGCTCTGCATAAGTTAATTTATGTTTTGCTTGGGGTTCATCAGCGGGTTGCGCCGTAGTTGTCGGTGCTGATGGTGCCTTTTTGGGTGCTTTCGCGGCTGTTTGAATCCGGTCCAAATAATGACTGAACCGCCCATTAAACCGCTCGATTTTGCCATTACCATCAAAAATCAACAGTTGGTCCGCAACTTTATCCAAGAAGTACCGATCATGAGAAACGGTGATCACGGTGCCGGCAAACTGACTCAAATAGTCTTCCAACACCGTTAACGTCCCGATGTCTAAATCATTTGTTGGTTCATCCAGAAACAAAACGTTGGGCTGACCCATCAACAATTTCAATAGGTAAAGTCGCCGCTTTTCACCACCGGATAGTTTCCGAATTAAGGTGCCATGCATAAACCGTGGAAAGAGGAATTGTTCCAACAGGTTCGTTGTGCTAATTTCATTTCCGTTTTTATCCGTCACCGTTTCCGCCACTTCATTCAGGTAACTGATGACCCGTTTATCACCAGGAATAGGTTCCGTTTGTTGCGTATAGTACGCCAATTTAACGGTTTCACCCACTGTGATCGTGCCACTATCCACGGGAATCCGTTGGGCCAACACGTTTAGTAAACTTGATTTCCCGGCGCCATTGTCCCCCGTTATTCCGATCCGGTCATTGGCCTGAATCAGGAGATTGAAGTCGTCTAAAATCTTGTGGCCGCCAAGCGTTAAGTTCGCATGCTCTGCAATGATGACCTTTTTCCCTAAGCGCTGCTGCCCTAACGCGATGTCGACGTCGTGATCAACCTGGAGCGTGTTGAGGTTTTCCTTTAAGTCGTTAAAGTGGTTGACCCGCGCCTGCTGCTTAGTGCCCCGGGCGTGTGGCGACGTTCGCATCCAGGCCAGTTCCTTTTTATACAGCTGCGTTTGCTTCCGGTCTGCTTCCACTTCATGTTCGACAAGCACTGCCTTTTGCTCAACAAAGCTTTGGTAATTTCCTTGATATTCACGAAGTTCCCCAAATGAGAGTTCAAAAATTCGGGTCGCCACGGCATCTAAAAAGTATCGATCATGGGTTACGACGATCACCGCACCACGGTAACTGGCGAGGTACTTTTCTAACCACGTGATGGAATCAAAGTCGAGGTGGTTCGTGGGTTCATCCAGCAGGAGTAAATCTGGTGCTTGGATCAACACTTGGGCTAACCCCACCCGCTTTCGCTGGCCACCAGACAACGTTTTAACGGACTGCTCTAAATCTGTGATGTGCAGTTGTGTCAAAATCGTCTTGACGTTACTTTCGGCCAACCAGGCATCTTCCTGGTTCATTTTAGCTTCGGCGCGGGTGTAACGGTTCAATGCATTTTCGTCTTCTGGATGACCCCCGTAATTTGCTAATGCTTGTTCGTACTCCCGGATGGTTTTAAACACCGGTTGGGCGCCGGCGAAAACGGCTTCCAGAACGGAGAGCGTTTCATCTAGTTCGGGAAGTTGTTTGAGGTAGCTGATGCGATAATCATTAGGGGTGTCAATGACCCCGGAGTCTTGTGGGTCAATGCCTGCAAGTGTATTAAGAAGGGATGTTTTTCCACTTCCATTGGTCCCAATCAACCCGATCCGGTCCGTTTCCCCCACTAAAAAGGAGGTGTCATTAAACAGGGTTTTCTCACCATACGTTCGGGTTAAATTTTCTGCGCGTAACGTTTGCATATTGTCTCGTTTCTCTCAAAGAGTCATTTATTTCTGATCATTATCATCGGCCAAGATGGTTGTTTGAATGTAGTCCATCAACGCTTCATGGTCGTTAGTCACGGTTTCCATTAAAACAGCATCAAGGGCGGCATCAAGGGTTGTCCCAATTTCCGGACCTGGTGCAATGTTGAGGGTTTTAATGAGGTCGGCACCGGTCACAGCCAAGTCGTGCTTGTCGTGAATCGGTAGCGCTTCATACGCCGTCGTCCATTGCTGCTCATCTGCTGGGCCATACCCACTTTGCTGGGCCACATGTGTCCCGGAGACAATTGTCGGCGCCGTCATTGCAAACAAAAGCTGGCGAGTAACCCCGTTATACTGTTGGGCGTACACTAAATGTAACGCCAAATTAACACTGTGAATGATGTGATTAGCGGTCTTCCAGGCCTGTAAAAAGTCAATCAGGTCAGGATAGGATAGTCCCAAATGAAGGGCCACCATCGTCCAAACCTCCACTTCGTCAGCCATCGCTAACTGCGGTAAGGTCGCAATCGTTGATAGATCAATGGTGTGGCCGATTAATCCCGGACAGTAATCAGCCAGCTTGGTTTGGATCATCAAGCTTAGACCCTTATGAGCAGAACGGCCCGTCATCATCTTCACAAACTCTTCGTGGATGCGTTCCACAGCAATCTGGCTAAGTAAATGAGCGTGATCGGCAATGGCTTTTTGGGTGGCCGGTTCAATTGTGAAATCCAGTTGACTGGCAAACCGCACGGCGCGCATCATGCGAAGGGCATCCTCACCAAAACGTTCTTCAGGATCGCCAACAGCGCGGATAATCCCCGCCTTTAAATCAGCCAACCCGTCAAACAGGTCCACAACGGTCCCGTCCTGTTTCAATGCCAGGGCATTAATGGTGAAATCGCGGCGCTTTAAATCATCCTCTAAGTGACGAACAAACGTCACTTCATCCGGACGGCGGTAATCTTGGTAACCGGATTCTGTTCGAAACGTGGTCGTTTCATAGCCGGTGCCATGGTCTAAAATCATGACCGTCCCGTGATCAATTCCGGTATCCACGGTTCGGTTAAACAGCGATTTAACTTCTTCCGGGTAGGCACTCGTGGCAATGTCCACATCGTGAATGGGCTTGCCTAAAATGGTGTCCCGCACGGAGCCACCCACAAAGTAGGCTTCATAACCGGCTTCCTCTAACGTAGTTAAAATTGGCTGGGCGCCAACGAATTCCTCTGGTAATTGTGCCAAACGCATGCGGCTTCCTCCCGTAATCGATTTATTATTACCCATCATAGCAGAAATATCGCTAACTGACACTATGGCTAATTCCCTGTTGGTCTGCTATCTTTAATGATAAACAGACTAAATTAACACGAAAGACTGAGGAATATTATGCGACAAGACGAAGCTATGCGCGTTCGTGATTTTATCTTTATCACGTGTGGGGCAGCTTTATACGCCTTTGGGTTGATTTATGTCAACGTCATCAACCGATTAGCTGACGGTGGTGTGGCCGGGATTTCCCTTATTTTGCGGGCATTACTTCATTGGAACCCCGCCTACACCACGTTTGCGATCAACATCCCCTTACTTCTGATTGGTTGGCGCTTATTAGGCCGTCGTTCATTCATTTACACCGTGTTTGGAATCACCATGTTATCGGTCTGGTTGTGGATCTGGCAACACGTCCCCATCAGCATTGACATTCATCATGATCTGTTCATCGCCGGAGCACTGGCCGGTGTGACTGGTGGTTTTGGGTGCGGATTAGTGTATCGTTCTGGTGGGACCCTTGGTGGAACGGACATTATCGCCCGCATTTTTGAAAAGGAACGTGGCGTGCCGATGGGCCGAAGTTTGCTCGTCCAGGACGTCTTGGTTCTTGCAGCTTCATTGGTCTACATTGACGTTGTTCACATGATGTACACCCTGCTGTGCTCCTTTGTCTTCACCCAGATTGTTAACTTCACTCAGTCTGGTGCTTACGCAGCCCGCGCCATTATGATCAGTAGTCAAAAGAATGCTGATATTGCCGACGCCATCATTGCTGAGCTCCAACGGGGGGTAACCTACTTACATGCTGAGGGTGGGTTCACGAATCAACCACAAAAAATGTTGTACTGTGTCGTAAGCCCGCGCGAAGTTCAAACGCTTCGCCGCATTGTTGAACGGATCGACGACCATGCGTTTATGTCCATCATTCCAATTCAAGAAAACATTGGTGAGGGCTTCACCTACAAAGTCGTTAAACGACGGTCACTTTTTTAATCACATTCATTAATTTTTGGAGGCATTATGACAACACCCAAGCAACCTGAAACAGATTGGCTAGATGAACTTGGCGAGCTTGTCGAAGACGGTCAATTGCACTTTTATACGCGCCTCACCCTCCTCTTGATCAGTAAAGGGTACACACCAGCAGACTTTTTAGCGCCCGCCTTTGATCAAACAATGGCATTGATCACCTGGCGTCCGTTTGAAAAACAATTCATGCGGTCGTTTAAGCGGTTCATTGCGCCATTGCAAGCTAAGCAGTCCGGAACTTTTCTTCAAGAAACGGGGCAAACGGTCAGCCGCCTTACTCAAGCCGACCTTCAGCAAGTCCTCGATCATGATCAAGTACGCGTCACATTTTCACTAACACTCGCTGACTTAGAAGCCGACTACCAAGCAAATTAGCGAAATCAAAGAGAGCCTACCTTGTTTTCAATCACGAAAACAAAGCAGGCTCTTTTTAGTTGGTTATATCATTTTTCACCATCAGTCAGTGCCACGGCCGCTGCGTGGATGTGTTGCACGGCGTTGACCAATAACGCATTCCGATTCGAGACATTGTCTGCCCAGCCTGTTCCAGAATCGCCAAATGACTAATCTTGCCGGAAGAAGCCACCGTTTCTAAATTTTAGTTGTCACTCCCGTGTCATTATAAACAGTTATTCCTTGCATTAGTATGCTTATAAGCTGATATTATCTAGTTAACAAGACTGAAAGGATTTTGCTCATTATGACGCAACTACCGATTGACGTGTTTGCACACGTCCTCGCTCCCAATTTTTACCAGAAAATGTTAGCCATTGACCCCAGCATTCCCGAAAAGGCCCCCTACGTTAATGCACCGGCCTTAACGGACATGGAGTTTCGCCACGACCACATGCAAGTCCAAACGCAACAGATCATTAGCATGATGAACCTTAACCCGGAAGACTTTACTGATCCACAGACAGCGTTTGACCTGTGTACTTTTGGTAACGCGGAATTGGAAACACTCGTTACCACTCATCCCGATCAGTTTATTGGTGCAGTTGCCATGCTGCCCCTCAATAATCCTGATGGTGTCACAAGCATTATGCGGACAATTGCGACCCAGCCACATTTACTAGGCATCCAACTCTTCACCCGGGCTCTCGGTGAATCCATTGCTGACCCCGCCTACGATTACATCTTCAAACTGGCGAACAAATTGAGCTTACCCATTTGGCTCCACCCGGTGTTTGATGACCGGAAACCGGATAACAACATCGTCTTCAGCTGGGAATACGAGCTTTCCTTAGCCATGCAGCAACTAGTCAGTGCGGGGATTTTTGAACGGTACCCCGCCTTAAAAATCATCGTCCATCATGCCGGCGCCATGGTGCCCTTTTTTTCAGGCCGTATCAATGCCATTCTTCCCGCAGACCAGGCGGCAGCCTTCCATCAGTTTTACGTTGATACGGCCATTCTTGGGAATCCAACGGCACTCAAACTCACGGTTGAATTCTTTGGCGCAGACCACGTGTTCTTTGGAACTGACGCACCTCTAGGCCTACCACCGGTTGGGGCCAGTCAAGAAATCATTGAGGCCATTACAACCATGACCGCCGACGTAACGTTACAAAAGCAAATTCTGTTTAAAAACGCCCAGGCGCTTTCAAACCACTAGGAGGCCAGCAGACTTTATGGCTAAACAACACCTCTTTGGCGCACCACGGAAAATCACGCAACAGATTCAAGACCGGAAAATTTCCTGGCTCGAACTGTTTTCTGACTTAGTGTACGTCGTCATTATTCACAGCATTACCGTTGGCTTTGGGGAGCACCTCAACTGGCCGGGGCTGGCCACTTTTTTAATTCTCTTTTACTTAATTTTCAATAGCTGGAATAATCTGGTCATCTACTTTGACCTCCACGGGAACGACAGTATTCGGGTCATCGCCCTGACCATGGCGCAGATCGTCCTTGTCGCGCTGCTGGCTGGCAGTGTCACCACCGCCTTTGCTGGTCACTTTACGCCAACCGCCGTTGTCTATTGTTTAATTCAGCTGCTGTTCATGTACATGTGGTGGACGACTGCTCGGTATGATCCGGCCCACATGCTGACCACCGGGCCCTATCTCATCGCCTACGCCGTCGGCTTGGTCTTCTTTCTGCTAGTTCCACTAGCACCGACAGCGGGGCTTCAACAGGTCGCCATGGCCATTGCCATCTTCATCGATATGTTCGCCTTAACGTTTGAAAGTGCCAACTTTAACCGCGAATTTACAGAACGGAAAATTCCGTTTCAACTATCGTCTTCGCTGCTTGAGCGTTACGGGCAGTTCACAATGATTATTCTTGGTGAATCCCTGGCCAACCTCATTGAGCTATTCGATGAGGGATTATCCTTTCCCAAGATTGGCCTTTTTTTACTCCTCATCGTCAGTACAATTACCGTCTGGTGGCTGTACTACTCACTCATGAGTAACGTTGAGGTTCATGCCACTAATTATCAAGGCCTAGCGATTTTCCGCGGAATGCACATTAATTTCATTCTGTTTTTGACACTGGGCTGCTTTTTCCTGATGGAGTTGGCACACTCACAAGCGACAATCATCAAATCAGGTTATCTAATTAGCCTTGTCCTGACTTTAGGGACGCTGACCCTTATGGTTCTTCGGCACCAGCGGAATAGAACCTCAACCACCGAAATAATCATCAGCGGCGGCTTGGTCTTTCTCATTTGTGTTATCAGTTTCTTCTTGCCGAAGATCCTCATGCTCATTTTAATTGACCTTGCCTTAATTGGTGCGTGTGTTTACCGTGAATACAATGTTTTATCACGTCACACGCTAAAGGTGCCCTAAACTCACCAAACGTTTTATTCAAAGTTCGTTTAAAAAGACGCGCTCAGATTATCGGAAACCTATCCGACATCTGAGCGCGTTTACTTTTTCATTAACTTAATTTTTAGTAGCCTTGATCCTCGTAATCTTCAAGGGCCGCCGCCATTTCCTGATCATCAGGTGCTAATTGAAGGTACCGACGTAACAATGCCACAGCGGTCTCCACTTGGCCCTGTTCACGGTAAAAGTAGAAGGCAGGCTTCAAAAAGTCCACGTTGGTTTCAAAGTATGGCTGCGCCGCATCATAATACTGCGTGGCTAACTCCCACTCCTCTAAGCGCGTGTAAGACACGGCAAGGTTCCAGTACACCTGTGGGTCCACCTGGTTGTTTTGAACATACTGCGTGGCCAAATCAACATTTTCCACGTCCTTATGTGCCTGGACGTAGAGATTACTCAGTTGCAGCATTAACGTCTGGTTATCAGGATCTAAGGCGAGTCCCCGTTTGAAGTAATCTTCAGCGTCGGCTGGATCATTCAACCGTAACGCCAGACTCGCCGCTTGACCAAAGAGGTCCTGATTGTATTCGTCAACGCTTAACCCTTGTTGAGCAACCTTGTAGGCCTCTTCAAGCCGGTTTTCATCGGTTAGTGCGTGAGCAAGATACGGATAAACGGACGCATAGGAAGGGTCCTCCTCCAGGAGTGCTTCAAACGCCGCAATGGCCTTTTGATTATCCTTCAACTGCGTGTACACAAACCCCATTTGGAAGCGAACGTCTGGTGTCATGTCCGCCGTGTGAATCTGTTCCAGGTACGCCACTGCTTGTTCAAACTTACCCGCATTTGCGTAGGCAACTCCGATTCGTGAAACGAGGTCCACTTCTTCCATTTTAGGAATTCCCCGTTTGATGAGCGTTAGGTAATATTCAATCGCCTGCTGATAAGCACGCATCATGAAGTAAAATTCCCCCAGTGCAAAGAGCACAACCGGTTCATCTGGCGCAATCTTTGCAGCAGTCAGCAGCTTTTGTTCGCTGACTTCAAACAGTTCTTCAGATTGATATAAATCCGCTTGAACCAGGAGACTTTGCAAATAAGCTGGTGATGTTGGTTGAATGGCCTCTAAATAGGCCGTCGCAGCATCCAGATCATTTTCATCAATGGCAATATCGGCTAAACTGGTGCGCAACTCGTCTTCATCAGGATAGCTTTCCAGCAACCGTTCATAGATTCGTTGGGCCTTCTTATTAAATCCCAGTCCGTATAATTGTTCCGCCAAATTGTACAGTGTCTCGTCATCATCCTTGCGCAATGCCCACGCATACAACTTATTGGCTTCGTCCACCTGCCCACTTTGTAAAGCGTCTAACATCTGCTCCGCATAACTGGTTTCGTTCATTACCGTCACCTTCCCGTTCATTGTCGACATATTATTCTACGCCAATCAGCCACTAAGCGCTAGCAGATTGCTTTATTCCGAATTTAAGGTAAAGAAAAAGACCCGAACGAATTCGGGTCTTTACCAATTAAGTAATGAATTACTTAACGGCATCCTTCAAAGCTTTACCTGGCTTGAATGCAGGTACCTTGCTTGCTGGGATTTCGATTTCTTGCCCAGTTTGTGGGTTACGGCCCTTACGAGCAGCGCGTGAGCGTACTTCGAAGTTACCGAAACCGATCAATTGAACTTTGTCGCCATCAGCTAAGCTCTTTTGAACTGAAGCAAAAACTGCATCAACTGCAGCGGTTGCGTCCTTCTTGGTTAAACCAGTTGCAACTGCAACGTCGTTAACTAATTGTGCTTTGTTTGCCATGTGAGATTTCACCTCCGGATTTGGGCTTAGACGTTTTATTAAAACATCTAGTGGCCATCTCTGAGTGGTCCAGAAATGGCGAAACAATAACGGAAACCGCATCATTTCAACATTTAATTTACCACACGGGTTCGCTTTGAACAAGCTAAAACAGGCATTTTTCCCTGTTAAATCAATGTTTCAGAGCATTTTCATCGTTTTTTTTATAAAACGGCATTAAATTGAGCAAAAACGACTACTTTCGTTGCCGCGCAATAAGGTGGATCGGTGTCCCCGTAAAGTCGAAGGCCTTCCGGATTTGGTTTTCTAAGAACCGTGAATATGAGAAATGAAGCAATTCAGGGTCGTTAACAAACAGCACAAAGGTCGGTGGCTGGATGGCCACTTGCGTCACATAGTAAACACGTAACCGCCGACCATTTTGGGTTGGCGTTGGTGTTGTCGCAATTGCATCCGTGATGACATCGTTCAGTGTCGATGATTGGATCCGCTTGCGGTGGTTTTCGTTGACCTGCTTGATCAGATCTGGCAACTTGTTCAACCGTTGCCGTGTCTTCGCAGAAACGAACACGATCGGTGCGTAATCAAGGTACTGGAATTCTTCCCGAATCTGCGCCTCAAAGTTGGCCATCGTGTAGTCATCCTTTTCCAAGGTGTCCCACTTGTTAACCACGATAATGATTGCTCGTCCCGCTTCATGAGCGTAACCAGCAACGTGCTTATCCTGTTCGCGAATTCCTTCCTCGGCGTTTAACACGACCAGGACAACGTCACTCTTGTCGATGGCGCTCATGGCCCGCATCACTGAGTACCGTTCGGTGTTTTCATACACCTTTCCCCGTTTCCGGAGTCCGGCCGTGTCGACCATGGTAAAGACGTCACCGTCTGGATCAGTAAACTGCGTGTTAATGGCATCCCGCGTCGTCCCGGAAACATCTGAGACAATCACCCGGTCTTCACCAAGTAAGGCGTTAACAATGGATGATTTCCCAACGTTAGGCCGCCCAATAAGGCTGAAACGAATGGTATCGTCCTCTTCATTTTCAGCATCTGCTGGAAATTCCTTAACAACGGCGTCCAGTAAGTCACCCAGACCCGTTCCGTGAGCCCCAGAAATCGGGTGCGGATCGCCGAATCCGAGACTGTAAAAGTCATAAATTTCCTGACGTTGTTCCGGGTTATCAGCCTTGTTCACTGCCAATAAAACGGGTTTATCCGCGCGGTATAAAATTTTAGCAACCTGTTCATCTTCGTCCGTGACCCCTTCAGGTGCACTGGCTAAAAAGATGATGACATCTGCTTCATCAATCGCAATTTCAGCTTGTTCAGTAATTTGAACGCTAAATGGTTGATCTGAGAGGTCAATCCCCCCCGTATCGATCAAGTTAAAATGGCGGCCAAGCCATTCTGCAGAAGAATAGATCCGGTCACGTGTTACACCAGGTGTATCTTCCACGATGGAAATCCGATCGCCGACTAACCGGTTAAAGATGGTTGATTTTCCGACGTTTGGTCTGCCGACAATGGCAACTGTTGGATTTGGCATGGTGTCCTCCTTTTGATTAAGTCATTTTTATTTGTTAATGGAATCAATAAGCTCGTTTCAGTTTACGCAATCCATAAGCGAAGCGCAACTAAAATCCGCCAGTGGTTCCGACGAAAAAAGGTTCCCCCACATGATGGAGGAACCTTCAATCAGGTTTTAAGCTTACTTGTTCAGGTCGTCGCCAGTCAAGTCACCGATCGTAAAGCCGCTGTCATCATCGCTGGAGTAATTTTGAACATCAGAACGGGAAGCGTTCCGTTGGTCTTCTTCAGCATCGTTGTTGTCAGCTTGTGGCTTTTCTTCAAGAGCCTTAATTGACAAACCAAGCCGTTGTTGGGCAGGGTCAACGTTCAGAACCTTAACTTGAACTGCTTGGCCAACCTTCAAAACATCGTTAGGCGTTGCAATGTGTTCGTGTGAGATTTGAGAAATGTGAACCAAACCTTCAACACCAGGGAACACTTCAACAAAGGCACCAAAGTCTGTTAAACGGCGAACCGTTCCATCCAAGACAGCGCCAACTGGGGCCTTGTCTTCGATGTCATCCCAAGGACCAGGTTGTGTTTGCTTCAATGATAATGAAATCCGTTGACGATCTGCATCGACGTTCAGAACCTTCACGTTGATGGTTTCGCCAACCTTCAAGACATCGCTTGGCTTGTTGACGTGGTCGTATGAGATTTCGGAAACGTGAACTAAACCGTCCACACCACCAAGATCAACGAAGGCACCGAAGTCCGTCATGCGGGCAACTGTTCCTTCAATAACATCACCGGCAGCCAAGTTTTCGAATAATTCTGCCCGCTTAGCCTTGTTTTCTGATTCAACAATGGCACGGTGTGACAAGATCAAACGGTTTTCACTTGGTTCGATTTCAACGATCTTAAATGCTAATTCTTGACCCTTGAATTGGTTTAAGTCTTCAACATAATGGTCAGAAACCATTGATGCAGGAACAAATCCACGAACACCAGCGTCAACAACTAATCCACCCTTAACAACTTGTGTAACCGTTGCTTCTAAGGTGTCGCCACTCTTGTATTCTTTTTCGATGTTATCCCATGCTTTACGGGCTTCTAAACGACGTTGTGACAGTAAGTAGCTCCCGCCTTCTTTGTCGTTACCGATGCGTGAAATGACAACTAAGTCCAGTTCGTCACCAACGCTCAATGAATCTGCATCTGCAGTTAATTCTTTAACTGGTACGACACCTTCAACACCTGTGTCGCCGATTCCAACAATTGCTTGTCGGTCGTCATCAATGGCCAAAACTTCACCCTTAACGACGTCGCCAATGTTAACTTGGCCCGCGTTGTTTAACGCATCTAATAATTCTTTGTTGTCTTCGTTCTCGCTCATGAAAAAAATCCTCCTAGTGACAATATCTATTTAACATCATAATCGAAAGTCCACTGAATTACCAGCAAATACGACTAACCTTGACGATTTAAATATTTATTAACCATCTCGGCAATGGTCGTCACCACCTGATCGATGGATAACGATGTGGTATCAACCAACTGCGCGTCTTTCGCTTGCGTCAGTGGTGACGTCTTGCGGTGTGAATCTTTATAGTCACGCGCCGCGATTTCTTGCTCTAGCGTTGCAAGTGAAACGTCCATGCCTTTCGCTTGATTTTCCTTAAACCGCCGTTGGGCACGTTCGGCCACGCTGGCAACCAAGAAAATCTTCACTTGCGCATCTGGTAAAACGGTGGTGCCAATGTCACGACCATCCATGACAATGCCACCTGCTGCAGCAATGGTCTGCATTTGGGCAGTCAATGCTGCCCGAACCTTGGGCAATGCGGCAATCGTTGAGACATTGTTTGTGACGTCGTCTTCACGAATGGCACGGGTAACGTCCACATCCCCCGCAAAAACGAGTTGGTCTGGTTTGCCGGGTGCAAACCGAATTGGTGTTGCGGCAACAATTGCCATCACTGCCGCTTCATCCGTTAAGTCCACCTGTTGGTCCATTGCGGCCCAGGTAATGGCCCGGTACATGGCACCTGTGTCGAGGTACACATACCCATACTTAGCAGCAACTAACTTTGCTACTGTGCTTTTGCCTGCTGATGCAGGACCATCAATGGCAATTTGAATGCCCTTTGTGGTGGAATTCCCCATTACTTTCACTCCCAAACTTCTTTTTGAACCTAAGTTATTATACCGAATCACGGTTTAAAAAACGAGGCCTAAGCGCCGCTTTAACGCAATTCTAACGAATTAAACCGTTTCGACGATCTTATCGGGCCCTTTTAGCTGACGATTTTTATCATTCGGTGCACTCACGCGTTCTTTTTGGCGGCTGCTGAAGCAAATAAAAAAGTTGACCGCCCAACCGGACAGCCAACTTCGCTAAATGGGCAAGCAATGACGCATCTCTTACTGATCACTTTGTTCCAGACCCTTGATTTTGGCGTAAACCTCATTTGCAGTTACCGCCTCTTCATACGCAATGTGATGGTGCCGCAATTGCTCGAAGAATTGGCGGTGGGTGTTCACAATCTGCGCATCGCCCACCCGTTTATTTTCGGCCTTCGTCTCCACCAATAAATAGACTGCCTGTTTGTTCTCATCTTCAATCACGTACACAAAGTCTGGCGTTGTTGTTCCACCAGTATACTTTGGAACCTGAATGGCACGTCTTGGAAGTTTCCCAAAAGCTGTCACCTTGGCGTCATACTCATGGGTAAGCAACTCCTTTTCAGGATGAACTGAATCATACCGCATGGGCGGCATTTCATATAACTGCCGCGTTTGATCCCCCAAAACTTGGTCGTCTTCGTTAACACCAATGGCCTCGGCAGAAACGTCTGTTTTAAATGTGTCCGCCTTTGCGTCATACACCGAGGTGCTGGCTTGAAAAGCCAACGCCTGATATTCAAACGCTTGCGCATACTTCTCGGCAAAGCAAACTTTGAACTGTCGGGCCAAATTACTTAGCGTTAATTCATTTAAATAACGTGTATCTGAGTTATACACATTCTTTAAAACTGGCACTAACGCCCGGTGAAGGATTGCAACCGGTAGCTTAGTGCTGTCCGATAGCTTACGCAAAAATAACCCATAAGGCATTCCCGGTAGCGGTTGCCTTATGTTCTCCGCCACTGTTTGTTCCTTTGCCTGTAACAATTCATCTTCATCACTCGCATAAAGTTCACCCCGGGTAAACTCAGGGGATTGCAGAACAAATGCGTCGTGACCCTGCATTGTTTCGTTAACCATTGCTTGCAGGGCATCATCTGAAATTGGCCTAAACTTCAGCATAAACCGTTGTGAAAACGTCTGCCACAAAGCGCGCATTCGGTTCCAGTTGTCTTGATTTAATGCGACCCGTTGTTTTGACTGTGGCCCGTTCGTCGTGATTCTATCATGCTTAACGAGGCTGACTTCACGCAGCAACGGATACAACTCAAGTAACTTAGCAAATCCGCCAGGCTCAAAGTCACGATTCTGTTTGATAATTTCTGAAGCCCGCAGCGTTTTAAGCAGCGTCGCTTCATCTGGCGCCAACTGTTTTTCAACAATGAGGTCAATCATTTCAACCGTTAATTTGTCACTGAATCCGGTAAGCGCTGTGTCGCTATTGACTTCGTTTACCAATTTTTGGGCAAAATCCCGTTCGTCATAACCGATTAAAAAGCGTAACCGACTTCGCAACTCAGACTGCAAAAGGCGGTGGCCATTTTCATCAACGGGTAGCCGGAGCCCCCGACCCACTTCTTGCAGCTTTGACGTTTCGGACCCCGATGTTCGCAATTTAGCGATCATAAAAACATTCGGATTGTCCCAACCTTCACGTAGCGTCCATTTAGAAAACAGAAAGCGGCGGGTATTCCAATGGCCGTTGTCATCCTTGAAGGACAACAGTTTTTCTTTGTTTACCAAAATGTCATCGACTTCTTTTTGAATCCCTTCGTCACCGCTACCACGGTCTTCACCAAAGTAGCCGGCATGAACATCTGTCGTTAGATTGGCCAGCGTTGCCTGTAAAAATGACAGGTACTCACGCTCACGCGGCTGGGTTTTCGCTCGATACATTTGAATGAGGTCGGTCAGTTTTTGGTTAAGCAATTTTTCAAAAAGGTCTTTCAACCAGGCGTGTTCACCTGGTTCGCCACGATAGGACCGAATGGAATCAATGAAAAACAGTGAGAGCGTTTTAACCTTTGCTTGGTTGTCATTTTCACGCATGAAATTCGTGATTTCAGCAGCAAAGTGATGGTCGATTGCTTCACGAATGATCATCTCTTGGTAAGACGCCGTCATTGTTGCTGGTAAAAACGTCATCCCTTTTTCAAGTTCTAGGCCGTTCGATAAAACTTTGCCACCCTCATAGGTGATGTTCCCGTCAAAGCCAAGGTCGTCACCAACGCCCACCGTTCGTAGCGTTGGCCCCTGCTTCAAAACCAGCGTTTTTGCCTTCACAGAATCAACGACCCACTTATCCGCGGCCGCTGCTTTCGAAACGTTCGGATAGTAGATGTCAATGGCCTTGACCAGCCCGTGGTTAAAGGCATCCACAGCATTCAGGTTAAACTGCGGTTCGTTTCGGTAATAGTCCTTAAGCAACTGGGCGTTTTTCCCCCGGCCAACCTTAACCTCTGGAAACGTTGCGCCCAGCCGAATGATTGACTGTGGTTTCAGCAATTCAACGGCCTGATAGAACGCCTTCCCCCGCGGAAAACGGTGGGGTTCGTCCATAAGAACCACGGGGCGCGTGGCAACAATTGCGTCGATTGGGGTGGTCCATCCCGAAAGAAGCGTTTGATCATAGGCTTTCGTCAGCGACTTTGATGCCAGCATTCCCGCATTGATCAACAAAACCTCGATCGTATTTTGATTCAACCGCGAGCCTTCAACAAAATCGATCAATTGTGCCGGCATGTTGCTACGGCCTGATTTAGCCTTGAAATCGCCGGCATTGATGACGTTTAAATTAACGTTGACATTCTCATAAAATTGACCAAAATGCCGTTTTGCATAGTCAGCGGTGATGAAGTTTTTCCAACCCGCTTTGATGGCAGGACTCGGCACCACGACAACAAATTTAAACAGGCCAAAGCGGCGGTGCAATTCATACATCGTCCGAACGCCAACGTACGTTTTCCCGGTACCGGTTTCCATTTTTACATCGATGTTCGCTACGTCTTCGCCGGCATGCGTCACGATTGGGTTGGCGTAAACGTCAGCATCACGGGAACCGTTTGGCTGTTCATCCAGCCCCGGAAAACTGGCCATGATGGCTGCCAATGCTTTTTCTTGATGAGGTAATTCATCTAGCGTTATTTTCATGCTAGTACCTCACTTGTAAATTAACGCTAACGTCCAGTTGTTTCAGCGCTAATTCAAGCTCCCGGCGGTGTTCCATCGCCAGTTCGTAACCGTAAACAACAACACTTTGAACGGTTAATTGGTTTGTGCCAATTTCATTAACAAGCGCTTTCGTCGCGTCCGTATTCCAATCCTTATTGATGATGTAAATTCTGGAATCATTCACGTAAGCCACACTAGCATGCCCAAATTGACGTGTTTTGATTGGCGTATCAAAAGTGTACCCATCCGCCAAGAGCCACGTGTTCAAAATGGTCTCATTGCCCGCACTGCCCCCGGGCACCCCCAAGCGAGCACTTGAAAACGGGGTGATCATGTCGTCAAATAAATTCAATTCAATGTCATCGTGAAATTCGATTTCATCCAGTGAATCAACGTTGGGTTGTACCACATGGTAATGCTTAAAGCCAGTGGCATCGCCAATTGCGTCAGCGGCCTTTTCAATCCGAGCGCACGAGATCTCGTCAATGGTCTTGTAGCCAGCTTTTGCCGCAACACTGTCATCCTGTAATGGTTCCGGTAGCTGCGCCAAAATGTAGTGCCGCTGCCCACCATCGGCCTTGTTGAGTTGCATGACCGCATCCGCCGTCGTGGCTGAACCCGCAAAGAAGTCCAAAACAAGTGCATCCTTAGGCACAAAATGGAGCATCCGTTCAATTGGTGCGACCAATTTTGGCGTATCGAACGGCACAAAGCCAAACAACTTGCGCAGTTCACTGGAATTACCGATCAACAGATCCGTCCAGTTTGAATTTAGGAGCGTTTCATCGGTCGCCGGGATGTAATGCTCCGGCTTGCCTGTGCTTGATAACCGGAGTAAATCAACCGGTTGATCCTGCTTTTTTATCCAGGTATCGATTTGTTCATTGGTAATGTCACTGGTCGTTGCCCCCAAATCTTGCAGAAGCTGCTGATAATTCTCAGCACCCTTGTCACTTCGTTCTTTACTCCACCGCCATTGCCCGCGTTCCGGGGTGATGCCAAACAAGGCGTACCGCATGGTCGGCCGGTCCGTCCCACGCCAGTGATTATTCCACGTCCCCTCACGTTTATCCGTCAGTTTTTTAAATTGGGCGGGGAAACGACTATTACCATCCTTGGTATATAGCAAAACATACTCGTAATCCTGACCAAGTTTATCCCAGGTTTCAAACTGAGCCTGGACAGACTTTGCGCCACGCCGAACGGCTAACACATTTTTAAAGCTCCCCTCGCCAAAAATTTCGTCCATTAACAGCTTCAGGTTTGCTTGTTCATTATCATCAATGGAGATAAAAATCAGGCCGCTATCCTTCAAAAGTTTCTTTGCTAAATAAAGCCGTGGATACATAAATGCCAGCCACGCAGAATGAGTTGCCTTTCCCTGAATGCTTTTAAGGCGGCTAACCTCATCGTCGTTTAAGCCGAACATCTCCTGAAGTTTGGCATCATCATACTCAAAGTGATCAGGATAAACGAAGCCATCAGTCCCTGTATTGTACGGTGGATCAATGTAAATAAAGTCCACCGCGTTGGCGTACGCATTTTGCAAATGGCGTAAAACTTCTAAATTGTCACCCGTGAAAAAGAGGTTCTTGGAATCCTTATTCTCCGTCTTAGCATTATGCTCAGTGTCCGCAACGATCACCGTTTCAGGTCGTTCACCGGCCTGTTTTTTAGCATAATTTTTTCCGATAAAATCGAGTTGATAGCCTGATGAAAGTTCATTAACGTTACTTTCCTTGAGGCTCTGCTTAAATTTTTCAAGGTCGAAGCCGCCTGGAGCAGTCACATTGCCGTCATCATCCACTGTTTCAGGCACAAAATACGCCGGCAATTTTTCTTGAAGTTCTGCCATAAAGGCTGAGTTTGAATTGACGTGCTTATTAAAGTCCGCATTGTCCCTTAACATTTATGCCACCGCCCTTCTGGCAGCGACATCGTGCAAAATTCCGATGAAATTTTTCGGAATTTTAAGAAAAAGCATCTTGTAATTATAAGAAATATATGTCCAACGCAACTTGAGTTGAGTTGAGTTGAGTTGAGTTGAGTTGAGTTGAGTTGAGTTGAGTTGAGTTGAGTTGAGTTGAGTTGAGTTGAGTTGA